>NZ_CP039543.1:2737347-3074695 GCF_013085545.1 Oceanidesulfovibrio marinus
AGAGCAGCAGGACGCCGCGGCCCAGATGAAGAAGGACGCCCGCGAACAGCTCGGCGAGGCCGTGGACGTGAGCGAGGCCCGCGGAGCCCTGCTGGCGCTCTTCGACAACATGGAGTTCTGGGAGGACGTCTCGGCCAAGTGCATCAGCTGCGGGGCCTGCACCTACCTCTGCCCCACCTGCTACTGCTTCAACATCACGGACGAGACCTGCGGCTCGCAGGGCCACCGCGTGCGCTCCTGGGACAACTGCATGTCCTACCTCTTCACCCTGGAGGGCAGCGGCCACAACCCCAGGCCCACCAAGGCCCACCGCCTGAAGAACCGCGTCGGTCACAAGTTCAGCTACTACCCCGGCCTGCATGACGGGCTCATCGCCTGTTGCGGCTGCGGCCGGTGCATCAAGAGCTGTCCGGTCAGCGTGGACATCCGCGAGATCGTCCAGCGCGCCATCGAGACCGCTGCCGCAGAAACCAAGGCCAGTTAGAGGACGCCACCGATGATGACGAACATGCCTGAGAAAAACCTGTATCTCCCGGAGATCGCCACCATTCAGGAGGTCATCCAGGAGACCCCGAATATCAAAACCTTCCGCGTGATCCTCGACGACGAGGAAAAAATGCGGGAGTTCACCTACGAGCCCGGACAGGTCGGACAGCTCTCCGTCTTCGGCGTGGGCGAGTCCACCTTTGTCATCAACTCGCCGCCAACCCGCAAAGAGTACCTCCAGTTCAGCGTCATGCGCGTGGGCGAGCTCACCAGCAAGCTCCACCAGCTCTCGGCCGGCGACAAGATCGGCGTGCGCGCCCCCCTGGGCAACTACTTCCCCTACGAGTCCATGAAAGGGAAGAACATCGTCTTCATCGGCGGCGGCATCGGCATGGCCCCCTTGCGCACCCTCATGCTCTTCATGCTCGACAACCGCGCCGACTACGGCGACATCTCCCTGCTCTACGGCGCGCGCAGCCCGCAGGACATGGCCTTCCAGTACGAGCTGCCCGAATGGCTGGAGCGCAAGGACCTCAATACCGTGCTCACCATTGACAACCCGTCCGAAGGCTGGGAGCACACCGTGGGACTCATCCCCAACGTGCTCCTGGAAATGGAGCCCAGCGCCGAGAACACCGTGGCCGTCACCTGCGGCCCGCCCATCATGATCAAGTTCACCATGCAGGCGCTCAAAAAGCTCAAGTTCGAGGACACCCAGATCATCACCACCCTGGAAAAACGCATGAAATGCGGCGTGGGCATCTGTGGCCGCTGCAACATCGGCGACAAGTATGTCTGTGTGGACGGCCCTGTCTTCACCGCGGCCGAGCTGGGCGAACTTCCCAACGAGCTGTAAGCCAGCGCGAGAAAAGGAACGCACATGAAGTTCTTCAAAGCCAACGAGGTGGCCCAGGCCGCCGTGGAAATAGAACGAAAAGGCCAGGCCTTCTACCGCAACGTGGCCAATGCCGCCTCGGCACAGGCCGCCCGTGATCTCTTCACCTTCATGGCCGGCGAAGAGGCCAAGCACGAGGCGATCTTCCAGGCCCTCAAAAACCGCCTCGGCGAAATCGAAATGCCGGCCTACTCCAATGCCAATGAGTACCAGGAGTACCTCGAAGCGCTCATCGACTCACACGCCCTGTTCAGCGGCGGCATCGCAGAACGCCTGGCCTCCGAAGCCAGCGACATGGTCACCGCCGTGAACATCGCCCTCGCCTTCGAAAAAGATACACTGCTCTTCTTCCTGGAAATGAAAGAACTCGTCCCGGACTCCGAAAAACCCATGGTCCAGAAATGCATCGAGGAAGAACGCTCCCACATGCGCATGCTCCACGGGCTTTTGAAGGACTAGGCAGCCGGCAGCAGACAGGCGAACACGGTGGAGACGCGCAGCATCGCGACATGAGTAACTGACATGAAACAGACCATGTGCATCGATGTGGGCGAAAACCACGACACATTTTGCGGCGAATCCCAGGCATATCCGCAAAAAGGTCAGGGGGGCATCGGCGCGGCCACGTTTGGTGGCTATCGTGGCTGCGCCATAATGCGGCCCGTACGTAACGCGGCATGCGTCCTCCCGGGATCGGGCCTGAACGCCGATACACATTTCGATCTGCCCACGACTTTTGCGGCCAGGATCGACGGCATCAACGCCATGCTCGGCTTGCAACTGACCACGGACGTCGCCATTGCGTCCGGCAAGTGCCTCCTCAGAAGGACGAGCAGACTCGAAGAGACGCTCGCCAGCATGGCGTTCCAAAAAGCGTACCCGTCGAGGCGCTGGATCAGAACATCCGCCTTATTCAGCCCTCCATCCTCCACATGGGGAAGGGACCGTCGGGGCCCCTTCCCCATTAAACAGCCCAATTGAGGGGTTCGAGCCAATGCGCATGCCCCTTCTCGACACCCCCCTCCCGCCCGGCGACGCCCTTGCGTCCGACAGCGTGGCCCGCGTTGCGCTGCAGACTAGGCGTCCGCAGGACTTCGAGCTCCTGCTCCAGGGCGGCTTCCTGGTCATCTGCGAGTCGGGCTGCTCCGTGCGCGAGTTCCTCTGCATGCAGATGGGAGTCTGCGGCGACTACACCCAGATCCGCATCCAGACGATTTTCCTGAATGGCAAGCCCGTGGACGACCTCGACACGGCCATCGTGAACCCGGACGACCATCTCGCCTTTTCCGCGGCCATGCCCGGCGTTGTCGGCGCCACCATGCGCCGCGGCGGCTACTACGCGCCCATGCGCGAAGGCATTTCCCTGAACGCGCCGGACGACGTGGAGACCACAAGCGGTCCCGAGTGCTTCGTCCATGTGCGTCTGTTCAACTTTCTCGCACGCGAGCTTGCCAGCACGTTTCTGCGCCGGGGGCTTTTCGTGCGCGGCGAACGATTCCTGGAATTTCTGCACAACCGGCAGCCAGCCTTTTACGAAGGCATCGGCAGAGCCTCGTGCAACGAAAAGGACATGCCCCCGACGGCGCTGGCGGAGCGTCTGGCAGCGTTGCCCGCCATGGACGCCGTTTTTGTCCAGATCTGCGAGGAACTTGCCGACGTCGCATCGGCGCCGGCAGTCCAACAATGAGGAAAGAGCCATGTTCAGCACGTTTTTACCGTTCCACGATCCGGAAGATACCGCTGCCGTCGGCCCTCTGGCTCTGAACAGCCAGGACTTCTTCGAGACGTCGCCCGTCTCCTTCAACGTGCAAAAGCCCATACGCTACTTTGTCTCCAGCCTGTTCAGCGCCGGAACCGGACACCGCGAGCTGGTCCGCGAGGCTCCGCTCGCCAGCCTGTCCCGGAGCAAACGCTACACATACAGCGGCGCGCCCCTTGACCAGTTCGATCTCGACGTGCTGCTGCACTGCACCGCCGCGGCGGGCAGCTCCCGCAGGCGCGGCGCCTGGACCGAGCACGCCCAGCTCGTCAGGACGCTGGGCAAGCGCAACGACGCGGCCACCCGCAAACGCGTGTGCGAAAGCCTGGCCCGGCTGCAGGAGTGCACCATCGGCATCGAGGGCGACGGCTACCGCTATATGACCCGACTGGTGAACCGCGCCCTGCTGGACGAGGGAGCAGGCGCGAGCCTGGTGGAGGTCAACAGCGACTTCGCCGACTCCATCCGCTCCATGCGCGGGCTGGATCTGCTGATGCAGGAACGCCGCGCCATGGGCGCCAACGGCCTGGCCAAATGGCTGCACGGCGTGCTCTGGATCATCCCTGCCGGCTTCTCCTCCAACTTCGCCACCCTGAGCGAGCTGTGCGGTATGCGCAGCACCAGCTCCCACGGCTTCCGGACGCGCTGTCTCGGCGCCCTGGATCTGCTGGTGACCAACGGCGTGGTGACCGAGTACTCGGTGGAGGACTCCGGCGGTCTCTATGTTTCGGGCCGGCGCAACAACACCCGCGCCAACGCCTGCGGCTTTTTCTCTTTACCGGATACCCAGCGTGGCTGCTCTAGGGAAACGGTATGCGCGCATGCCTAAGCATGCCGCACTTCAGGAACCGTACGGTGCGCTCCGGAATCAAGTGCCGGAGTCGCGCCGTACGTCCTGTGGAGAATCTCCAGATGCGAGCTCGACACTGAGCCGCAGAGACGCCTAGCGCATGTCGAGAACGCGACACCTCGCCCACGCCCTTGTCATCGGCTCCGGCATCGCCGGCGCGTCCTGCGCACTGAACATCGCGGACCAGGGCTTCGAGGTCATCCTGCTGACCACGGGCCCGCGGCTTGACGACGGCAACACGGTCTACGCCCAGGGCGGCATCGTCTATACCGGGCAGGAGGACTCCCCGGCGCTGCTCATGCGGGACATCAAGAAGGCCGGCTGCTACCACTCCTACGACAAGGCCGTCCGCTACCTGGCCACCAAGGGCGCAGGCGCCGTGGAGCGCGTGCTCATGGACCGCATCGGCGTGCGCTTCGCCACCCAGGGTATGGACAAAGACGAGGAGTACGACCTGACGCGCGAAGGCGGCCACAGCATCCACCGGGTGCTGCACTGCGCCGACTACACGGGCCGGGCCATCATGGAGCGCCTCATCCTGGCCGTGGAGGCGCACCCCAATATCCGCGTCCTCAGCCGGCGCACGGCCGTGGATCTCATCACCAGCCAGCACCACGCGCGATCCCTGACCAACCGCTACCAGCGGCTGAACCAGTGCCTCGGCGCGTACGTGTTCAACGAGTCGGCCCAACACATGGAGACCGTGCTCGCAGAGTTCACCGTGCTGGCCACCGGCGGCATGGGCCGCATATTCCTGCACTCCACCAACGCGCGTTGTGCGCGCGGCTCCGGCCTGACCATGGCCCACCGCGCCGGCGCCCGGCTGATGAACGTGGAGTACGTCCAGTTCCATCCCACGGCGCTGTACCACAAGAGCCGCCGCCGCTTCCTCATCACCGAGGCCATGCGCGGCGAAGGGGCGCTGCTGCGCAACGGGTCGGGCGAGCGCTTCGTGCTGCGCTACGATCCCCGCGGCGAGCTGGCCCCGCGCGACGTGGTCTCCCGCGCCATTGTGGACGAGATGCACCGCTCCGGCGACCCCTGCGTCTTTCTGGATTGCAGCGAGATGACCTGCGACCTGACGCAGCGCTTCCCCACCATCCACAAGAAATGTCTGGAGCTCGGGCTGGATATTACCCGCGACCAGATCCCGGTGGTTCCGGCCGCGCACTACCAGTGCGGCGGCGTTGTCTGCGACTCGTACGGCCGCACCGACATCAACGGGCTCTACGCCGTGGGCGAGTGCAGTTGCACCGGCCTGCACGGAGCCAACCGGCTGGCCAGCACCTCGCTGCTGGAGGGTGTGCTCTGGGGCGAGTCCGCCGGCGTGCACATTGCCAAACAGCTCTCCCACAGGCGCGCTGCCATACGCAGGCTGCTGGATGACATCGCGGACTGGAGCGAGCCGGCAATCCCCGAAGAGCCGGACCCGGCCCTGCTGGCGCAGGACTGGGGCGTAATCCAGAGCACCATGTGGAACTACGTGGGCATAACCCGCACCCGGCAACGGCTGAAACGGGCCGTGGAAGAGCTGCGCAGCCTCTACGGCAATCTCACCGAGTTCTACAAGCGCACGCCGTTGTCCAAGCCGCTCGTGGACATCTTCCACAGCAGCTACGCCGCCTACATCGTGGCGAACAGCGCCTTGCGCAATCCGGAAAGCAAAGGCTGCCACTATATGGAGTGACGAACGTCGTGAACGCCCAAGGAGCACCTGCACCCGCTCGGTCAGAATTCAACAACAGCTGTCGAGTTGGGCGTCGGTCACGAAATCGTGTATAAAGAATAATTGGAAAGGTCCGCACACCGGGTCCTGATACAGGACCGGCGCGGTACAGATCCCCCGTCACCTTTCCCCTCTTGGTCCTGAACATTGGAGACGCCATGTCCAAGCCCCTGCTTTTCGCACTCAGCACGTGCATGCACTGCGCAAAGGTCAAGGAACTGCTCATCTCCCTGGGCGTCGATTTCGACACCCTGTACGTAGACCGCCTGGCCGGCGAGGATCGCAACGAAAGGATGCGCGAGCTCAAAGGCTATAACCCGGCGATATCCTTCCCCACGCTCGTTATCGGGGACGAAGTGGTCGTCGGGCACAAGGAGCAGAAAATCCGCGAGATCCTGCTCGGGGAGTAGGCGCGCCCCACGCGTGCCCCCGATGCAAAGGGGGCCGCCCGAAACGCATGCGCTACATACGGATTCCGTACGTCTCGGAACCGGAGCGCATGCCCTTGCAGCGCACCCATCTGCCGCATCCAATGCGCGCCAGACGCCCCTGCGCCGACTTCCATATCAAAATTAGTCAACAACCATGAATGGTTGCCTGAACAGGCACCCGGCAACGGCGTTGCACCGTCGCGCCTTTCTCTGCAATCCGGCCAGGGAAAGGGCTTTTCGATTCTTCCCTAGCTCTGCCGCGCAGCCCAGAGCGCTGCGCCCAAGGCGCCGTTCATGTCCGGATCGTCCGAGACGAGCAGCTCCTCGCCCAGGCGGGCGTTCAGCTTTCTGGAGAGCAGCTCCCGCACGCAGGGATTGTGGGCAACGCCGCCGGCAAACACCACCGGGAACTGCAAGCCCACCCGCGAGAGCATGTTCGCGGTGCGTTTGACAATGGCCTCGTGCAGGCCCAGGGCGATGTTCTGCGGCTTCTCCCCCTGCGCCATCAGCGAGGTGGCCTCGGTCTCCGCAAAGACCGTGCACATGCTGGTGATGTCCGGCGCGGCATCGCCTTGCAGGGCGTAGGTCCCGAACTCCTCCACCGGAATCTGGAACACCCCGGCCGTGTACTCCAGGAACTTGCCCGTGCCGGCCGCGCAGCGGTCGTTCATCTCGAACTTCCCCACCTTGCCGCCGGGCAGCAGGGCGATGGCCTTGGTGTCCTGCCCGCCGATGTCCAGCACGGTGCGCGCCTCGGGAAAACGGTGATGCGCCCCCAGGGCGTGGGCCTTGATCTCGGTGACGGTCTGCACGTCCAGACCGGGAGCCAGCTCCCCGGCCAGCTTCTCCATCAGGCTGCGGCCGTAGCCCGTGGCCACCAGCCGCTTCGGCCGCACACCGTCCAGCAGCGTGCGGCATTGGGCGGCGGGGTCGAACGTGGTGGGCAGACGCCCGCTGCGAACGACCCCGCCGTCTTCGAGCAGAATAAGCTCTATGGAGCGCGAGCCGATATCGATGCCCGCGAACAGGCCGCTCACGATTCCAGCGTCTCCACAAAGGCTTCGATGCGCGTCTTGAGCTGCTCCACGTCCTCCATGCCGTAGTCGGTCTCGATAGCCAGCATGGGCACGCCCTTGGCCTGCAGGGTTTTGTCCACCTTGAAGGCTTCGTGGGAGTAGGGCTGGCAGAACAGCAGCGCGTAGTGGATCACGCCCTGTGCGCCCAGCTCCTCGGCCATGTCCGCGATGTTGTCCAGGCGCTCGTCGTTGGGCGTGAAGCAGGCGCAGTCGATCTTCATGTAGCGGTCGGTCAGCAGGTCCAACAGCTCGTCCACCGTGGTGGCCTTGGCTGTCGCGTCCTCGTCCACCAGGTCGCGGATGTTGCGGCTGCCGATGCACGACTCCTCGCCCACCACAACGGCGCCGGAGCCTTCCACAATGTAGGGCAGCTTCCAGTTGGGCACGGCCATGGGACAGCCGGCGAGCAGGAGCCGTGGCGTGCCCTTGGGCGCAACGCCCTCGCCCTTCTCGATGCGCGCTTCAATCTCGTCGCAGAGCTCGTTGATCTTGGCGGTGAAGCGCACCGGGTCGTCGTAGAAGCTGATCTGGTTGATGAGCAGGGCGTCGCGGCCGGAGATGGGCGCGGGATCGGCCTTGCGCAGGGCGTTGAGCCCCTGGATGGCCTTGCGCTTGCCGTTGGCGATGGCAATGCCCTTCTTGATGTCGTCCACGCCGATGGTCTTGCCGGTGAGCTTCTCCAGCTCCTCCATGTAGCGCTTCATCTCGGCGCGCAACAAGTCGTGGTCGCAGGCGTTCTTCTGCTGCGGCACCTCCATAATATACATGTTCACGTGCTCGGCAAAGGCCTCGTACGCCTTCTTCTTGCCGTCGCAGGTGGTCTCGCCCACGACGACGTCGCAGCTTTCCGTAAACGGGCAGATCTTGGCAAGCTTGAAACCCACGAAGGATTTGATCAGCGCGCAGGTGTTGCGCGGCACCATGGTCTCGGCCATCTCGGTGCCGGCATCGGCGCCGGAGCACAACCCCACATGCACGGCGTCGGCTGCCAGGGTCAGCTCCTCGGGCACGAACACGCAGAAGCTGCCGATGATCTTACGCCCCTGGGCCTTGGCGTCCTGCAGCTCTTTTATGCGCAGGCCGTGCACCTCGGAGAGCACGAAGTCCAGGTACTCGGCGCCTTGCAGACGCCCTTGCTGGGACAGGTAGATGTCGCCGTAGAACTTGCCCAGGACCTCAAGCAGGCCCTCGTGCGCATCGATGTCGAGGTTCAGCTTCTCCCACATCTCCTTGTATGCCGATTCCGCCATGGCTTTTCTCCTTGCGGTGCAGGGTTGAAATTCCGCGAACTATAGCACCCGGCAATGGGTGGAAAAAATTCATAGTCCTGATGGTCCTGGAGCGAATGTATCAATTTTTACTATATGACACATTGATAACGTCCAGACCCGCACCCGTTTTCCTCGTTCTCACCATGGCGGGCACAGCGGCAGCGTGGTATGGTGGCCCAATATCCTCCGCATATCCGTGCGGACTGAACCACACGACCATGTCGGCTGCATGGCCGCAAACCAAGGAGAATCACCATGGCCCATTGCCACGAAATGAAGTCCGGTGACGTGTATCAATGCGAACAGTGCGGTCTGACCCTGAAAGTGGAAAAATCCTGCTCCTGCAAGCCCGGCGAGCAAGGCGCGTGCACCGTGCCGTTGTCCTGCTGCGGCCAGGAAATGAAGAAGAAGTAGCGCCGCCGTACCCATCAGTCCGGGGTGGCGTGCGGTCAGATGCGCCGCCCCGAGCACGCTCCGGAACCAGCCCGCACACACCCCTGTCTCCGGCCGCAAGACCTCGCCACCCACAATCACCGACGTCTCCCTTCCTATATAATAGCGCCTGCCCGCGTGGCACGGTCGTTGCTTTTCCCCTCGCGCCTGCAGCCGGACCTTGGCATTGCCATCGCCGGAAGCAGGCAACAAACAGGCCGCAGCACAACACGGCGCGAACATGACTGCGGGCTAGGCGTTCGTCAAAGTTCACGGTATGGTCCGTCCACGATATCGCCTACGGTATTGGCGCGGTATCGTCCGCGGTATGGCCCACGGCGTCCCGTACCGCACACTTACAGCACGGGGTTTTTCCGATGCGTATTCTCGGCCTGCGGAGTCGCATCTTCATCCTGCTCGGCATCCTGGTGGCGGTGAACCTCACCGGCGCCCTGGTCACCTTGTGGTACGTGCAGCGCACGCAGTCCCTGTTCGCCCGCACCATGGAGCAAGGGGCCGAAGCCCTGGACGCGGCCCAGGAGATGCAACGCGCCCTGCTCTCCCAGCGCGGCTACGTGAGCTACTACTTCATAGACGGCGACGAGAGCTGGCTGGAGCTGCTGGCCAAGTCCAAAGAAGACTTCGAGACATGGTGGCGCGCCTCCTTCGACATGGCGCGCACCGAGGACGAGCGGAACATGCTCTTCGCCATCGAGCGGGAGTATGTCCGCTACTCCGTGCTCAAGGAGCGGGTCATCAACCTGTTCATGGAAGGGCAGCGCGAGCGCGGCGTGCGCCTGCATGCCGATGCGCGCAAGCGGTTCTTCGAGGTCAACTCCCTCTGCAGCAAGTTCAAGCAGCAACAGAAGCAGAACATCACCACGCTCATCGCCGAGTACCGCGACCAGTTCCGGCTGCTGAGCTGGCTGGCATGGTCGGCCATTCCGGCGGCCGCCATCCTGGGCCTGCTGCTGGCCATCATCATTATCCGCCGGGTGCTGGCCCCCATCCACCGGCTCACGGACGTGCTCTCCAACAGCGCGGACAAGACGGCCAAGGAAGCGTCCGTGGCGGACGAGGTGGAGTACCTGGGCGACCGTATCCAGCTCCTGCTCAAGGACGTGGGCCAGGCGCAGGACAAGCTGGCCAAGAGCCGGGAGGATCTGCTCCAGGCCGAGAAGCTGGCGACCATCGGCCGTCTCGCCGCCGGCGTGGCGCACAGCGTGCGCAATCCGCTGACGTCCGTAAAGATGCGCCTCTTCACTCTGGAGCGCAGCCTGCCGCTGACCACGGAGACGCGCGAGGACCTTGAGGTCATCGGCGAGGAGATCGACTTCATCGACACCATCCTCAAGAACTTCCTGGAGTTCTCCCGCCCGCCCAAGCTGAAGCCGCAGCCGGTCAGCCCTTCGGCCGTGGTGGATCAGGCGCTCCAGCTTCTGCGCCACAAGGTAGACTCCATGCGCATCGACGTGACCGTGAACCGCGAGGCGCCGCTGCAGCTCGTGCTGGGCGACCCGGACCAGCTCAAGGAGGTCCTGGTCAACCTTATCATCAACGCCATGGAGGCCATGGGCGAGGGCGGCTCCATCACCATTGACGAGGAGGAAGGCGTGATCGAGCCCTACGGCCGGGTGGACATCATCCGCGTGACCGACACCGGGCCGGGCCTGCCGCCCAACGTCCAGGCCAAGCTTTTCGAGCCCTTCACCAGCACCAAGGAGGACGGCACCGGCCTCGGCCTGGCCATCTCCAAGCGCATTGTGGAGGAGCACGGCGGCTGGCTGCACGCCACCTCGGAACCGGGCCGCGGCGCCACCTTTGTCATCGGCCTGCCCAGAATGGAGCAATCGGCATGAGCACCATACTTATTGTAGACGACGACGCGCAGCTGAGACGCAGCTTCAGCAAGCTGCTGGCGGACCGCGGATACGTGGTGGAGACGGCCGCCTCGGGCGAGCAATGCCTGGAGCGGGCCGGACAAGGCGGCGTGGACCTGGTGATCCAGGACGTCCGGCTGCCCGGCATGGACGGCCTGGAGACTTTCAGCCGGCTGCGCGAGCTGGAGCCCACGCCCCAGGTCATCGTGATGACCGCCTTTGGCACCATGGAAACCGCCGTGGAGGCCACCAAGCTCGGGGCCTATGATTATGTGCTCAAGCCCTTCGACATCCCCACCATGCTCGACCTCATCGAGAAGGCGCTGGAAGCCGGAGAGCGGCGCAGGGACATGGCCGAGAAGGCCGGCATGGAGCCACGCGCCAGCATGGACGCGGTGCTGGGCCGCTCCGCCGCCATGCAGGAGGTATACAAGTCCATCGGCCGGGTCGCGCCCACGGACGCCACGGTGCTCGTCCGCGGCGAGTCCGGCACGGGCAAGGAGCTGGTGGCGCGCGCCATCTACCAGTACAGCTCCCGCGCCAACAAGCCCTTCAGCGTCATCAACTGCGTGGCCATCCCGGAGACCCTGCTGGAGAGCGAGCTCTTCGGCTACGAGAAAGGCGCCTTCACCGGCGCGTCCTCCCGCCGCATCGGCAAGATCGAGCTGGCCCAGCGCGGCACCGTGTTCCTGGACGAGATCGGGGACATGCCCTTGGCCATCCAGGCCAAAATCCTGCGCCTGTTGCAGGAAAAGACCATCGAACGCCTGGGCGGGGGCGAGGCCATACCCGTGGATGTGCGCATCATCGCCGCCACCAACCGTGACCTGGAAAAGGCCGTGCGGGAAGGCACCTTCCGCGAGGACCTCTACTTCCGGCTCAAGGTCGTTACCCTGATGCTGCCGCCGCTGCGGGAGCGGCACGACGACATCCCCCTGCTGGCGCGGCACTTCCTCAGCCTGCACGCCCAGGAAATGGACCTCTCCAATCCGGGGCTGACGCAGGAAGCCGAGTCCGCCCTGCTGCGCTACCCCTGGCCGGGCAACGTGCGCGAACTCTCCAACTGCCTGCAGAAGGCCATCATCTTCAGCAAGGGCGCGCCGCTCAGTGGCAAGGAGGTGGAGTCCTCCCTGCGCCATCCGGCGGCCAAAGGCACTGCCGAGGCTGCGCCCCGGGACGCGATGAAGCGCTGGGTGCAGAACGCCCTGCTCTCCTCGCAGGCGGAAAAGCCATACGAGAACGCCATGGACGCCATGTCCTCGCTGCTCATCCAGAGCGCCCTGGAGATGACCGACGGCAACAAGACCCGCGCGGCCAAGCTCCTGGGGCTCACCCGGCCCACGCTGCTGGCCAAGATAGACAAGCACCGCCTGGCGTTGAGCGCCAAGGTGACCGGTCCGGGCTCCTGACAGGCAGCCCGACTCCCTCACCGGCTGCGCTGCGCGAAACGTTCAGACCCTCACGTATTGCCGAATATGCGTCGGCCTTGAGCTTCCCATGCGCCTTGCCGATGTGGTTTTGGCACAGTCTATCTGAAACAATTTGTTCATAACTTGCCAGCCCGGCTGCCGCACCGGCCGTTTCCCGCCGACTCGCTCCTGGCTTGTCCACTAATGTAGACCGGTCGTAACCTCCTGCCGCACATCTCTTTTTCTGCGCCCCACTCCGGGGCTTCGCTGATCGTTCCGCGACCTGCGGAATAGCGATCCCTGTTTCCCCGCCTCCATCCTGCTCCGGCAATCTGTTGCTTTTACGTACTGTAAAAGAAGCTGACGCCACTTCCCGCCCCGCCTGGCTGCCGCTGAAGAGCCACCTCCATTTTCGGTCCTGATTCCAGCTTGTTATATATTTCACACACTCCTTTCGCGTTGGCATATCCCTTGCCTTTTACAGGGTCGAGGGAGGCCGGAATGTCCGACGTCCCCCATACTTCCGACCATGGAGTGTTCGTTCGTGACCACGCCCTCGCTGAGCTCCACGCTATCGAAAAAGATCAGCCTGCTGATCATCTTCGTCTCGCTCACGCCGCTCATCGTGGTCGGCGGCGTCTTCGCGCACCTGTTCCACACGGCCTATCGGGGCAAGACCATCGCCCACCTCGAAGAGCTGGTGAGCAAGCACCGCGACATCGTGGACTCGCACCTGGCCGAACGCCTCGCCTCCATCAAGACGCTCATGGACGCCTGCCCGCTGGAAGATCTCCGCCGCAACGATTTCCTCAAGGAGCTGCTGTACACGCTGCACACCCAGTACGGCCGGGTGTTCGTGGACATCGGCCTGGTGAACGACGCCGGCAGCCTGGAGGCGTACGCCGGGCCGTTCCAGCTGGGCAACGCCCAGTACGCCAAGGCGGAGTGGTTCAAGAAGGCCATGGAGAACGACCACTTCATCAGCGACATGTTCATGGGCATCCGCAACCAGCCGCATTTCATCGTGGCCGCCAGCCGGGAATGGGGCGGCCGCCGCTACATTCTGCGCGCGACCGTTGATTTCGAAGCCTTCACCCGCCTCGTGGAAAACATCCGCATCGGCGAGACCGGCCACGCCTTCATCGTCAACCGCGCCGGCGATTTCCAGACTCAGCCGCGCTCCGATTTCTCCCAGTGCAAGGAGCTCCTGCTGGAGCTCATGCGCGAGTCCCTGCCGGCCGACCACGCCGTAGGGCCGACCCTCGTATTTACGGAAGGACACTCCTGCGAAACCAACGCCGACGCCGTGTACGTGCTGGCCACGCTCAAGCAGGGCGACTGGGTGATGATTTACGAGCAGATCGCGGCCGACGCCTTCCGCGACCTCTACCAGGCCCGGCTCATCGTCCTCTCGGTGCTGGCCCTCGGCTCCCTGGGCATCATCGTCACGGCCATCCTGCTCACGCGGCGGGTGGTGGCCTATATCGCCAAGCTCGATGCGGACAAGGAAAAGATGAACGAGCAGGTGGTGCACGCCTCCAAGATGGCCTCCCTGGGCGAGATGGCCGCCGGCATCGCCCACGAGATCAACAACCCCGTGGCCGTCATGGTGGAGGAGGCCGGCTGGATTCAGGACATCCTGGAGGATGCGCCCGAGGGCGAACCGGGTGACGTGCAGGAGATCCAGCGCGCCGTGAACCAGATCCGCACCCAGGGCAACCGCTGCAAGGACATCACCCAGAAGCTCCTGTCCTTTGCGCGCAAGACCGAGCCGGAACGCTGCGCCCTGGACGTGAACAGCCTGATCCTGGAGACCGTGGAGCTCGTGGCCTCCAAGGCCCGCTACGCCAACGTGCATATCGAGACCAGGCTCTCGCCCTTGCCGCCGCACATCCAGGCGTCTGTCACGGAGATGCAGCAGATCCTGCTGAACCTCATCAACAACAGCCTCGACGCCATGGAGGAAACCGGCGGCAAGCTGTCCATAGCCTCGCGCACCCTGGACTCCGTGGTGGAGATCGAAATCCGCGACACCGGGCCGGGCATTCCGGAGTCCGTGCTGCCCAAAATCTTCGACCCCTTTTTCACCACCAAGCCCGTGGGCCGGGGCACCGGCCTGGGGCTCGCGGTCTGCTACGGCCTCATCAAGAACATGAACGGCGACATCACCGTGAACAGTGCGGTGGGTCAAGGCGCCGAGTTCCGCATCCGCATCCCCCGGACTCCCGAATCCGCCGTGAGCTCCTTCAGTCTGAACCAACCGAAAGGAGGGACGCGATGAACGCAGAGAATGCGACACGCCCCATCCGGCTGATCCTGGTCGACGACGAGGAGAGCTTCGTGAACGTGCTGACCAAACGGCTGACGCGCCGCGGGGTGGAGGTAACGCCCGTGCTTTCCGGCGCGGAGGCGCTGCGGCTGATGCGCAAGTATGAGTACGACGTGATGGTTCTGGACCTGAAAATGGAGGAGATGAGCGGTCTGGACGTGCTCAAGACGGTGCGCATCGTGGCTCCGGAAACCCCGGTCATCATGCTCACCGGCCACGGCTCGGAGCAGGCCGCGCGCGAGGGCGTGACCCTGGGCGCCAGCGACTACCTCCTCAAACCCTGCGATCTCGACGTGCTCTTCCACAAGATCACGAAGGCCGCATGCAAAGCGAGGGCAACGCAATGAGTCCCGACAAGACGCTCGACGTCCTGATCATCGACGACGAGGTCCCCTTTTCCGACATCCTGAAAAAGCGTCTGGGCAAGCGCGGCCTGGACGTGCGCACGGCCAACTCCGGCCCCAAGGGCCTGGCCGCCCTGGAAGAGCGGCTGGCCGACGTGGTGGTGCTGGACATGCGCATGCCCGGGATGGACGGCGTGGACACATTCCGCGCCATCAAGGAGCTCGCGCCGGATACGGAGGTCATCTTCCTCACCGGCCATGTGGATACGGACAGCGCGCTGGCCGGCCTGGAGATGGGCGCCTTCGACTACTGCCTCAAGCCCATCGACCTGGATGCTCTCTACGACAAGCTGCTCGATGCCGCGGAGCGAAAGCGTCTCGCTGAGGGAATCGGCTCCGCCATAAAATAAACGGTTCTGCAACCCGGTAACAACCAAAGGAAAGAAACCATGAGAAAGATGCTTCGCCAGACCTATGGGTTCATGCGGGAGGCTGCACGCGCCCAGGCGCGCTGGGAGTTCGAGGCCTCCATGAACATCCTCAGCAGCAGAAAGCGGATGATCATCATCCTCGCGGTGACCTTGCCGCTGCTGCTCTTCACTGGCTACGTCCTGGCCGGCGGGCAGGACATGCCGTCCATCCTGGGCGGCAAACACGCATACAGCCCGGCGTACTACACGCCCGCCATCTTCGGCGTCTCCATCGCCATCGGCCTGTGCGCCGGCCTCATCACCGGATGCATCGGCGCCGGCGGAGGCTTCATCATCGCGCCGGCCCTCATGAGCGCGGGCATCAAGGGCATCCTCGCCGTGGGCACGGACCTCTTCCACATCTTCGCCAAGGCCATCATGGGCACCGTGGCGCACAAAAAGCTGGGCAACGTCTCGGTCAGCCTGGCCATCGCCTTCCTGGTGGGCTCCATCGGCGGCGTGCTCGGCGGCGGTATAATAAACCGCGCCATCTACGAGTTCGACCCCATGCTCTCCGACTCGTTCATCAGCTTTGTCTACGTCATCCTGCTGGGCTTCCTCGGCATATATGCGATGACGGACTTCATCCGCTCCTATCGCCGCGGCGAGCATGGCGACGCACACGGCCACGGCGGCAAGGGCGAGGCCAATACGAAGAAGAGCCTGCCGGCCATCCTGCAGGGCTCCCGCATTCCTCCCATGATCACCTTTGACGAGGACCTGACCCCCGGTGGCAAGAAAATCCCCGCGATCTACGTGGCGCTGTGCGGCGCGTTCGTGGGCTTCGTGGCCGCCATCATGGGCGTGGGCGGCGGCTTCCTCACCTTCCCCATGTTCGTCTACGTCCTGGGCGTCTCCTCCTTCACCACCGTGGGTACGGACATCCTGCAGATCATCTTCACCGCTGGCTTCGCGTCCATCACCCAGTACGCCATTTACGGCTTCATCTTCTACACCCTGGCCATGGGCATGCTGCTGGGCTCCCTGGTGGGCATCCAGATCGGCGCGCTGGCCACAAAGCTGGTCAAGGGCATCTACATCCGCGGCTTCTACGCCATCGCCATCATGGCGGGCTTCGTGAACCGGCTGTTCGCCCTGCCCTCCAAGCTCGTGGATCTGGAGTACATCAGCATGTCCAAGTCCACGGCGGCGGTCATCACCCAGGTCGGCAACGTCACGTTCTTTATCGTGGTGGGGCTCTTCGCCATCTGGGTGTTCAGCGTGTTCTTCCGTAACATCTCCAAGCTCCGTGCGGAGGCCTGATCATGCTTATCAAGAACAAGAAGAAGTTCGCCTTCGGTTTGACTATGACCCTCTCGTTCGCGGCAATACTGGTCATCATGTTCATGCCGCTCTTTGGAGGCACCAACGCCTTCCACGCCGCGGACGGATTGTTCAACTCCATCTCCAAGGCGTCGGCCAGCCACTTTGCCGTGGTTCGCACCAGCCTTGCCGGCTTCGAGACCAAGTCTGCGGATCAGGAGCTCAAGCTCTCGGAAGGCGTGGGCAAAAACGTCGCCACCATCATCAATGCGACGGGCCAGGAAGCCACCTATGCTGACGGCATCCTCACCGTGCGCGGCGAGATCAACCCCCTGCTCGACCGCATGCTGAGCGACTCTGAGGCCATGTTCGCCAACAACGGCGAGGTCCTTCAGAACGCATACGGCATCGAGCCCAAGGCCGCTCTGTATGCGTGGTGGATGTACGCCTCCACCGCGTCGAAGAAGTTCCTGCTGCAGAAGCGCTTTGACACCTCGAAGATCATCGACGAGGTGAAGACGAAGGCTGTGGAAGTGTCGTACAACTACTACGGCGTGAACCCCACGCCGGCCACCGAGCGCGTCGCCATCCTGGCTTTCGCCCTGATCTTCTACGTGATCTATACGGTGTGGTACGGCTTTGCCATCTTCGAGCTCTTCGAGGGCATCGGCCTGACCATGACAAAGTCCGCCAAGAAGGAAACCTAAGCCCTGAATTGCTCTGAATTGTGCGAGCCCTGAACTCTATGACCAACTTGTTCGTCCCGTTCCTTTCCTGGATGCGCGCCCGGAAGCAGCATCAAGAACCCCTTGGAGAAAAGGAGCTGGAAGCGTTGCGTCAAAGGTTCAGGGCTCGCCATCACAACTTCAAGCTGCTGCTCTCGGGCAACAATGAGGCCCTGGAGCACATCGGCCGCCTGGAGGACCTCGCACGAGGCGTGCGTCCTTTCGGCGGCCAGGCCGTTCGGGCGGCCGCCGCACGCATCACCACCCTGGCCTACCGCTCCATCAAACATCTCGAAGCCATCACGGGCGAGCGCCAGACCACGCTGCGGGAGCGCTTCGACGCCATCCGGGGCGAGGTAGACGCCATCCTTGCGCCGCACCACGCCAAGGACAACGTTCTGCCCGGTCCGCGCATCCTGACCATGGACGCCGTGACCAAGCAGGATGTGGACCAGGTGGGGCCGAAGATGGCCCGCCTGGGCGAGGCCAGGAACGTGCTGGGCATGCAGGTGCCGGACGGCTTCGTCATCACGGCAGCGGCATGCGAGGAGTTCATGGCCGCCTCCGGCCTGCGCGAGGAAATCAACCGCCGCATGCAGGCCAAGAGCGACGAGCTCACCTCCCGCATGACCCTGGCCCTGGAGCTGCAGGCCCTGGTGCTGGAATCACCCCTGCCCCCCGCGCTGGAGACCGCCATATGCGAGGCGTGCGAGGGCCTGGCCCAACGCCTCGGCGCCGCGCCGCGGCTCGTGGTCCGCTCCAGCGCCCTGGGCGAGGACCAGACCGGCGCATCCTTTGCCGGGCAGCACCGCTCCGCCGTCAATGTGAGCGTGGACTCCCTGACCCGCGTCTACAAGGAGGTCGTGGCCTCCACCTACAGCCTGGAGGCCATCAGCTACCGTCTGACCAAGGGCATCCCCGAGGAGAGCGCCGTGATGTGCGTAGGCGTTCTGCAGATGGTGGAGCCCGAGGCCGGCGGCGTGGCCTACTCCCGCGATCCCCTGGGCGTGCGCGCCGACTCCGCGCTCGTCTACTCCGTCTTTGGCCTGCCCAAGCAGATCGTGGACGGCGCGGACGCCGCGGACTTCATCGCCCTGGACCGCGAGAGCGGCGACGTGCTGGAGCACGACATCGCGGCCAAGCACCAGCGCACCGTCTGCTTCGAGGACGAGGGGGTCTGCCGCGAGGAGCTGGATCCCTCCCTGGCAAGCCGCTCCTCCATCGACCTGGCCACGGCCAAACAAATTTTCGATCTGGTCATGCGGCTGGAGCGCCACTTCGGCGAGCCGCAGGATATGGAATGGGCCGGAACCGATGACGGCGCCATCGTTGTGCTGCAGTCGCGCCCCTTGCCGGCGGCCATTGACCGCGAGGTCTCCGCCTTCGAGCTGGAGCTGCCTCTGCCGGACTCCCGCCGGGAGCTGCAGCCCTTATCAGAGTCCGAACCGCACAGGGAGCTGGGCCGCGGCATCGCCGCCAGCCCTGGTGTGGCGGCCGGCCCGGTGCATCGCATCGAGCGCGAGGCCGACATGCTCACCATGCCT
Organism: Oceanidesulfovibrio marinus; assembly: GCF_013085545.1. Lineage (NCBI taxonomy): Bacteria > Pseudomonadati > Thermodesulfobacteriota > Desulfovibrionia > Desulfovibrionales > Desulfovibrionaceae > Oceanidesulfovibrio > Oceanidesulfovibrio marinus. The sequence continues at coordinate 2,756,238 of NZ_CP039543.1, forward strand.
GCCGGCGCCGTGATCGTGGTCAAGCGGCCACTGCCGCGTTTCGCCCCCGCCCTGGCCGAGGCGTCGGCCATCGTAGCAGAGGAAGGCGGCGCGGCCGGGCACCTGGCCAGCGTGGCCCGCGAGCTGGACAAGCCCGCACTCTTCGGCATGGTGGACGCCATGCGCCGGCTCACGCCCGGCGATGAGGTCACCGTGGACGCCGACTCCATGGTGCTGCTGGACGGCCGCGTGGAGGAACGCCTGACCCGCACGGCGCCCCGCACGAACCTCATGCGCGGCTCGGCCGTGCACACCATGCTCCTTGCCGTGATGCCGCACATCGTCCGGCTCACCCTGCTCGACCCGCAGTCCGACGCATTTGCCGCACGCAACTGCCAGACAATGCACGATATTTTCCGATTCTGCCACGAGCGCGCCCTGCTCGCCATGTTCGATTTCGGCGAGGACACGCCCTTTCCCGAGCGCGCGGCCCGGCTCCTGGCCGGTGGCAAGAGCTCCCAGTTCAAGGTCATCGACCTGGGCGACTCCTTCCACGACAAGACCCACAACAACACGGTCCGCGTGGAGGACATCGACTCCCTGCCCTTCCAGGCGTTCTGGCGCGGCATGACCGCCGTGCCCTGGGCCGGCCCGCCGGCCGTAGAGACGAAGGGCCTTGCCTCCATCTTCCACGAGGCTCTGCTCAACACGAACCTTGAGCCATCCATGCCCTCGGCCTACGCCGTGCAGAACTACTTCATGGTGGCCAGGGACTTCATGAGCGCCCAGTCGCGTTTCGGCTTCCACTTCGCCACGGTAGAGGCACTGGTGGGCGAGCGCACGCGCGAGAACTACATCAGCTTCCGTTTTGCCGGCGGCGCGGCCGATCAGCACAGGCGGGAGTCCCGCGCGGCTCTCGTGGCCTCGCTGTTGGACGATCTCGGCTTCGACACCGTACGCAACTTCGACGCCGTCCGTGCGCGCATGGACAACCGCCGGGCCGAGACCATGGTCTCGCGTCTCGCGGCCCTCGGCTTCCTCACCATGCATACCCGCCAGCTCGACATGGTGATGGGCTCTGACGGCGCGGTGGAATCCTATCGCCAGTCGCTTTCCAGCCACCTGGCCGAGATCGCCTCCTGAACGATCCACTCCCTTGACGAGGTGTAAAAAATGCTGACAGGGCTGCCCCTGCCAGACGCCTTTCTCCGCCACATAACCCACTGCCCGCACACGCTTTTCATTTAGTCTGATCTTGGCATCCTTCTCGCTCTTTCCTTGTTGGAACCAGCAAGAAGGAATGCGATGACCCGGCACCATATTCAACCATCCCGACGCGCAACCACAGGCGAGACCGGCTCTGGCCTGGGCTGGTGGCTCGTGGCCGCGGCGCTCATCCTGTTCCTGGCCGCCGTCCTCGTGCCGGCGTGGCTCGGCGCCAACGCCCTGAACGCGCAGAACAGGGCATACGCCGAGCGCGACCTGCGCACCGAGGCCGACCTGCTGGCCAACCGCGTGGACGTACAGCTTTTCCAACTCCTGGGCGAGCTGAAGTCCGCCGCGCTGCACGGCTGGGAGGACTCCGCTGTCACACGGTCGGCGGTTCTGCGCTCCACCGCCCTGGTTGCGGCAAACGAAGCGCCTGCCGACCCGGCCCAGGCCCAGGCCGTGCGCCAGGCGCGCGCCGCCGGATGGAGCCTGCTCGTGGACGGCCGCGCACAACCCGCCGCGCTGGTGCTGGCCGCCTCGGACCATCCGGACCGGCCCAGCCGCATTGCCGTGGCCGTGGTCGCACCGAAAGATCTGATGGCCGCCGTGCCCCGGCGGGAGCCCCTGGCCTCTCTGGCACTGCTGGATCGCGCCCACCATCCCCTGCTCACGGCGAGCGATCCCGCCATATGGAATGATATTTCCGCCTCCGGCGGACCCGCCCGCGTCGACGGCATGCTCCGCACTGTCCGGCCTGTTCCTGAGTTTCCGCTATACATCGGCCTGGCTCGGCCGATGCCCGGATACTGGGCCGTGCTCATGCAAGACGGTAGCGCTCTTGCCGTCGGCGCGGCCACCTGCCTGCTCCTGGCCGGAGCGGGCGTGATCCTGCTCACCGCCCTGGTGCGACGGCGCTTCATGGAGGCAGAGCAGAAGCGCACCCTGGCCTTCCAGGAGATGGAGCATGTACAGAAGCTCTCCTCCATCGGCCGCCTTGCCGCCGGCGTGGCCCACGAGATCAACAACCCGCTGGCAATCATCGCCGAAAAGGCCGGCCTGATGAAGGACCTGGCCTGCGCGGCCCAGGACATGCCCAAGGCGCAGCGCTTCATCACGATGACAGACTCCATCCTCCAGGCCGTGACCCGCTGCCGGGCCGTGACCCACCGGCTTTTGGGATTCGCCCGGCGCATGGAGGTGCGGCCCATGGAGCTGGACCTCAACGACGTGCTCCGCGAGACCCTGGGCTTTCTGGAACGCGACGCCCTGTTCCGCAACATCACGCTGGATCTGCAGCTCGATCCGGAACTGCCAGGCATCGAAAGCGACCGCGGCCAGCTCCAGCAGATATTCCTCAACCTCCTGAACAACGCCATGGCCGCCGTGCCGGACAAGGGCCGCATCCGCGTGGCCACCCGGCGTGAGCAGAGCGGCGTGGCCGTGGAGATCGAGGACAACGGCATGGGCATGTCCCGCGAGACACTGGCGCACATCTTCGAACCATTTTTCTCCACCAAGGGCGAGCACGGCACCGGCCTCGGGCTGTCCATCACCTACGGCATCGTGGACAAGCTGGGCGGCTCCATCGAGGTGGCCAGCGCCGAGGGCGAGGGCAGCATGTTCACCATCCATCTGCCCCTGCGCGCAGCCATTGCCGAGCAGCCGGCGGCCGCAGTCGAACTGAATCCACAGCCCGCCCACGGCGGAACCAAGTGAGAAATGACATGCAGATTGGCGACCTGGAAAGCATGGCCATCGGTCGGGCCCTGGCGGCACAGAGCCACGAGCTGAAGAACGTGCTCGCCATCGTGGGCGAGGCGGCTGGGCTCATGGAGGACCTTCTGGAGCTGTATCGCACACAGCGGCCCGAAGGCGCCATACCGGCGGAGATGGCCGCACGCATGGACAAAGCCCTGGGCTCGATCACAGCCCAGGTGGAGCGAGGCCACCGCATGACCACGGATCTGAACATGCTGGCGCACATGCCTGACCGGAGGCTGGAGCACACGCTGCCGGACGTGGACCTGGGACAAATCACGGCCCTGGCCTGCCGCTTTCTGGAGCGTTCCGCCCGGCGCTGCCAGGTGACGCTGGTGCCGCCGCCGTGCGTGGGCGTCACCGTGCCGGCCGATCCGCAGCGCTGCATGGCCGCCTGCATGGTGCTGCTGGAGTGGCTGTACCTGCCGCTCGAACCCGGCGGTGTTATCGCGCCGCAGCCCGTCGCGCTGGACCCGGCCCTGGATATCGACGCCATGGCGGACTTGGGGAGCATGCCCGAAGGCACGGCGCGGCTTCTGGGAGCTGCCGGCCTGTCCCTGGAACCTTGCGGCGGCCGTCTGCGCCTCACCCTGAAGGGAGTTTCCAATGACCAACGCCATACGCGTGTTGCTTGTGGATGACGAATCCGAGTTCGTGGAGACCCTGGCCGAACGACTGGAGATCCGCGGCTTCGAACCCGCCGTGGCCCTGAACGGGACCGCCGCCCTGGAGCGCCTGGACGAGATCAGGCCCCAGGTCATGGTGCTGGACCTGAAAATGCCCGGCATGAGCGGTCTGGAGGTGCTGCGCGAGACCCTGCGCAAGATGCCGGAGCTACCGGTGATCATGCTCACGGGCCACGGCTCCGAGCAGGAGCGCGACGAGGCCTTGGCCAGCGGCGCCGCCACCTATCTGCAAAAGCCCATAGACATCGAGACCCTCTCGAAGTTGCTCACGGAAACAGCTTCGGCCGGCGCGGTGCCGGGCGAAGAGGCGTAACCTACAAGCCGGCTGCGGCCGACATACCTGCGGAGGACAACCCATGGCCAAGCAACTCACCATCCTGTTGGTTGATGACGAGCAGAGCTTCCTGGACAACCTGAACGAGCGCATGAAGCTGAAGGGCTTCAACACCGTGCTGGCCAGCAGCGGCGAACACGCTCTGGAGCTGGCCAAGGAGCACGCCATTGACGCCGCCATCGTGGACCTGAAGATGCCGGGCATGGACGGCCTGGTGTGCATCGCCAAGCTCAAGGAGATCCACCGGGGCCTGAAGACCGTGCTGTTGACCGGCTACGGCGACGCCAAGGTCAAGGAAGCCACGGAAGGGCTGGAGTCAGTATATTTCGAAAAGGGCGAGATGGGTCGCTTCTGGGACTTCATCAAGTCCCTGCCGGCCAAGATGGAAAGCACCATGGCCAGCGCCGGCTACGCCGAAGAAGGCGACGCCGAGGGCGCCATGAAGGCCTTCGATCAGGACCAGCAACAGCAGTAGTAGGTCTCCGACTACGCCCACCCGGAGGGGGCCCCGGCCCCCTCCGGCACAATCTCGGACGCACCCATGCATCATGGCACAACTCCGGCGGTTCCCCCTCCCTGCGCGCTCATCATCGCCGAGCGAACACGGAATGTTCGTCAACTGCTCCATCGCGAGCTCAGCCGTGACGGGTACACCACAGCGTGTTTCGCCAACGGTCCGGACCTGTGCCAGGAGCTGGAGACGAGCCACGCCCCGCGCGTCATCCTGCTGGACCCCGATCTCCCCGGCCTGGCGGACGACGGCGTGCTGAAACGACTGCGCCAGGCCGCGCAGGGCTCCATCCTGCTGGTGCACAGCTTCGGTGCCCAGACCTTTGCGCCGCTGGCCGACATGCCCCAGACCCCTGTGAAACGCACTGGCGACATCGAGGCGTTGCGCGCCGCCCTCAAGGACGCATTGAGCACGTCTGCGTCCAAAGCAACGTAGCTTCTCCCTCCGCGGCTTCCTGCCGCCCCCGGCCAACACCACGACCTGGTACAGGCCGCCGTATTACATATTACAATATCCACTTGATTCAGCAGCGGAAGCGTGTTTTCTCTATGGTTGCGGGCGTGACGCCGCGGCTCCATCGATGCACAGGGGCGACAGCGGCACGCAAACGGAACCGGTTCAGCAGCAAAACGGCGCCACCCACTGGTGTATTGCGTCTGGCGCCCGCACAATACAATCCATTGACGACCATACCGTGGAGGATGGCATGGCGCGCCTGCGTTCGACAACGCCTGTTCAGCTGTTCCGGATTCTCTGTCTGTGCTGCATCGCCCTCGCTCTGACCGGGGCTTCGCTCTCGTACGCGGCGTCCAAGAAGAAGAGCCCGCCTCCCGCGCCGGTGATCACGGACACCATGACCCCGGCCGAGGTGGACAAGGCCCTGGCGGATATGGACGACGAGCAGGCGCGCACCCTGCTCCACAAGCGTCTGACGGAGCAGGCCCGGGAGCGCGAGACGCAGTCGGCAACCAAAACGCGCACAAGCCTGCTCATGGATGCGAGCACCAGCGTCCGCGAACGGCTGCTCGCCCTCAAGGCCAGCCACGGCCGCATCCTCGACGAGCTGGGCCTCGCACTCCGCACCATGGCCAAAGGCGAGGGGACCGGCGCGCTCCTGTACGCCTGTCTGATCGCATTGCTCATCGTCTTCGTTGCCTGGGCGCTGGAAACAGCGTTCCGCCGCAGGGTCTCCGGGCTGCGGAACCGCACCCGCGACGGGGACGAAGCCCCGCTCAAAAGCAGAACCCTGGCCGTCGATCTCTTCATTGCCGTGTCGGGCCTGCTGCTCTACGGCGCCGTGGTCCTCGCGCTGTTCTCCGCGTTTTTCGGCAAGGAGACCCCGGGCTACGTGGCGGCCGCGCACATCCTGCTGTTCTTCCTGGTCTACCGGCCGGTCCAGGTGGTCACACGGCTGCTCCTGCGGCCCAAAACGCCCGATCTGCGGCCCATCCCGGTAAGCAATACAGCCGCCGCCAACCTGAGCAACGTCATCGACACGATCATGCTGTTGTCCCTGGGCGGCAAGTTCATCCTCGACGCGTTCCAGGCCGTGGACACGCCGGAATCGGCCGTCATAGCCCTGCAGCTGGCCATTGCCTGCGTGCTGCTCCTGTTCATGTGCGTGGCCATCTTTTTCTATCGGGAGGACGTGGCCAAGGCCATTGCCGAACGGCCGGACTCGCAGGGGCTGTCCGCCAGGTACAGAAGCCAGTTCGCATCCCGCTGGCACATCTTCGCGCTCCTCTACATCAGCCTCGTGGCGGTTCTCTACGTGGCGGTTCTGCTCATCAACGGGCCGGACGGTCCGCAGGGCATGTTCCTCATGAGCCTCGGCGTCATCCCGTTCTACTCCTTCCTGGACTGGATCGCCCGGCGCATCCTGGACGGCGTGTTCGGCATCCTGGTGGCCAGGCCGCCCAAGCCTATCTCCATGGTCCGGGGGGACATGGAAGACGGCGGCGCAGGCCACTCGGTTCCTGCCGAAGGCGAGGGAGCGCAGGCCGAGAGCGAGGAACCCCCAGCCATATCGGTGGAGCAGCCCCGGCCGAGCTCCCACCCATACTACGATGCCACGCGGCGCATCACTCGGCTGTTGCTCATCGGCTTTGTGCTGCTCGTCCTGCTGTGGGCGTGGCACGTGCCGGTGCCGCGCGCCGGCCTGATCATCGAGTCCGGAATCAACATCCTCGTCATCCTGTTCCTGGCCGTGGGCCTGTGGTCGCTCATCAAACGCGCCATAGAGCGCAAGCTGCGCGACGGACCGGAGGAAGGCGCATCAAGCCCCCGACTGCGAACGCTGCTGCCGCTCTTCCAGAAGGTGCTCGGCGTGTTCTTCCTGGTCACGGCCGCGCTCATGGTCATCTCGCAGTTCGGGGTCAACATCGGCCCGCTGCTGGCCGGCGCCGGCGTGTTCGGCCTGGCCATCGGCCTGGGCAGCCAGACCCTGGTGAAGGACGTGGTGGCCGGCGTCTTCTTCCTCATGGACGACGCCTTCCGCGTGGGCGACTACGTGCAGATGGGCAAGACCGAAGGCTACGTGGTCAAGATGTCCGTGCGGACCATCCTGCTGGAGCACTACCTGGGCTACGTGCTGATCATCCCCTACGGCGACATCAAAAACGTCGTCAACTTCTCGCGCAACCCCATCTCCATCAAGATCAAGTTCCCCATGCCGCTGGAGACGGACCCCAAGGTGTTCAAGAAGATCGTGCGCAAGATCAACGAGCAGCTGATGAACGACGAGGAGTTCAAGGACGATCTCGTGCAGCCCATCAAGTCCCAGGGCGTCAAAAAAATCCAGGACTCCACCATGATCTTCGGCGTGAAGTTCATGGCCAAACCCGGCACGCAGTTCTCCATCCGCAAGGAAGTGTACGCCCGGCTCTATAAAGAGCTGAAAAAGGCCGGCCTGACTTTTGCCGCACCCGGCGTGACCGTCTATACGGCCAACCTGGCCGCCGAGGACGCCGAAGCAGCCAGGCAAGGCGCAGCAGCAGCCGCGGCGCAGCAGCGCAAAAAGGCCGAAGACGCAGACGAGGAGTAGGCACGGCCAAGCAGTCCGGGGGACTCTGTCCCCCATACCCCCTGCCAGGGGAATTCAATTCCCCTGGACCCCAGAACGAAGTCTTATGGATCCAGATATGAGTCCAGGGAGCTTAGCTCCCTGGTGGGAGCCCGAGGGCAAAGCCCTCGGTATGACACCTGTACCGGCGCAGTTTGCAACCGGCGCAGGAATCTGTATTCTCGACCGCCGGCAGGGGCGTTATGGGTAGCGCTCATGTCCTGGCATTGTTCAGTCTGCAACAGACGCCGCCCGGCGGCGAATCCCTGAGAATATATCGAACGAGGACGTTGACGTTGTGATGAACGAGATGTCGCATGGTCCCGGCGATCGGTCGCGAGCGGACGCAATCCAGGCGTTGGCCGGTGTCCGCGGCGTGCTGTTCGACCTGGACGGCGTGTTGTACCGCTGGGAGCAGGCGATTCCCGGCGCGTGTGAGTTCGTGAAGTTCCTCGCCGATGCGGGCATTCCCTATGCGGCGCTGAGCAACAACTCCCAGACCGGTCCGGAGAACCTGCGCGACCGGCTTGCCCGTCTGGGCATGCATTTTCCGCTGGAGCGCATCATCACCTCGGCCACGGCCGCGGCGTCCTACGTGGCCAAGCTCTGGCCCGGCAGCCGGGTGCACGTGGTGGGCAGCAGCTACATGCACCAGGCCATGGCCAACGTGGACGTGCAGTGTGTGGGGCCGGATGCGGAGAAGGCGGACGTGGTCGCCCTGGGTATGAGCATGGACCTGACCATGGTGCAGCTTGCCGAGGCCGTGCGGATGTTGCGCGACGGCGCGGAGCTTGTGGCCACGAACCCGGACGCCATGCTTCCCGTGCCTGGCGGGTTCCAACCGGAGTGCGGCGCCGTGGCCGCCCTGCTGGAGATGGCCGGCGGTCGCACGGCCCGTTTCGTGGGCAAGCCCAATCCGGAGTTCTTCACGCAGGGTCTGGCCGCCATCGGCCGGTCGGCCGGCGAGACCCTGATGATCGGGGACACACTGGAGGTGGACATCCTCGGCGCAACCCAGTCCGGGCTGTGCTCCGCCTTTGTGGCCACGGGCAACCCCATCGAGGGCGAGCCGGACATCGAGCCAACGGTTTTTGTGGACGACCTTTTCGAGCTCAGGCGGCTCCTGCAGGCGGGCCGGACCGGCTAGCCGCCTAGTCCCTGGCGAGTCCATCTGACCGCATACGAATTGCGCCGCCACGCAACCTGGGATAACGAGAGGCCATGCAGAAAATCCGCGACTTCATCCTGGGCTTCAAGAGCTTCCAGGACCAGTACTTTTGCCGTGAGGGCTCGCCCTTTTCGGAGCTGCGCGAGGGCCAGTCACCGTCCACCCTGGTGGTGGCCTGCTGCGACTCGCGCACGGACCCGTCCCTGATCATGCAGTGCGAGCCGGGCGACATCTTCGTGGTCCGCAACATCGCCAACATCGTGCCCCCTTACGAGCCGGACGCCGGCTACCACGGTGTTTCCGCCGCGCTGGAGTACGCAGTGCTCTCGCTCAAGGTGGCGGACATCATCATCCTGGGCCACAGCTCCTGCGGCGGCATCAAATCGCTGTTGGAGGACTCGGCCCGCGGCGGGGAGTTCGTGGGCAAGTGGACTTCCATCCTGGACCCGGCGCGCAGCCAGGTGATGGAGAGCTTCGAGTGCACGGACGAGCGGGCGGCCAAGGCGCTGGAGATGGCCGGCATTCTGACCTCCATGGGCAACCTCCTGACCTTCCCCTGGCTGGCGGAACGCGTGGCCGACGGCTCGCTGACCATCCACGGCTGGTACTTCGACATGGCGTGCGGCCAGCTCTTCAGCTACCTGCCACAGACGCGCAGCTTCGAGCCCCTGGCGCCCAGATGCCCGGCCAGGGACAAGGAGTAGGCGCGGCCCGCGCACGTCACATCTGAAATCACCCCTGGCGAATCAGGCCAGCCCGCACTTCTTGAGCATGCGGTAGAACTGCGCCCTGGAGATGTCCGCGATCTCCATGGCCAGATGCTTGTCGTAGCTGGTGTAGACCAGCAGATTGGAGAAGTACTGGTACTCGATGTCGCCCAGCTCCTTCTCGCGATAGCTCCGCCAGGAGGGCGGCCGCTTGGAGCCTTCCTCTTTTTCAGCCGTCTTTTCCGTGTCCACGGAGTGGATGCGCACGTGGGCTGGCAGGTGGATGGGGAAGAGGACCTCGCTCTCCGTGGCCAGCGCCAGGGCCGTGCCCATCACGTTGCGCAGCTCGCGCACGTTGCCCGGCCAGTCATACGCCTCCAGCGTCTTCAGAAACTCCTCGGAACACTCCTTGGCCCTGTTGGGGTGCTGCTGCGACCACTCCCTGGCAAAGCTCTGCGCCAGCAGCCGGATGTCCTCCCCCCGTGTTCTGAGGGGCGGCAGGTCGATGGCCATGGCCTTGATACGGTAGAGCAGGTCCTTGCGAAAGACGCCCTCCTCCACCATGGCCTCCAGGTTCCGGTTCGTCGCGGCGACCAGCCGGAAGTCCACGTCCCGCTCCGAGGCGGCTCCCACCGGGCGGTAGCGCTTCACGTGCAGCAGGCGCAGAAACTTCTGCTGCACATGGTGGGGCAGCTCACCAACCTCGTCCAGAAAGAGCGTGCCGCCGTGCGCCATGTACACCAGGCCGTCCTTGGCCATGTCCGCGCCGGTAAAGGCGCCTTTGGCATGGCCGAAGAGTTCGCTCTCCATCAGGCTGGACGGCAGCGAGGCGCAGTCCACCACGATGAAGGGCTTGTCGCCGCGCAGGCTGTTGGCATGCAGCGCCCGGGACATGAGCTCCTTGCCCGTCCCTGTCTCGCCGGTGATGAGCACGGGCAGGTCCGTGGGCGCGGCCTTGGCGGCCAGGTCCAGGGCGCGGATGAGGCCGGGGTCCTTGCCGACGATGCCGCCGCGGTCAAAGGTGGCGGTCTGGCGGTACTGCGCCTCGGAGCGCTTCTTCCTGCGGTAGTCCACGGCGCGCATCAGAGAAAGCCGGATGCCGCCCAGGGATGCGCCCTTGGTGATGTAGTCCCAGGCCTGGTGCTCCAGGGCGAGACGCGCCGCCTCCTCGCTCGATTTGCCGGTAATGATGATGATCTCCGGACTGGACGAGCTTGCCTTCAACGTCTGGATGGCGTCGAGACCGCTGCCGTCCGGCAGCATCACATCGAGCAGCACGATGTCGATGGAGTCCGGCGCGTTGGTCAGGTGCACGCCCTCCTCCAGCCTGGACGCGGTGAACGCCAGGAACCCCAGCTCCTCCACGAGGTCACAGAGCGTCTCGCTCCACGCCGGTTCGTCGTCGATGATAAGAACGCGGATCATGGTTATTGGCCTGTGTCGTTGTGCAGCAGATTAATGATGGCTTGCTCCAGCCCCTTGACCGTGAACGGCTTCAGCAGCAGCCCCAGGCCGAGCTCGCTCAGCCTGGCCTCCGTGACATGCTGGCTGTACCCCGTGCACAACAGAATCGGGGTGTTGATGTTTCGGGCGCGGACGCATTCGGCAAAATCAAGGCCGCTCATGCCCGGCATGGTCTGGTCCGTGAGCACCAGGCCGTACCGCTCCGGGTCCTCGATCAGCGTGCCCAGCGCCTCCAGACCGTTGCCGGCCTCATCCACCTCGTAGCCGATGCGCTCCAGCGCCTGAAGTACGGAGCTTCTGTACTCGGCGTCGTCATCCACAAACAGGATACGTCCGTTGGCCATGGAAACCGCAGTGGAGACCCCCTCCAACGCCGTTTCCTCCAGCGCCTCCTCATGCAGAGGAAAGAACACCGTGAACACCGCGCCGTTGCCCGGCTCGCTTTGCACGCGTATGGCCCCGGCGTGCCTCCGGATGATGCCGTGGACCATGGACAGGCCGAGGCCGGTGCCCATCTCTTTGGGCTTGGTGGTGAAAAACGGCTCGAAGATGCGCTCGATGATGGCCGGCTCGATGCCCTGGCCGGTGTCCTGGACGCTGATGCGCGCATAGCTTCCGGCGGAAAGCTCGGGGTAGGAGACGAGGCAGTCCCGCGTATCCAGGCGCACCGGCGGATCGAGCTGCACGGAGATGACCCCGCCCTCCTCGCCGATGGCGTGCCTGGCGTTGACGCAGAGGTTCATCAGCATCTGCTGGAGCTGCGTGAGGTCCATGTTAACCGGCAGCCTGCACGGCTGGAGCCTTTCGACGGACAGCTCGATGTTCTCCGGCAGCGATGTCTTGACGAGGTCGCAGAATGCGGTGATCGCATCGCCCAGATCAAAGGAGGTGCGCTCCTCCATTTCCGAGCGGCTGAAGGTCAGTATCTGCTTGACTACATCGCGTGCGCGCGTGCCGGCGTCCAGAATTCTGGACACGCGCCTGCCGGCTTTTTCTGCCAGGGCATCCATCTGCAGCAGCTCGGCGTTGGTGATGATGACACCGAGGATGTTATTGAAATCGTGGGCGATGCCGCCAGCCATGATGCCCAGGGCCTCCATCTTCTGGGCCTGCAGAAGCTGCCTCTCCAGGGTGCGCGTTTTGGTGACGTCCTCGGCGAACACGGCCAGCCGCGAGACCTCGCCGCCGCGGTCGCGCACCGGGTACACCGAGATGTCGAAGACCAGGCCGTCGCGCTCGTCCTGGAACTTGACGACGCGGCCCTGCTCCCTTGCCCGCACCAGGCTCGCATTGCGGGAGGCGGCTAGCTTGGGCGGGAAAAGCGAGGTGAACTGCCGGCCCAACATATCGGCCGGCGCGTAGGAAAGGCGCTCCGCACCCACGTCGTTGACCGCCAGAATGCGGCCGCTCACGTCGAGCAGGAAGGAGCTGACCACCGGCGCGTTGAGCAGCGCCCGAAGGTTCGATTCCGATTCGAGAAGCTGGCGCGTACGGGTCACCACGCGGCGCTCCAGGTCGCGCCGTATCTTGCGCAGCTCTTCCTCCGCCTCCCTGCGCGAGCCGATGTCCTGCACCACGATAAGAAAGTAGCCGGGGGTCCCCTCCTCATCGCGAATGTACTTGGCCGTTGCCGTGACGTACAGAACCGTTCCGCTTCGATGGATGTACCGGATATCGCCGTGGAACGTGACCGCGTTGCCGGCCAGCGCATCCTTATGGAACTTCTCGATGGCCCCATGGTCGTCCGGGTGCACGACCTCGGCCCAGCTCGTTTTCAGAAGCTCTTCCTTGGTGTAGCCCAGCAGCTGGCAATACGTCATGTTCACGTCCAGCCATTGCTCGACTGGCGTGACCGTTGCGATGCCCACCGGAGAGACGTCGTAGTACTCGCGAAAACGGCGGCGCTCCCTGTACAGACGCCGTTCCAGCAGCACCTTTTCCGTTATGTCGCGGCAGTACTGCACAGCGCCCCGTATTCCTCCGTCGGAGCCCATGAGCGGATACGAGAACACCTCAAGCCAGCCAGCTTCCACCCCCTGCCTGCGGAAAGGACGCACCACCTGCGCTGGCTTACCCGTCTCCAGCACTGTATCCACCGGGCAAGTGAAGAACGCTTCGGACTCCCCGTGCACGGCCTTGTGCTCTCTCCCCTGCAACGGCCCCAAGTGCCCGAACCATTCGCTGAAGGTCCTGTTGACGAGGAGGACGCGCTTGCCGGCATCCACCACCTCCACGCCGTCCTGAATCGCATTAATAATGCCTGCGTAGAACCGTTCCTTCTCGATGACCTCTTTCTGCATGGCCACGTAGTCGGTTATATCGATGCTGTGTACGGCAACGCCGAGGACGTTGCCTGCCGCATCCTTCACAGGCTCCGCCCAGACTCGGAACATGGTGTTCTGCACCTTTTCGTCAAAGGTGCGCGGGCTGCCGAACTGGACCACGCCGTCGATGACCGCCTGCCGCAGGATGGCGGTTTCCCTGTCGTAGATATCCGCAGAGGATCGGCCCTCTACTTCGCTGATTGACAGGCCGGCATACTCGCCGGCGCTCCGGTTCGCCACGACGATGTGACCGTTGCGGTCGAAAAGAACCATCGGATTCGAAGTGGCGTCGATCAGCGCGCGCCAGGCAGGGATGTCCAGACCGGATGCAAGCTCCGGGGCGGTCGCCGGTTCCTGCCCGGCGTCCTGGCGTGCCACGGTCCGGGAATCCCCCTCCTCCGCCAGCCGCACCATGGCTACGACCACATGAGCGCCGGCGTGCGCCCTGAACGAGGCGGTGACGCTGGCAGCGACCTTCCGTCCCTCCCTGAGCACGAATCCCGAGTGCTCAACTTCGCCGCCACCCGGGGAAAGATGCGGGAGAACCTCTGCGAGAAGGGGCGCGTCACCTGCCTTTACTCTTTCTATAGGCAAACTGATTAAATCGACGCCTTGATAGGCCCCTGTTGCGCCAGCCGCGACGTTCGCCGCCAGAATCGTTCCGGTCTCAGGATCGACCACATAGGCGGGTTCCGGCATCGCATCAAAGAAGTACCGGCCAGTATGATCAAAGGAAAAATTCACGCGAAGTCCCCGGCTTCATGCAGGGCTCGGTAGCATGTCGCCATGCAATCTGGTCAAATCGCAAATGAAGTATCAATTATCTTTTCCCCCCGTACGAATACCGTAAGCATCCTCGAAGAGGAATGACAAGCGTTTTCGCCAGATTGCCACACAATCTCACAAAGTGAGACTTGCGCATCATACCGTTATTCCAAATAATATATCCCGATCTCCCGTGATCGGAAAAATCCCCGAACGTCCGAATGTCTCATCTTATGCGCCGATTTCCTCCCAAGACATCTGCAATGAATCTTTTTACTCATCATCTTAGCATGTTAATATAAACATAATTATTCTGGTGCATTACCGCGAGGTCACAATTATCCTCTTTAAATTAAACTAGTTACCAATACTGGCATATCCATTGCTCAGAGAGAGGAATGCTGTGGCAAAAAGATGTGTCATCTTCGGCGATTCTTCTGATCGAGCCCGACCCCGAGTCGCGCTCCTACACGGCCAAGCTCCTTGTGGATGAGGGGTACGCGGTCCTCTACCCCCGCGGCATCGCTCTGACGCGGGAGGTCGACCTGCCCGAGCACTGCGACCTCATCCTTGTAGACGTCTTTCTGCCCAGGCGATGGGAGTTCGACATGATTCGCGACGTCAAGGCCCGTAGACCCGGCGTCGGCATCATCGCCCTGTCTCAGAACCACGGCGCCTGTCGCGCGGAAAGCTCCCTGGCCATCGCCGCCGAGCTCGGCGCGGATGCCGGGCTGGTCAAACCGGTTCCCCCGGACACGCTGTTGCAGCGCGTGCGCGCGCTTGCGGCTTGTGCAAACGTATATGCCCACTGTCACACTGCATGAGACTCCCAACTTCCGAAACATGCCAGGAGATCTATCCCATGAAAAAAATATTGATCGTCGAAGACCAACCGGAAGTGCGCGAGCTTGTGCAGGTCACGCTCAGCCTGGGCGGATTCGAGATTCTGGAGGCTGACAGCGGCTCCATCGGCGTGGCCCTGGCCAGGCACTCCCACCCGGACCTCATCCTCATGGATGCGGTGATGCCTGGCGAGATCGACGGGTTCGAGGCCACACGCCGCCTGCGTCAGCTGCCGGAGCTTTCCGCCACCACCATCCTCATGCTCACGGCGCGCGGCCAGCAGCGCGACCTGGAAATGGGCCGCCAGGCAGGGGCCGACGGCTACATCACCAAGCCCTTCAGCCCTCTGGCGCTGATCAAAAAGGTGGACGAGGTGCTGGGCCAGTAGCCCTGCTCCAATGCCTCCGGATTGCAACTCTTCATGAGCAACCCGCTGCATCGCGCGCCTGTACAGGGCTCCCCCTCCGGCCCGTGCCGCCCGCGATCGCAGCCACGGCGGATTCGGCGACGGCTCACGCTCCATGGTGACACAGCGGCGATCATGAGCCCAGGGCGGTGCTTTTGGCAGCATCTGACGGCAGCGTGAGAAGGGTCTTGGCCGGAACCTGTCCACACAGCCGCCGTCAACAGATCGCCCCCCTAACGCCCCCCGCCAACGGCAGAAGGCGTCCCGAACGAACACCGGGGCGCCTTCTCTGTTCAGACACTATTCACTACCAGGGTGAAGCACGGGCAACGAAATCCATCTGCAAACTGGATTCCGCCAAAAACACGCAAAGCATCGTCTCGGAATAATTGTCTGTTCACACCATACAGGAACACAGGGTTCCGATTTCGGCAATAGCATCACGCCAGCTGAACGCCGTAGATCACCTTGTCCTCGCCTGCATCGTAGAAATCGCGGACCACGGCGCGAACCGTGCACCCGCACCCCTCGTAAAACCGCCGCGTAGGCGCGTACTGCTCCCGCGAGGACGTCTCCGCAAAAAGGATGCGCCCTCCCTGGGCCGCGGCGGCTTCGGCCACGGCGTGGAACAGCGCCTTGCCCAGCCCGTTGCCCTGGGCGGCCGGATGCACGGCTATCCAGTAGAGATCGAACGAGCCCACGGTGCACGGCGCCGGCCCGTAGCACGCATAGCCCTCCAGCCCTCCATCCGGGCCATCCGCAAAAAGAAAGTAATAACCGCTGGCAAGCCCCTTGCTCAGCCGTTCGGTCACCAGCTCCTCGGCCACGCCGGCCTCGTCCCAGCTGAAGAAGCCTGTCGCCTCAACCAGGGCGCGTACTCGGGCGGCGTCCCTGGGCGTGGGCTCGGTGCGCATCGTCTGTACGCTCATTCCGCACACTCCATGTTCCGTGTCCGTTCCCGCGTGCCCTCGCTCAGGCCGCGGAAAAACGCCAGGGCGTTGGGCCCCAGGCTGGACGTGCGGTAGCCGCCCTCCTGCACCACCAGGGTGGGCAGGCACAGGCGGCCGAGCATCCGGCCGTTTTTCTCGAAGTCCGTTGGCGTGAGCCGCCACGTGCCCGTGGGGTCGCCTTTGGCCGTGTCCAGACCCAGCGCTATTACCAGAAACCGCGGGCCGAACCGTGCCAGCCGCTTGAGCGCCTTGGCCAGCACTGTGCGGTACGCCTCGCCGTCCACGCCGTCCGGCAGGGGCAGGTTCATGTTGAACCCGCGTCCCTGGCCCTCGCCGCGCTCCGAGGCGAAGCCGGAGAAGTACGGGTAGGCGCCGTTGGGATGGCCATGGATGGAGATGGTGAGCACGTCGGCGCGCTCGTAGAAGATGTCCTGCGTGCCGTTGCCATGGTGGTAGTCCACGTCCAGCACGGCCACCTTGCCGAACTCGGACAGATGGTTGGCGGCCACGGCCGTGGAGTTGAGATAGCAGAACCCGCCGAATGCGCGGCGCTCCGCATGATGCCCTGGTGGACGGACCAGCGCGTATGCCAGACGCTGGCCGTCCAGCAGGGAGTCCGCCGCCGTGAGAGCGCAGTTGACGGCCCCGCGCGCCGCGAGGAATGCGTTGCGGCTCAGCGGCGTAAAAGTATCGATGACGTAGTAGCCGGCCCGGCGGGGCAGCTCCCGCGGCGGCCTAGCCTGGTTGCGGATGGGGAAGACGTACGGATAGACCGCCTCCTTCTCCCCCAGCCTAGCGCATACGGCGCGGAAGTAGCCGACCATGCCGGGGTCGTGCACCGCCGTGACGTGGCGCAGGGGGTAGCCCTGCACGCGGAGGCGCTCGAACAACCCGGAAGGCTCGATCTTCTTGAGGATCGCGTCGATGCGCGCCGGCGACTCCACATATCCGCGCTCACGTACGTGGTGGATCTCGTGGCGATCGTTCACCGTGAGCGCGATCTGCGGGGACACCTGGGCCGCCGGAGGCGGAGCAGGCGTGGCGTAGCGCGGCTCGGCCAACCGAACCGGATCGTCGCGGAAGGAGTCCGCCACCATGTCCACATACCCTTCCGGGCACCGGCCGCCGTACTTGCGCTCCAGAATGGCCCGAACCACCTGCTGCGCGTCCTTGCGGCCCAGCGGTTTCTTGGCCGTGTAGGGGTCGAACAACAGATGCGGCGGGCACGGCGCCGGCTCATCGATGAGCGGCGTCTCGTACTTCGTGTTGGCCACGATGCGCACGCCGAACCGCTCGTAGAAGCGCAGCCTGGCGCGGTTCTCCTTGCGCAGGGAAGCGTCCATGCAGAATTCGGGATCGGCCGGCAGAGACTCGAAGAACAGGCCGATGCCGCCCAGGAAGCGCGCCTCCTCGCGAACGCGATCATACAGCGCCGCGCCCACGCCGCGGCCGGCCGAGCCGGGCTGGGCCGCCACATAGTCCAGCCAGCAGAACCCCACGTCCGGCACGTGCAGCATGAGCGCGAAGCCCGCGAGCTTGTCCGCCGACTCCGCCACGAAAAGCACGGCCCGGAAGCGGTGGTGCAGCGGATCGCGCAGCATGGCCGGTATCTGCCGGATCTCTTTTTCCTCCACGCCGGGGAAGCGCTCCCGCAGCAACGCCTGGACCTGCTCGACGGTCCGGGCGTCGCGCGGCAACACGCCGTCGAACACTCGTCGAATACGGAACATCAGGCGGCCTTCCTTGTGGGCGTGTTGTGGAACGGAGCCCCGCGGCGACGTAACGCGGCTTCCACGATCATGCCTACGCCGCGGCCCAGGCCAATGCCGGAGCGTTCGAGCTGCACGGCGAACCCGGCCTCCGGACTGATGCACGGGTTGCTGTTCACGTCGATCACGTTGGGCACGCCGGCGCTGTCCACGCGCATATCCACGCGCGCATACCCGGCGAGCCGGAGAAAACGCCAGCACATCAGCGACGACGCCTCCATCCGCTGCAGGAGCACCCCTTCCTCCGCTGAAAACTCCCAGTTGCGCGGCGTGGCCAGCGCCTGGGCCGAGGCCTCGTCCCACTTGGCCGCGTAGTCCACCAGCCTGGGAGCGTCTTTCCCACCCTCGAAGCAGATCTCGTACGTGGGCAGGAGCCGCGGTCCGTCCGCCTCTTCCACCACGCCTACGCAGAACTCCCGGCCGGAGACAAACGCCTCGGCAAACCATGCGCCGCCGAGCTCCCGCCGTTTTTGCGCCAGGGAGCGTTGCACTGCCACGCGGTCCGCAAACTCGATGATCGAGCCCTGGTCCAGGCCGTGGGAGCCATGCTCCCATACCGACTTCACCACATACGGCCCAGGCAGAAAGCTCGCCCCGGCCATGTGTTCGGGCTCGCCGCCCATCTCTTCCACCCACGGCGGCGTGGGAACCCCGGCGCTGCGCAGCAACCGCTTGACCGCCAGCTTGTTGCCGGCAAGGAGCATGGCGTGGGAGCCCGCTCCCGTGAAGGGAATGCCCGCCTGCTCCAGGGCCGAGGGCAGCAGGTACGCACCCTCGCACGTGCCTCCAATCGTCTCCACCAGGTTGAAGACCACTTCCGTGCTGGTGCGGCGCAGCGCGTCCACGGTGTGCCGTACGGCGCGGCGCACCGGCGTCATGGTCACATCGTGGCCCTGCCCGCCCAGCACGGCGGCCACGGTCTCAGCCTGGACGATGGTATCCATATCGTCGGGCGTGGGGCTGGGTCCCACGTCCGAATGGATCACGGCTATGCGCATCTCGCCCCCTATGCCGCAATGCGGCGGCCCGGCTGGCGCGCAGCGGCGATTCGGTCCGTTGCCGAGCGCATGATCCGCGAGAGCAGATCGAGAAAGCTGATGCCGTTCAGCGAGCAGAGAATGGGCAGATCCGAGTGCTCCGGATGCATGCCAGGCAGCGGATTGATCTCCATGAACTGGTAGCGGCCGTGGGCGTCCTGGCGCAGGTCCACCCGTCCGGCGTCGCGAACGCCCAAGGCGCGGTAGGCGGCCAGGGCCACCTGCACGGGCTCCTCGCTCTCAGCCCCGGTCACGGCCCGATACTCCACAAGCTGCTCGCACTCTTCCTTGTTGCGGTAGGTGTAGCAGGCCGGGTCGGCGTCCTTGTTCAGCACGATGTCCATGACGCCGGCCACGCGAGCGTTCTCGCCCGTGCCGGTGATGCCCACCGTGACCTCCCGGCCGGGCAGAAACGCCTCCACCAGAACGGGCTGCTCGTGCTCGGCGATGAGCGCAGCAGCGCGCTCCACAAGCGCATTCCTGTCGTGCACCAGGCACGAGGAGGCCACGCCCTTGCCTGTGCCTTCGGCCACAGGCTTCACGAACAACGGGAACGCCGGCAGGTCCACCCGCTCGGCCTGGTCCACGCTCTCCAGCACCACGAAGTCCGGGGTGGGCACGCCCTGGTCCCGGACCACGCGCTTGGCCACGCCCTTGTGCAGGGTCACGGCCAGGGTCAACGGATCGGAGAAGACGTAGGGAATGCGGTAGTGGTCCAGCAGGGCCGGCACCAGGGACTCGCGACCATAGCCGTAGAGCCCCTCGCAGATGTTGAACACCAGGTCCCAGCTCGCATCGGAGGCCAGGGCGCTTACGAGATCATAGGCGCTGCCCACGCGCACCGTGCTGTAGCCCAGCATGCGCAGGCCGCGCTCGATGGCGTCGATGGTGTCCACGCGGTCGAACTCCGCGGTCTGATGCTCGTTGAAGCCGCGCGCGAGATAGTCATCCCGCAGATCGTATGTCAGGGCGATGGTGGTCATTAGTGCGCCCCCACAACCGGAGCCGCATGGGAAGCGGCCGGGCATCCTGCCGGACATGTCGCGAACGAGGTTGCATCCGCAGCGGCGGGCACCGGTTCGGGCGCATAGTCCGGATAGTGGTAGACGCGGCCCTCGTAGTTCACCAGGGCCAGGCCCTGCTCGTCGCGGCCCAGCATGGTGTTGGCGTAGATGGGCACCTTGCCGCCTCCGCCGGGCGCGTCGATCACGTAGGTGGGCACGGCGTAGCCCGAGGTGTGGCCGCGCAGCGCGCTCATCAGCTCCACGCCCTTGGCCACGCTGGTGCGGAAATGCGCCGAGCCATGGATGGGGTCGCACTGGTAGAGGTAGTACGGCCGCACGCGCACCTTGAGCAGGCCGTGGAACAACGCTGCCAGGGTCTCCGGCGCGTCGTTGATGCCGGCCAGGAGCACGGTCTGGCTGCCCAAAGGCAAGCCGGCGTCGGCCAGGCGCTCGAAGGCCTGGTTCGTCTCCGGGGTCAGCTCCCTGGGGTGCATCATGTGGCAGCTCATGAACAGCGGGTTGTGTTTCCGGAGCATGCGCACGAGGTCGCGCGTGACGCGCTGCGGCAGCACGGCCGGCACCTTGGTGCCCAGGCGCACGATCTCCACATGGCTGATGGCGCGCAGCCTGCCCAGCAGGTAGTCGATGGCCTCGTCCGGCATGGTCAGGGGATCGCCGCCGGAAACCACCACGTCGCGCACCGTGGGCGTGGCCGCGATGTAGTCGAGGCAGGCGTCCCAGCGCTTGCGCACGGAGCCGGCGTTGCCACGTCCCACCAGGCGGGAGCGTGTGCAGTAGCGGCAGTACGTGGAGCAGAAGTCTGTGGACAAAAAGAGCACGCGGTCCGGATAGCGGTGCACCAGACCGGGAGTCGGGCTGTGGCCCTCCTCGCCCAGGGGGTCGTCGGCCTCGCCAGGGCCCAGCACCGCCTCCTGCATGGTGGGCGATACGGCGCGGCGGATGGCGCACGACGGATCAGCCCCGTTCACAAGGCTCAGGTAGTACGGCGTGATGGCCAGAGGGAACTCGCCGCCCTGGGCCAGCGTTTCCTGCGGCGTGGGATTGATGTGTCGGAAGAGCTCGGCCTGGGAGGTCACGCGGTGCGCGATCTGCCAGTGCCAGTCGTTCCACTCGGCGCGCGTGACGCCCGGATAGAACTCTTTGCGGAAGGCGTCGCGCTCCTCCCCCATGGCAAAGCCAGTGCGTTTGGATTTGGGCGCTGATGCCCGGACAGTTTGTGCGGCCTTTCGGCTACTGGGAGGCTCGAGCGCCTCGATCTCGTTGTCACGCGTCATTTTCGTTCAACGGTCTCCTGGTCAGGGAAAGGTTTGGGCTTGCTTTCCGGCCCCGCACCGGAAAAGAGCTCGAATCGATGAACATGGAGGCGGACACCGCCCCCGGATGCGTCATCCTTCGAGGATTGCTGCAGCCAGCCCAGAACATGCACCAGCGACCCCCGGCCGCCGGACAAGGCGGCATGGACCAACCGTTTGCCCTTGGCATCCATATGGATGCGCACGTCGCGCTCCCCCGCACAGGCGAGCACGACGTCGGCCACGGAACCATCCTTCTTGGTGGATACCGGGCAGACAATGCCCGTGAAGATTCGCAGCGGTGCGTGCATGTTCTTGCGGCCTCCTCGATGCTGCGCCATGAGCAAACACCGGTCCGAAATGCACTGCACTTATTTTATTGGAGATTCCTGGATAGACCGGCGCAAACAGGAACCCGACGTTCCGAAATCGATAAAAAAGACGGAAGCGCAGGGTCCTGCTTTTCTTGTATGCCTCTGGCGGCCAGGGGAACCGACTACTGAGGGGCGCTGCCCCTCAAACACCCCGCCAGGGGCCAATGGCCCCTTGACCCTTTTCTGGGGGAGCCCGAGGGCAAAGCCCTCGGACCATTCCCGGACCAGCTACTTGAACGCGTTCTTGTCCAGGCCGTGGCGGGTCATGAGCTTGTTGAGCTGCCTGGTGGTGATGCCGGCGTGGGCCGCGGTCTTGTTGATGCGGCCGTGGTGGAGAGTCAGGACATCGTGCAGGTACTGCTTTTCCAACGCATCCTTGGCGTGCTCCCGAGCCTCGGCCAGGGTCATGCCGGTGCCGGCGATGCGCTGGGCCTGGCTGGCGTAGCTGCCGTGGGCGGGATGGAACTCGGCCGGGAAGTGCTCCAGGGTGAGCATGCGCGAGCCGCTCAGGATGTAGGCGCGCTCCACGAGATTTTCCAGCTCGCGGACGTTGCCGGGCCAGTCGTACTGCGCCAGGGCGTCCAGCGTTTCCGGTGTGGCGCCGTACACGCCCTTGCCATACTCGCCGCTGAGGCGCTCCAGAAAGCCGGACACGAGCAGGGGGATATCCTCCTTGCGCTCGCGCAGGGGCGGGATCTCCAGGGGGAAGACATTGAGGCGGTAGTAGAGGTCCTCGCGGAAGCGGCCCTCGCGCACCATGGCCTTGAGGTCCTGGTTGGCGGCGGCGATGACCCGGGCGTCGGTGTGAATGTCGGTTTCCCCGCCCACGCGGTGGAAGGTTTTTTCCTGCAACACCTGGAGCAGCTTGACTTGCGCGGCCATGGAGAGCGTGCCGACCTCGTCCAGGAAGATGGTGCCGCCGTGGGCGATCTCGAACTTGCCGAGCTTGCGTCGCACCGCGCCGGTGAAGGCGCCCTTCTCGTGGCCGAAGAGCTCGCTTTCCACCAGGGTCTCGGGGATGGCGCCGCAGTGCACGGCCACGAACGGTTTGTCCTTGCGCATGGAGTGGGTGTGGATGAGCTTGGCCAGAGCGCTCTTGCCCGTGCCGGACTCGCCGGTGAGCAGGATGAGCGCGCTGGTGGGGGCGGCGGCCTTGGCCTTGGCCAGGACCTCGCGCATGGCCGGGCTCTCGGTGCGCGTGAGGCGCTTCACGTCCTCGCCCCAGAAGCTGTCGCGCAGGTAGGAGAGCTCGCCCTCCATGCGGTCGGCGGCCTCCAGGCTCTCCAGCACGTAGCGCACCTCGTCCGGGTGAATGGGGTAGGTCAGATAATTGTCCGCGCCCTTCTTCACCGTGGCCACGACCTCGCGCATGTCCCCGCTGCCGGCCATGATGACCACGCTGGCGTTGGGGAAGCGCTTCCACAGGGCGTGCAGTCCGGCCTCGGACGAACCGCAGGGCTCAGACGCCTCGGCCGCAGCATCGTTCTCTCCGGCCAGGCGGTGCAGGAACTCCGCATCCACCAGCACGGCGAAGCACGGTCCGGCGAGGTTCATGGCGACAAGCTCGCCGGGGTTGGTGCAGCTGACGATACGCCACTGCCCGGTCAGGGCCGTGCGCAACGATTCGAGCTCGTCACGCCGCGGCGTGGCGATGAGCAGCACGCGACGGCCCCTGGACGAGGCCGCACTGCCGGCGTGGTGAGAGTGGTGCGTATTCCTGATCTTCGTGGGCACCGGTTCCTCCTGGAATCATGGACCGAGGAACACATTGCGGAGGCGCGCGGAGCGCATCCCTCAT
Source organism: Oceanidesulfovibrio marinus (assembly GCF_013085545.1). Lineage (NCBI taxonomy): Bacteria > Pseudomonadati > Thermodesulfobacteriota > Desulfovibrionia > Desulfovibrionales > Desulfovibrionaceae > Oceanidesulfovibrio > Oceanidesulfovibrio marinus. The sequence continues at coordinate 2,779,698 of NZ_CP039543.1, forward strand.
GACGAAGGCTGTATGCATCCCGGCCGGGGTTCCGGCAAGCATTTTCTGTGAACGATTCCACGAGACTTGTTGCCGGCGAACGCAGGCCGCGAAACGCAGCCGACAGAGGGAACCGCGCCGGAGGAGCCGGGTCACGTCTTGGCCTGCACGAGCCAAGACTGATCAGAAATGGTTCCGGATGGAACAGGGAAACGAAATGCGCGGCGTAGGGACAACGCCCAGGGAAATGCGGGGCGTGCCTACTGACGGCCCTGGCCGCATGTGTCCAGAATTCTGGACACAGTGGAAGAGGTGGAGAAGCCCTGGAGCAGCGGCAGGCTCACCACCAAGCCGCCATCCGACTGCACTATGTCCGCGCCCACGATTGTGTCCACGGGCCAGTCCCCGCCCTTGACCAGCACCTGCGGCCGCAGCAGCTTGATGAGCTCGTACGGCGTGTCCTCGTCAAAGCCGGTCACGTAGTCCACGCTGGCAAGATGGGCCAGCACGTAGGCCCGTGCGGCAAAGGGCATCACCGGCCGGCCCGGTCCCTTGCCCAGCCGCTGCACAGACGCGTCCGTGTTCAGCCCGACCACAAGGATGTCCCCCAGAAAGCGCGCCCTGGCCAGGAGGTCCACATGGCCGGGGTGGAGCAGATCGAAGCAGCCGTTGGTAAAGACAACGCTGGCGCCGGCCTTCTTGTGCGCGGCCACACGCTCCGCCACGGCGGCGCGTTCCAGCACGCCGGGATGTGGCGGAACCTCCAAATTACCAAGTTGGGGGGCGTTTACATGGTCGGCCATGCCGTGTTCATGCCCTATCCGGGAGGATATGGGAAGAGGAGCCCCGAACCGGAGCGGCTGCGGCTACTTTTTGCGCTGCAGCCGGTCGTGATCGCCGTAAAGGATGAGCGCGGCCCAGTCGTGGCCGAAGCCCAGGGCGGTTTCCTCGTCAGCGAGCACGGTCTGCGGGTCAAACTCGCCCTCCACGTGCTCGAACACGCCCATCTCGCCCACGAACTTCTGGAACTTGTCCGGCTGATACAGCGCCAGCAGCAGCATGGTGGCCTGCTTGGCCGTGATCGCCAGGCCCTGGGACTTCTGCTGGGCCATGAGCTTCATGGTCCGGTCGTTCATCACGTTGTACGGCTCCAGACCCTGGTCGGCCATCCAGGTCTCGGGCGTCCACTCCTTGGGCTCGGTAAAGCCCTGGCAGTGGTCCTCGCGCACCACGAAGAAGCGTTCGCCCACGCCGCCTCGGACAACGCGCGTGGCCCGGCCTACAGGGTACGTGCGGCAGGCCGCCGGCCGGTCCAGGTAGACGCTGCAGCCTTCTTCGGTGACGAAGGGGCAGGGCCGCCGCGCCGTATCGTCGCGCATGCGCAGGTGCACGCGGGGATAGCCAGTGTCCGGGTAGGTGGAGATGTCAGTGCGCGTCGTAAGAAAGGTCTCGCTGTCCTCGCCCAGGGCGCGCCGCAGCCGCAACGCGTCGTAGGGGGTCAGGGAGAGATTGAGATCGGCGCAGCAGGCGTTGAAGCACTCGATGCTGGGGTGGCATTGAAAGCAGAACTGCTCGCCGTGCTTGAGCTCGGGCAGGCTGTCCAGAAACGCCTGGGTTTCGTCGCGTTCAGACATGAAGACTCCTTGGTGTGAATTCGCCGGTGAGCCTAGATGAATTTATCCCGCCCGGCAAACGCTTGCGCAAGCCTCCCCCGATGGATTGCCCAGGGGCTCTGCCCCTCTCGCAACGCCTTATCCAGAATTAAAAAACACGCTTGCGTGACCTCACGTCTGCATGGGCTTTTGCCCCCGCGTGACGAAGTAGCCCACCGGCACCACCAGCAGAGTAAACGCCGTGGACGCCACCAGGCCGAAGATGAGCGCCCAGGCCAGGCCGGAGAAGATGGGGTCCAGAGTGATGGGCCACGCGCCCAGCGCCGTTGTCAGCGCGGTGAGCACGATGGGCCGGAAGCGTACGGCCCCGCTCTCCAGAATGGCCTCCTTCACGTCCATGCCCTGTGCGCGGCTCTCCTCGATAAACTCCAGAAGCACCAGCGAGTTGCGGATGACTATGCCGCCCAGGGCGATCATCCCGATCATGGATGTGGCCGTGAAGAAGATGTTGGTGGTGTAGCCGCCTATATGCGAGGTGAACAGGATGTTCATCAGCCAGAACCCGGGCATGATGCCGAGCAGGGTGAGCGGTATGGCCGTCATCAACAGAAGCGGCATGGAGAAGGAGTTGGTCTGCAGAACCAGCAGGATGTAGATGGACAGCAGCGCCGCGCCAAAGGCGATGCCCAGGTCGCGGAACACGCGCAGGGTGATCTTCCACTCGCCCTCGCTGGCCCAGTCCACCTTGACGCCGGGCGGCAGCGGCTCGTCCTTCAGGCGGGCGTCCAGGTCCAGAACAGCCTCGCCCGGCGCGCGGCCGGCCATCTCCGCGAATATCCAGACCACGCGGTTGAGGTCCTTATGGTAGATGGGCTGGTCCTCGGCCAGCCGCTCGAAGTCGCCCAGCTCGCCCAGCTCGATCATGGCGCCGGACTCCGTGCGCACCGGTATCTGCGTCAGGCTCGCCGGGGAGACGCGCAGCTCCCGCGGCAGGATCACCCGGATGAACAGGGGCTGGCGCTCGTCCGGCAGGTGGATGGTGGCCGGATCGGCTCCACCCACGGCGATGCGCAGGGTCTCGGTAATGGCCTCTGTGGACACGCCATGCAGCGAGGCTTTCTGCTTGTCCACCACGAAGTTGATCCGCGTGAATGGCTCCTGGAAGCTGGCGTCGATGTCCGTGACGCCGGGCTCCTGCTCCATCTTGGCCATAAGCTCCTGCGAAGCCGCGATGAGGTCGCTGTACGGGGTTCCGGGCCGGCCGGAGACCTCGGCCGTAAGCGTGGCCACCACGGGCGGGCCGGGCGGCGACTCCACGATCTTCAGCGTCGCGCCCTGCTCTTTGGCGATTGTCTCCAGATCATGGCGCAGCCGCAGCACAATGGAGTGCGACTGCATCACTCGCTCGTCCTTGCCGGCCAGGTTGATGCGGATGTCCGCCTGGTGCGGGCTCTCCCGCAGATAGTACTGGCGCACCAGTCCGTTGAAGTCGATGGGCGAGGGGTCGCCCGCATAGGTCACGTAGGTGGTCACCTCGGGCACGGTGCGCAGGTAGTCCTCGAAGGCGCGCACAGCGCGGTCCGTCTCCTCCAGGCTGGAGCCCTCGGGCATGTCGATGACCAGTTGCAGCTCGTTTTTGTTGTCGTACGGCAGCATTTTGAGTGGCACGTAGCGCAAGCCGGCCAGGGCAAGTGACCCGACCAGCAGCCCCAGCACAACCACGAGCAGCCCGAACCGCATGCCCCGCGAGGAAAGGAACGGCCCCAGTATCCTTCTGTAATTCTTGCGCACCCACACCGGCGTGGTGTCCTCGGACTGCGACGCCTCGTCCGCCGACGGCGCCTCGCCCTTCTCCACCCGGCCTTTGATGAGGTGGTAGGAGAGCCACGGCACCACGGTGAGCGCGGCCACAGTGGAGAAGGTCACGGCCAGGGGCACGTTGGCCGCCATGGGCGCCATATATGGGCCCATCATGCCTGTGATGAAGAACATGGGCGCAAAGCTGACGATGATGGCCAGCGTGGACAGAAGCACCGGGGGCAGCACCTCGCGCACCGCCGTGAGTGTCGCGTTGAACGGGTCCTCCCGCCGCATCAGGATGTGGCGCTGGATGTTGTCCACGTTCATGATGGGGTCGTCCACCACCAGACCCATGGAAAGAATGAGCGCAAAGAGCGTGACCCGGTTGATGGTGAAGCCGAGCAGCATGGATACGAACAGCGCCAGGGCGAAGCTGACCGGCACGCTCACGGCCACCACCAGCGCCTCCCGCCTGCCCAGGGTGATGGCCAGCAGCACCACCACCGTGACGATGGCGAAGAAGAGCGAGGCGAGCAGCTCGTTGACCTTGGCCTGGGCGGTCTTGCCGTAGTCGCGGGTTATCTCCACGCGCACGCCGTCCGGCAGCAGCGGTATGAGCTCCTCGGCGCGATCTGTCAGCCGCCGGGCTACGTCCACGGCGTTGGTGCCCTTCTTTTTGGCGATGGCCAGGGTCACGGCCGGGTAGTCCAGTCTGGCCGGCAGCGCCGTGGCGTCCTTGTTCACGCCGGGAAGGATGCCCAGCCTGGCGCGCTCCTGGGCGTGGTAGTTGGAGAAGCCCAGGCGCGAGTAGGCCGCGGGCTCCTGCGGTCCGTCGCGTATCTCGGCCACGTCCGAGAGCGAGACCGGCTTGTCCTCGAACACGCCCACCACCAGGCTGCCCAGCTCGGCCGGGTCCATCAGGAAGGAGTCCGAGGTGACGGAAAAGGTCTTATCGTCCAGAGTCGCCGTGCCGGCTGTTACAGAGGCGTCGGCCCCGCCAAGCGCCTTCATCACGTCCTGCGCCGAGATGTTGAAGCCTGCCAGACGCTCGGGCGAGAGCTCCACCCGGACCTCGCGCGACCGGCCGCCCACGAGCTGCAGCCGGCTGATGTCCTCCTCCTCGGCCAGGCGGTTGTAGAACTCCTCGGCGATGCGCCTGAGGGCGTAGTCGTCATACGAGTCGGAGTAGAATGTCAGCAGCAGGATGGGGACGTCGTTGACCTCGCGCGGCTTGACCACCCAGCCGGTGACGATGTCCGGCACAAGGTCCTGGTTGGTGGTGATTGCGTTGTGCAGCTTGATCAGCGAGCGCTCGCGGTCCTCGCCCACATAGAAGCGCACTGTGGCCATGGCCATGTCGCGCCTGGCGTTGGCGTAGACATACTCCACGCCGTCGATCTGCCAGAGGATGCGCTCCAGCGGCGCGGTGACGAGCTTCTCCACCTCCTCAGCCGAGGCGCCCGGCACCTGGACGATGACGTCGGCCATGGGCACCACAATCTGCGGCTCTTCCTCGCGCGGGGTAATCATCACCGCCGTGGCGCCCAGCCCCAGGGCGAACACCAGCAGCAGGATGGCCTGCTTGCCGCGCAGAAAGGTGGCGACAATGGCTTCGATAACGCCGCGGCGCTTTGGCTCAGCCATCGGCGCCCTCCTCGGCAGGGCTACCGCTATCTGGTCCGGCAACGGACACGGGCAGGGCCAGGGTCTCGTTGCCGTGCAAGCCGGAGAGCACCTCCACGGCCGTGGCGTTGGCCTGGCCCGTGGTCACGAAGATGGTGCGCCAGCCTTCCTGGTTCGGGTCGTGGATAACCACGGTTTCCAGCTGGCCCACGCGGCGCAGCGCCTGCGGCGGCACCAGCACGGCCTCGCGCTTGATCATGGGGATGAGCAGCCGGCCGAACATGCCGGGGTAGATGCCCGGCTGGTCCGGCATGGTGACTTTCACGAGAAAGGTCCGGGTCTGGGGATCGGCCGAGGGCACCACCTCGTCCACCACGCCGGTGATGGTGAGGTCCAGGGCCGGGATGTGCAGCGGAAACTCCTTGCCCGGACGGACCTTGCCGATGAGGCTCTCGCGCACCAGCGCCTCCAGCCGGATGTTAGTGCCCGTGCGCATGACCAACAGCGGCTTGCCCGGCACGGCCAGGTCGCCGGGGTCGGCGTCGCGCTCCGTGACCACGCCGCCCTCGTACGCCTTGATGGTGGCGTAGGAGAGCGCAATGTTCGCCTCCTGCACGGCCTCGGTCGCGCGCTCCACAGATGCCTGCGCCGCGGTGTGGCCCTTGCGGGCCTCCTCCAGGCCGGCCTTGGCGCGCAGGTACTCGGCCTCGGCCTGGTCCAGCTCGCTCTCGGCCACGGCCTTTTCTTCAAATAGGGACTTGATGCGCCGGTACTGGGAGCTGGCGCGGTCAAAGGACGCCATGGCCGCCTGCACGGCCTGGGCCGCCTGATCCACCCCGGCCTGGGCCGACTCCATCGAACGCTTGGCCTGCTCCAGACGGGACTGGAGCTGCCGGTCGTCCAGCACCACCAGAACCTCGTCCTTGGTCACGCTGTCGCCGGGGTTCACGCGGACTTCCTTGATAATTGCCGTGACCTGCGCCTCCACCTGGGTCTCGGTGCGCGGCCGCACGGTGCCCACGGCCTCGTACCAATCCACGATCTCGGTCCGTTCCGCCGTGGCCGTGGGCGGGGCCTCGGGATAGCGCTTCTCCACCTGCATGGTCAGCGCCGTGTCGGGCCCTACGGGTTTCTTCTCCAGAAACCCGCCGGACCAGAGAATCAGCAGGACGAGCCCAAAAACGCCGGCAAGGGGGCCGGCGGCTTTTTTCATGCGCATTGCAACGTCTCCTTCACGGGGTCGCGGGATGAATCATGAACACCATGTAACATAGGGGTGAATTGAAAGGAAACATGCGAGGCGGGGTTTCCGGCGCATCCTGTCCGGATACGCCGCCTTCTCCTGATCCATGGCGGATATTCCCGTGGCGAAACTTTTTTCAAAAAAACCGCGTCATTTGATCTGGATCAAAGCACGGCGCGGTCCACTGCGCTAGACAGGAGCCATACAACGACTACTTTTTCAACGAACCACCATGCCATATAGGAGGAATCACTCCATGACCACTACCATCACCCGACCCATCATCGAGATCAACGAAGAGCTCTGCGACGGCTGCGGCCAGTGCATCATCGGTTGCGCCGAGGGCGCACTCGCCATCGTGGACGGCAAGGCCCGTCTCGTGGGCGAGGTGCTCTGCGACGGCCTGGGAGCCTGCCTGGGCGAGTGTCCACAGGATGCGCTCAAGCTCGTGGAGCGCGAAGCCCCGCCCTTTGACGAAGACGCCGTGGAAAAGCGGCTGGCCGAAATGAAGAATGCCGAGAAGGCCCCCATGGGCTGCGGCTGCCCCGGCAGCCAGGCAGGACGCATCGAACGCCCCGCCCCTGCCGGCGGATGCCCTGGCGCGGCCGCAGGCGCTGTGCAGAAGACCGGCGCCGGCCAGGTGCCCGGAACCTTCGAGTCCGCCCTGGAGCATTGGCCCGTCAAGCTGCGCCTCATGAACCCGCAGAACCCGCCCTTCCCGCAAGGCTCCAGGCTGCTGCTGGCCGCGGACTGCGCCCCGGTGGCCCACCCGGCCCTGCACGGCGAGCTGTTGCCCGGCAAGGCCGTGGCCATCGCCTGCCCCAAGTTCGAGGACCCGCAAGCCACTCTGGAGAAGCTCACGGCCATGTTCCAGGCCACGCAGCCCAGCGAGGTTACCGTGGTGCGCATGGAGGTGCCCTGCTGCACCGGCCTGTCCACCATCGCACACAAGGCGGCCGAGCTCTCGGGAACCGGCGTGGCGATCACCGACATGGTGCTCACCCGCGACGGTCGGCTGATCCCGGCCAATGAGCACCAGCCCATGGCCCGTCCCGGCCTCGGCGCTCGGCCCATGTAGGCAATCGTCTATCTAGAAAACAAGCAAGGCGCATTGAAAATGATTCGATGCGCCTTTTCCTATTTCTGCAAAGAATTCTCTTCCTTTTTTATATCCATTGGCTTACAAATCTCCTACCCGTTTTCTCCCTTTTTAACCCAGGTGGTTTATCGAATGGCCAAATGCGAATGTCTCCAGACGTGTATCTTTTTCAATGACCGCATGGCGAACATGCCGGCCATGGCAGGCATGATGAAAAAGAAATACTGCCAGTCGGACAACAGCGGTTGCGCCCGTTACATGGTCCTGAAGGCCAAGGGCCGCGGCGCTGTGCCCGGGGATCTCTCGCCGTCGCAGGTGGACAAGGCGCGCGATATCATCGGCTAACGCGTTCCGCACTCCTCAGCTCCAGAACCGCATTTTGGGTAATCCGGGGTGGCGCACACAGGCCCCAATCTGTACAACGGGGCCATGGCACTCTGGAAATTCTACTCATGGAATGTGAACGGCTATCGCGCCGTCTGGAAGAAGGGCTTTGGCGAATGGCTCACGTCCTCTGACGCGGACGTGGTCTTTCTGCAGGAGATCAAGGCGCATCCCGAGCAGCTGGATGACGAGGCGCGCCATCCCCACGGCTACACAGGAATCTGGAACCCGGCCCAGGTCAAAAAGGGGTACTCGGGCGTTGCCGCGCTGCACCGCAGGCAGCCGCTCTCCGTATCCACCGGCCTGCCGGACGCGCGGTTCCAGGGCGAGGGACGCCTCGTGCTTCTGGAGTACCCCGCCTTCTACGCCGCCGGGGTCTACTTCCCCAACGGCCAGAGGGACGAGGAACGCCTGAAGTTCAAGCTGGACTACTACGACGTATTCCTGGAGTACGCGGAAACCCTGCGCATGGACAAGCCGGTGATCCTGTGCGGCGACGTGAACACGGCGCATACGCCTGAGGATCTGACCCACCCGGACCGCAACGCGAAGACGTCGGGCTTCCTGCCCGAGGAGCGCGCGTGGCTGGACAAGTTCACCGCCCACGGCTGGGTGGACTGCTTCCGCATGTTCCACGAGGGGCCGGGCAACTACACGTGGTGGGCGCCGTGGCGCAACGCGCGGCAGAACAACGTGGGGTGGCGCATCGACTACTTCTTCGTGACCGAGGAGCTGGCCGGCCGCGTGAAGGACTGCTGGCACGCCACGGACGTGATGGGCTCGGACCACTGCCCGGTGGGCCTGTCCATCGAAGTGGACGACTAGATCATCGCGAGGGGCGAAGCTTTCACCGGCATGCCGGATGCGCATGCTGGCGCTTGCTGACGGTGGAGTGTTCTCGTGCGCTGAGACAATCTGTGATTATCTCGGACAAGCGCATGCGAACATCGAGATCTGTTCAGGATCAGGATGCTCTGAAAGGATCGAAAAGGCGCATCGGTATCTGCGTTATCCTCTAGACAACGATATCGACGCGCATCTGGTCCATGCTGGCGGTGCTTCCTTCCTGTGGCGCTGTTGGGGCGGCGCTGGCGCCGGTCTCTTCCGGCTGCGCCTCCACGGCGCCGCCGTTCTGCGGCGCACTCTCTGCGGTCGGGGCCTCGGCCTTCTGCTGCCGGTCCGCCTGACCAGGTTCGTCCTCGGCCGGGATCTGCTCAACCGCTGTCTCGTCGTCTTGCTCCACGGGAGCGGTCTCCGCAGCAGCCGTATCGTCGGATTGCCCCGTAGCCTTTTCTTCGAGCTTTTTCTCGCTCTGCTCTTCGGACTCCTTGCGTTCCTCTTCCATGCGCTCCGCCTCTTTGTCGCGCACTTCCTTTTCGGCCAGCTCTTCTGTCGCCTTGGCCGCCTTAGCCCCGGCCAAGTTCTTCCCGGCGTAGCCTTCAGCGCTTTCGGCTTCCAGCCTGTACAGCTCGACAATGCCGGTCAGCTTATCCTGGAACTGATTTTGGACCCGAAGGTTTGAGAGGATGCCCAGTACATATTTGGACGGCTCTTTGTTGGCCGTGACGAAATTGTTTTCCAGCAGGTTCCGCGGCCGTGGAGGAGCCGCAACCGTAACGGCCTGCGTTGTCTTCCGGGACTCCACAGCTTCGCCTGAATCCTGCGCTGTGTTCGCTGCGTCCGCGCCAAGCAGCGTGTTCAGGTTGAACCCTGTTCCGCCTTCTATCTTCATGACCACCGCCTATGGTTGGTGCATTCATGCCGCCGTTACTATCCGTATCTATCGGCATTGTGCGCCAAAACCTTAGGGGTATTCATGCAGGCAAGAACAGCGAAACCCGCTATGCATGGCGATTCGGACTGATGCCGCCACGCATGGTGCATGCCGTCTCGTGGAGCGGCGCGCGATGGTCACGGGCTATGGGTGGTCTACTCTGCAGGAGTGCCGTCGTCCCCATGCAGGGCGTCATGGCTCCTGCGCAGGCCCCCGGACAACGTACGCAGTGCTGCTGCAAGGGGTTCCGGCAACGTCCCGTCCATATCGAGCGCGGCAATCCGCGCCGTGAGCTCTGCCTCGTCCATGCCAACCTCGCCAAGCTCCAGCCCCTCCACCTCTTCTGCCGCCTTCCGCAACGAGCGCGATTTCGCGCCGTACCTCGAACCCTTGGTATTCATTGCGGTTCTCCCCCTCCGTGCGCATCGCACGTTCTGGCCAGTGTGCCAACCTGATGGACATGACATTCAGTTTAGTTTACATCCTTGCCGACAATCCTTTCAAATTCATGTTGATTATGTTGATAAATTACTCCGCACAACGCACCGGCAGCGTCCAAAAAATTAGACGTCAGGTTACGAGTGTGCTCTTTCCTTGTGCTTTGATTCAACGCTACCACGGAACGCCACATATATCATGTCGAAACTGATGCACTGGAGGTAGCCTGATGGCCTACACAGCAATGGACAGCGCCATGCCCGCCAAGGTGTCGAGCAGAACCGCCGCCTACATGGACTGGGCGCAGATGCTCACCGGCGCGATTCTCATCCTGTTCATGTGGTCGCACATGATCCTCGTCTCAAGCGTGATCATCGGTCCCGGAGCGATGAACGCCCTCGCCGTATTCTTCGAAAGCACCGGTCTGGCACAGGTCGGCGGCCCGATCATCGGTGTGCTGTTCCTGTTCCACTTCGTGCTCGCGGCGCGCAAGGTGCCCTTCCGCCTCGACCAGCAAAAAGTCTTCCTCAAGCATTCTCGCATGCTGCACCACGGCGACACCTGGCTCTGGGTCATCCAGGCCGTCTCAGCCATGATCATCCTCATCATGGGCGCCGCGCACATGTGGGTCGTGCTCACGGACCTGCCCATCACCGCGGCCAAAAGCGCCGCGCGCATGCAGCACTGGCCGTGGCTGATCTTCTACCTCTGCCTGCTGCCGCTGGTGGAGCTGCACGTCTCCATCGGCTTCTACCGCATTGGCGTGAAGTGGGGCTTCATCAAGCGCTCCTCCCGCACCGGCGGCAAGAAGCTGGAGCGCGGACTGCTCATCGTCTTCCTGGTCATCGGCTTCCTTACCATAATCCGCTTCCTCACCCTCACGGCCGCCGCGAGCTGACGGGCTGTCAAAATGCTTTTCGGCAGACTGTTCAAAGACCGCGCTGGCAGGGCGCAAGAAACGTTCAAGGCCGATGCGTACATGAAGGCACGTGAGGGTTTGAACTTTACTTGCAACACAGCCAGCAGGGGAATTTCAACAGGCTGCTAAGGAGACACCCATGCTGACTTTCTACACCGATCTGTTGTGCATCGGCGCAGGCCTGGCTGGAGAACGCTGCGCCGTGGAAGCCGCCGGGGCCGGATTCGAGGTGGTCTGCCTCTCCCTGGTGCCTGCCCGCCGCTCCCACTCCTGCTGCGCCCAGGGCGGCATGCAGGCAGCCCTCGGCAACTGCGCCATGGGCGAGGGCGACTGCCCGGACATCCACTTCCAGGACACTGTCAAAGGCTCGGACTGGGGCGCGGACCAGGAGGTAGCCTGGCTCTTTGCCGAGGCCGCGCCCGTGGAAATGCGCCGCCTGGCCCACTGGGGCGTGCCGTGGAACCGCGTGGAGCCCGGCGTGCACACCTACTATAAAGGCGGCAAGCCCTTCGAGAAGGAAGAGCTGGAGGAAAATCGCGGCCTGATCCACGCCCGCGCCTTCGGCGGCACGGCCAAGTGGCGCACCTGCTACGCCTCGGACGGCACCGGCCACTCCGTGCTCTACACCATGGACAACCGCGCGGCCCAGCTGGGCGTGCAGGTGCACGACCGCACCGAGGTCATCAGCCTGATCCACGACGACGGCAACTGCCTGGGCGCCGTGGCCCGCTCTTTGCGCACCGGCGAGCTGGTGGTCTACATGGCCCGCGCCACACTCATCGCCTCCGGCGGTTTCGGCCGCATCTACAGAAACTCCACCAACGCCGTGATCAACGACGGCGGCGCGCACATCGCTGCCCTGGACACCGGCGTGGTGCCGCTCGGCAACATGGAGGCGGTCCAGTTCCACCCCACCGGCATCGTGCCCACCGACATCCTGGTGACCGAAGGCTGCCGCGGCGACGGCGGCACCCTGCTGGACAAGGACCTGCACCGCTTCATGCCCGACTACGAGCCGGAGAAGGCCGAGCTCGCCTCCCGCGACGTGGTCTCCCGCCGCATGACCGAACACATGCGCAAGGGCAAGGGCGTGCCCAGCCCGTACGGCGACCACCTCTGGCTGGATATCCGCCACCTGGGCGAAAAGCACATCCGCACCAAGCTCCGCGAGGTAGACGAGATCTGCCAGTACTTCCTGGGCATCGACCCGGTGAAGTCGCTCATCCCGGTGCGGCCCACGCAGCATTACTCCATGGGCGGCATCCGCACCAACAAGGACGGCGCGGCCTACGGCCTGAGCGGTCTGTTCTCGGCCGGCGAGTCCGCCTGCTGGGACATGCACGGCTTCAACCGCCTGGGCGGCAACTCCCTGGCCGAGACCGTGGTGGCCGGCGGCATCGTAGGTAAGAAGATCGTGGAGTTCCTCAAGGGCAGCGAGGTCAGCTTCCCCACCGGCATCGTCCGCGAGCAGGTGACGAAAGACAGGGAACGCATCGACGCCCTCATCAAGGGCGAGCACGGCCATGAGAACGTCTACGACGTGCGCGAGGCCATGTTCGACGTGCTGGAGTACGCCGCCGGCATCTACCGCAACGGCGACGATCTGGAGCGCGGCGTGGGCGAGTTGCAGGAGATCCACGAGCGCGCCAACAGGATAGGCCTGAAGACCAACGGCCTGGGCGCCAACCCGGAGCTGGCCCTGGCCCTCAAGATGCCCGGCATGGTCCGCCTGGCCCTGTGCGTGACCTACGGCGCGCTGATGCGCACCGAGAGCCGCGGCTCCCACACCCGCGAAGACTACCCGGAGCGCAACGACCGCGATTGGCTCTCCCGCACCCTGGCCACGTGGAAAGAAGGCGCGTCCCTGCCCAACCTGACCTATGAGGACGCCTCCCCTGTCTACACCTTACCTCCTGGCGATCGCGGCTACGGAGGCGGCAAGATCATCCCCCGTGATGCAGCGAAAGAGGACAAGTAGCCATGGCCAGAACGCTCACATTCCACATCTTCCGCTACAATCCGCAGGACGCTGACGACGCGCCCCACATGGACACCTTTGTCCTGGACGAGACCGAGTCCATGACCCTGTTCATCGCGCTGAACCGTATCCGCGAGGAGCAGGACGCCTCCCTGCAGTTCGACTTCTGCTGCCGGGCCGGCGTGTGCGGCTCCTGCGCCATGGTCGTCAACGGCCGGCCCACCCTGGCCTGCCATACCAAAACCGCAGATTACCCCGCGGAGATCACCCTCTTGCCGCTGCCGTTCTTCAAGCTGGTGGGCGACCTTTCCGTGGACACGGGCACCTGGTTCCGCGAGATGTACCAGCGCGTGGAATCGTGGATTCACACGGACATCGAGTTCGATTCCAACGAGCAGGAAGCTCGGATGGAGAACGACGTGGCCAATGCGATCTACGAGCTGGACCGCTGCATCGAGTGCGGCTGCTGCGTTGCCGCGTGCGGCACGGCCCGCATGCGCCAGGACTTCCTGGGCGCCGTGGCCCTGAACCGTATCGCCCGTTTCATTGTCGACCCCCGCGACAAGCGCTCGGACGCCGAGTACTTCCACATCATCGGCAACGACCAGGGCATTTTCGGCTGCATGGGCCTGCTCGCCTGTGAAGACGTCTGCCCCAAGGAGCTGCCCCTGCAAGATCAGCTCGGTTACCTACGGCGCAAGGCGGCGCTTACCGCCATTGGACGCAAGGGTCCCAAGAACCCTCAACTCCCGTAGGAGATACGGATGCGCACAATCGAGCGTGACACGGTTGTCGATGCCGTGGCCAAGCTATGCATCGACGCCAACAGGTACCTCCCAGCCGATGTTCGCCGCGCCTTCGAAGCGGCCCAGGCCAAAGAGGACAACCCCGTGGCCAAGGAAGTGTTCCGCCAGCTTCTGGAGAACGCCGACCTTGCCGAAAAATCAGGCCTGCCGCTCTGCCAGGACACCGGCCTCGCCGTCCTCTTTGTCGAGGTGGGCGAGGAGGTCGCGGTGAACGGTGGCCTGCGCGACGCCATCAATGAGGGCGTGCGCAAGGGCTACGCCGACGGCTTTTTGCGCAAGTCGTCCTGCGACCCCATGACCCGCGCCAACAGGGGCGACAACACCCCGGCCATCATCCACTTCGACGTGGTGCCCGGCGACACCCTGAAGATTTCCTTCATGGCCAAAGGCGGCGGCAGCGAGAACATGTCCCGCGTGACCATGCTCGCTCCTTCCCAGGGCTACGAGGGCATCAAGGACTTCATCCTGGACCGCGTGGCCGAGGCCGGCCCCAACCCCTGCCCGCCCATCCTCATCGGCGTCGGCATCGGCGGCACCTTCGAGAACGCGGCCATTCTTTCCAAGAAGGCCCTGCTGCGCGAGCTGGACGACACCCATCCCGATCCGGAGACCGCGGCCAAGGAGAAGGAGCTGCTTCAGCTCGTCAACGATCTCGGTATCGGCCCCATGGGCCTGGGCGGCAAGACCACCTGCCTGGCGGTGAAGATCGCCATGGCTCCGGTCCACATCGCCAGCCTGCCCCTTGCCGTGAACATCCAGTGCCACTCCGCGCGGCACAAGGAGGTCACTCTCTGATGGCCGAGTACCACCTCACCACCCCGCTTACCGACGAGGACATCGCCCCGCTCAAGAGCGGCGACGTTGTCTTTCTTTCCGGCACCATCTACACCGCGCGCGACGCGGCGCACAAACGCCTGGTCGACACCCTGGACCGCGGCGAGGAGCTGCCCTTCGACCTCAAAGGCGCCGTGGTCTACTATGTAGGCCCCACGCCGCCCCCGCCCGGTCGCCCCATCGGCTCGGCCGGCCCCACCACCAGCTACCGCATGGACGCCTACGCCCCGCGGCTGTACTCCCTGGGTCTCAAGGCTTCCATCGGCAAGGGCCGCCGCAACGACGAGGTCAAGCAGGCGCTCAAGGACTACACGGCCGTGTACTTCGGGGGCACAGGCGGCGCCGGCGCCCTCCTGTCGCAGAAGATCAAGGCGGCCGAGATCGTGGCCTACGAAGAGCTCGGCCCCGAGGCCATCCGCAAGCTCACCGTGGAGGAGTTCCCCGTGACCGTCATCAATGACAGCCACGGCGGCGAGCTATACGTCACCGCAAAACGCTGACAACGAGCCCCCGCCCAGTGCGGGGGCTTTTTTTTGGAGAAATTCGCCATGGATATCGCGATCTATCAGGTGGACGCCTTCACCAGCAGTATTTTCGGCGGCAACCCGGCTGCGGTCTGTCCCCTGGAATCCTGGCTGGACAAATCCATGATGCTGGCCATTGCGGCAGAGAACAACCTCTCCGAGACCGCCTTCTTTGCGCCCCAAGGCAAGGACTTCGCCATCCGCTGGTTCACGCCCACAACGGAAGTGGAGCTGTGCGGCCACGCCACCCTGGCCTCGGCCCACGTCCTCATCTCGCAAATGGGGTACAGCGATCCCGTGATCCGCTTCCACTCGGCCAGCGGCCCCCTGTCCGTGGAGTACACCGACGACGGCCTGCTCGCCCTGGACTTCCCGGCGTGGGAGCCCGGACCCATCACCGATGGTGACGGCGACGTCTCGACCATGGTCGCGGCCTTGGGCGGCGTACAGCCCGTGGAGGTCCTTGCCGCGCGGGACTATCTTGTGGTTCTGGAGAATGAGGAGCAGGTGCGGGCCGTTGCGCCGGACATGCAGGCCCTGACGCCGCTCAAGCCCGTCATCGTTACGGCTCCGGGCAAGGATAGAGCCGTGGATTTTGTCTCCCGAGTCTTTGCGCCCAGCCACGGCGTGGCGGAAGACCCGGTCACCGGCTCGGCGCACACGCAGCTCACCCCGTACTGGGCAAAACGCCTTGGCAAAAGCACCATGCGCGCGCGTCAGGTCTCGGCCCGCGGGGGCGAGCTCCTCTGCACCCTGAACGGCGACCGCGTAAGCATGGCCGGCGACGCCGTGCTCTACATGAGCGGAACCATCACCATACCAGGGTAGCAGGCTGTTGAAATTCCCACGCCGGCAGCGTTGCTTCGAAACATTCAAACCCTTTCGTATCGTTGTATACGCATCGGCCTTGAACTTTTCTTGCGCCTTGCCCTCGTGCTTTTGAACAGCCTGTCAGTACCTACAGCAGCACAACCTGCAGCACCTGAATGCGGATGACGCGTTTGCCGCCATCCGTCTCCACCCGCATCACCTCGGCCGAGATGCGGCTGTCCCGGCGGGTCAGCTCGCCCAGCCGCGCCTCGTCGTCCGGCGGCATGGAGGCCACCATGTAGGTCGCGCTCATCGCGCTGCCATGAGTGGTGAACAAAAGGCCCCCGGGCCCCCGGACAAAGCGGCCGGAAAGGTCGAGCACGTCGCCCTGGCGCACCTGGGAGGCGGGCTTAATCGCGGGCTGGCTGGAGTCTCTGGCCCGCATCGGCTCCGGCGTCAATGCCGGCTCGGCCGGAATCGCCTGACGCTGCATCTGTGCGGGCGTCTCCGAGGCTTCTGTAACGCTGGAGGTCTTTTCCCCGGTCACGATGGCGATGACGCCGCCCACCGTGGGCTGTTCGGACACGTAACGGTTCACCACCGGGTCATCCACCCACTCGTAGCCGCCGCCCTTCTTCTCTGACCAGTACACGCGGTTCTCGTAGCCGCCGTCCGCGCGCTGCATCACGGCCACCACTTCGGGCGCGCCGTCGCCGTTCAGATCGCGCAGGCTCATGCCGCTCACCGTCACCGGAATGCCCGGCCCGTGCAGCGTGGCCAGCAGCCTGGGCCCGGTGTAGAAGGCGAAGTCCACAGGGCCGCGCTGGCCGCTGCCGCCCTGCAAGGCAAGGAAGCAGACCCGCTCGTCCTGGCCGGGCACGAAAGCCTCGGTGGAGTGTATGGGCGAGAGCCGCATGTGGGGGAACTGCCCGGCGTACACCGCGCTGGGCAGGTAGCGGCAGTCCGTGTCCGAAAGGTCCAGTCCTGCAGCGCTGTCGATCAGGTCCGTGCCTGCGCCGACAGACGCCGTCTCGTTGCCAAGCGCGGCGGTCGCAGTGGGCGCAGTGACGTTGCCCTCTCCGGTCTGGTTGGCCTGCCCCTCAGGCCCGGCCGTGCCGTTGAGGGCGTAGCCCGTTTCCAGAGCCGAGGACGGCTCCCCAGACGTCTGGTTTGCGGATGGCGCCGCGCCTTCCGTACCGTTGACGCCTTGCTCTCCGGACTCCGGCCCCGCCACCGTCGCAGTCTGGTTGACGGCCCCGCCCTGGGTTTCCATCTGCAGCTCGCGCAGCGCCTTGGCCACGGGGTCCTCGCCAACCGTCTCGTTCTGGGCGTCGGAGGCATTCTCCTGCTCGCGGGCCATGCGCTCCTGATACTCGTCCTCGGGCTCCGGGATGATAATCGGCGCTTCGGAGGCTGCCGGCCACTCGTCCTGGTTCATGGCAGTCTGATTCGCCGTGCCATTGGTGACGCCAGTCTCGATGATCCCGATGGTCCCGTTGGCGTCCGCCGCCACGGGCAGAAGCTCAAACTCCTGCTCGCCGCCGATGCGGCCGGTGATGCCGGCATCGCCGCACACGCCCAGCCACGCCGGCTGTCCGGCGGCCTCGGGCAGCTCGCCGGCGTCCACAACCATGGACACCTCTCCACCCCTGGCCATGCCGCTCAGCTGCTGTGGCGGGCCGTCGTTGGGCGCGAAGCCGGCAATAAAAAAGATATCCTCGCGGCCGGGCCGGACCTCGTTCACCACCAGCGGGCCGCGGGCGAGCAGCCTGCCGCTAGAGGCCGTGACCACCGCGTCGAACCGGTTGCCCTCTTGCAGCAGTGTTCCGCACGGCGCGGCCCATGCGTTGGCCGATCCGCAGCACGCGACACCCAAAATTAATGCGATGAGCCTGGAAACTATTCGTGATTTCATGCACTTCCTCTATGGATGCTTCAGTTCCGGCCACACGCCGTCCGGGGCTTTGCGCTGCCGCTCCATGGCCGGTTGGCGCCCATACTACCCCAAACGTCCCGCATCCCCAACCGCATGTTCGGCGGCTCCTGTGGCCCGTTTTCCCACGTGCTCGCACCCTTGCCAATACGCCGACACCACGCGGCGTCACCGCCTGTCGAGCCCACGCTGCCAAGGCGGGCAAGGGCCGCGTCCGGGGTATCGCCGTGCAACATATGGGAGGGAACTGGACGCGGCAAAAGAAAAGGCCCAGCACCCCCGCAGGGTCTGGGCCAGAGTTGTTGTGCCGAAGCCGGCGGATGTCTTCGGTGAGCAGGCAGGCAAAGTGTGTATTGCGTCACGCTCAGCGGCCGGCGGGTCGACCCGTCTCGTATCAGTCCGCCGCGGCTTTGGTCTTTTCCTCGATAAGCGCTTTGGCGCGCTTGGCCAGCTGCGTTACCTCGGGCTTGGAGATCTGGTCGTCCGCGCCCACGGCGTCGCCCTTGTGGCGCAGCTTGTCCGTGATGAGCGAGGAGAAGAGGATGACCGGAAGATCGCGCAGCACGCCGTCTTCCTTGATGCGCTTGGTGAGGTTGTGGCCGTCCATGGAGGGCATCTCGATATCCGAGACCACCACGTGGACGTACTCGGTGATGGGCGACTCCTCTTCCACGGCCTTGGTCTTCAGAGCTTCCAGCGCTTCCCAGGCATCGCGGCCGTTGTTGTAGCTGGTGACCACGAAACCGGCCTTTTCCAGCAGATCCTTGAGCATCTCGCGGATGAGCGTGGAGTCGTCCGCCACCACGGCGTGGTAGGTGGCGTCGGAGGTCCAGTCCACGGCCTCGTCCAGCCGCATGGCCAGGCCGGGGTTCAGGTCGGAGACGATCTTCTCCAGGTCGAGGATGAAGACGATGCGGTTCTCCAGCTTGACCACGCCGGTGATGGAATTGTTGGACATGGAGGCCACATAGGCGTTGGGCGGCTCCACCTCTTCCCAGCTGATGCGATGGATGCGCGTGACGCCGGAGACGAGGAAGGCCGTGGTCACGTTGTTGAACTCGGTGACGATGACCTTGGCTTCGCCGTCCTGGCGCCTGTCCTTGCCCAGCCACATGGCCAGGTCCACCAGGGGGATGATGTTGGAGCGCTGGTTGAACGCGCCCAGCACGGAGGGATGGTTGACCTCCGGCATTTCGGTGATCTTGGGCTGGCGGATGATCTCCAGCACCTTGGCGACGTTCACGCCATAGTAGCCGCGGTACGGCTGCTCCTGGCCGGGAGCGGTCTCCTCCTCCAGGTAGAATTCAACGATTTCGAGCTCGTTGGTTCCGGATTCGAGCAAAATATTTGTTTGAGCCACGGGGCCTCCCGGGTGCTACAAGGTTCCGAGCCGATGTTCGACGGCGTCTATTATTTCTTTCGGCGTGGACGCGCCTGCTGTCAAGCCGATTCGCTGTTTGCCGGCCAAAGCGTCCAGGTCCAGCTCGTCGGCGATCTCCACATGCTGGCACGGGATGCCCCGCCCTCGGGCCACGTCCACCAGCCGGCGCGTGTTGCCGCTGGTGTATCCGCCCACAACCACCATGGCGTCCACCTGGTGGGCGATGGACCTCGCTTCGTCCTGCCGCTGCCGGGTCGCGTTGCAGATGGTCTCATGCACGGGCAGCTCGGGGTCCAGCCGTCTGCGCAAGAGCTCCACGATGGACTCGAAGACGTCCCGGTCCTGGGTGGTCTGCGCCGCAAGGAAAAACTTGTCACCCTTGTCGATCTCTGTTTTGAGCAGCGCTTCCAGCGCAGCGATGGAGCCGAACACGTGGGCTCCGGCGTTCGCATAGCTGACCAGCCCCTTAACCTCCGGGTGATCCTCCTCGCCGAACAGCAACAGCTTGCGGCCAGCGCTGGCCAGCTCCTCGATGAGCAGCTGCGCCTTCTTCACCTTGGGGCAGGTGGCGTCGATAATGGAAACGCCCCTTTCGCGCAGGCCCCTCTCAATCTCGCGGGGCACGCCGTGCGCCCGGATAACCACCGTCGCACCGGCCGGGATGGCGTCCGGATCGTTCTCCTGGTGCACGCCCAGTTTCTCGTAGTGCTCCAGAACCTGGGGGTTGTGGATAATGGGGCCCAGGGTGAACAGCGGCAATCTGCCCTCCCGCGTTTCAGCGTCCAGCTTACGCAACGCCAGACCGACGCCCATGCAGAAGCCGGCGGTCTTGGCCCGTACGATGCGTGTGGTTTCGTTCTCCGCGCTCACGTCGATGCTCTTCACTCTCTATTCGGCCAATACGCCGTCCATGTTTACGGCGGAGCCGGCTGTTTACTCGGCGGCCGGCTCGGCTATGGCGGCGGCCACCTCTTCAATGCACTCCCAAGTCTTGCATGCAATCAACCGTTTGCGCAAGGCGGAGGCGTCATCCAGGTTACGAACGTAACGCGGCACAAAGGTGCGCATCTTGAGCAGAGAGCGGTGCTGGTCCCCGTGGGCGCGGCAAAGCTCGGCATGCCGCCGTACCAGGGCGGCCAGGGTTGCGCGGTCCGGGCGCTCGCTCATCCTTCCGAGATACTTGGCAAAGACGAGAGGATCGCGCAATGCGCCGCGGGCGTACATGACGCTTGCAGCGCCGGTTTCGGCAATGCAGCGACGGCCGTCCTCCGCACTGAACAAATCGCCGCTGGCAATGACCGGAATGGAGACGGCCTCCACCACCCGGCGGGTGACCTCCCAGCGGGAATGGCCGCCGTAGCCCTGCTTGGCAAAGCGGGGATGGATGGTGATCCAGGCCGCGCCGGCGTCCTCCAGCAGGCGCGCAGTCTCCACGGCCGTGTCGTCGGCCCCGTGATATCCCATGCGGAACTTCACGCCCATGCGGCCCTCGCCGGCCTCGCGCACCATGGCGCGGATGATGGCCGCGAGCCTGGCGCGGTCTTCCGCCGTGCGGATCATGCCGGCTCCGGCCCCGGTCTTGACCACCTTGGGCACCGGGCAGCCGGCGTTGAGATCGAACCACGTGTAGCCGCGGCCCGCAAGCTCTGCCACGGCGCGGACCAGGAAGGACTCCTCGGCCCCGAAAAGCTGAACCACCAGGGGTGCGTCTTCGGCCAGGGTATCGAGCAGTGGCTGCGTGCCCGGGCTTTTGTAGGCCAGGCCCTTGGCGCTGACCATCTCGGTGCAGGCCACGGCGGCGCCCTGCTCGCGGCAGAGCAGCCGGAACGCCAAGTCGGAGTACCCGGCCAGGGGCGCAAGCCATGGCGCGTCCCCCCCTATGGGCAGGCCGGTGGAAAGGTGCTGTGATGCGGAAGACGACACGGCAACGTCCTCTACTCGCAGCCCTGGCGGGCCAGGAGGTTCAGGAAGCTGTTATTACCGGGAGCAGACAATACTTCTATTTTCGCTCTCCAGTTATAAGAACGGCCACGCCTCGGGCGGGCTTCGCGGCGAATGCCGCAGGAGCACCAAGTGAACAACTTCGTGCTCCTGGTAATAAAAATATTCTCATGGCAGGCTGTTCAAAAATCGTGCTGCCAAGGCGCGTGAAAAGTTCAAGGCTGACGCGTACAAAAAATACGCGAGAGTCTGAACTGTATACGACAACTTCGCCGGCCGGAGATTTCGACAGCCTGCTAGATCGGCGAGTCCTCTGGAATGCGGCCTTCCTCCACGCCGTGGCAGGCCACGAGTGCGCCGTCGTCCTGCTCGATGGCCATGGGCACCTCTTCCATACAGCGAGCGTTGGCGTAGGGACAGCGGCCGTGGAACACACAGCCCGAGGGCAGGCGTATGGGCGTGGGCACGTCCCCTTCCAGCTTCACATGGCCGCGAGGCGAGCCGCCCAGCGTGGGGATGGCCGAGAGCAGCGCCCGCGTGTAGGGATGCCGCGGCCGTTGGAAAATGGCCGAGGCCTTGGCGAGCTCGCACAGGGTTCCCAGGTACATCACTGCCACGCGGGAGGAAATGTGCTCCACCACGGAGAGGTCGTGGCTGATGAAGAGATACGTCAGGCCGCGCTCTTCCTGCAGGTCGAGCATCAGGTTGAGGATCTGCGCCTGGATGGAGACGTCGAGGGCGGAGATGGGCTCGTCCGCGATGATGAACTCCGGGTCCACCACCAGGGCGCGGGCCAGGGAGATACGCTGCCGCTGGCCGCCGGAGAACTCGTGCGGGTAGTTGCTGGCCCAGGCCGGATCGATGCCCACCTGCTCCATCACGGCGGCCACGCGCTCCTCCACCTCGACGCGGCTGATGGAGCCGTTCCTGGAGCCGTGGAAGAGCACGGGTTCCTCCAGAATCTCCTTCACCTTCATGCGCGGGTTGAGCGAGGCGTACGGGTCCTGGAAGACCATCTGCATGCGCGTGCGGTAAGGCAGCATCTTGGACGGGGAGAGGTGGTCGATGCGTTCGCCGCGGTAGTAGATCTCGCCGAATGTAGGCGGGAACAGGCCGATGACGGTGCGCGCCAGGGTGGACTTGCCGCAGCCGGACTCACCCACCACGGAGAGGGTCTCGCCTTCCTGGATGTCGAAGGAAACGTTGTTGACCGCCTTGACCTCGGTGCGGGTGCGGATGACGCGGCCGCCCTTGAAAGCGAGCTGGTCCAGCAGGCCGCCCGAGATATCGAAACGCTTGGAGACCCCTTTGAGGCTGACTATGGGCGTGCTCATTCCGGGGCTCCTCGGTCGCGCATGAGCTCTCGTTCGTCAGGCCGCGGGTCCTTGCAGGGTTGCTCCATGTGGCAGGCGAAGTAGCCGCCGTGCGGGGCCGGGGAGAGCAGCGGAATGGAGGCGCCGCAGACCTCGGAGCAGTCGCTGCAACGCGGGTGGAAGGCGCAGCCTTCAGGCATGTTCTTGATGCTGGGCATGAGTCCTGGAATCTGGCTGAGGCGCGAACGCCGGGCTCCGCCCACGCCGGGCAGCGCGGCGAGCAGGCCCCTGGTGTATGGGTGCGCCGGCTCGCTGACGATGCGCTCGGTCTCGCCGGTCTCCACGATGCGGCCGGCATACATCACGGCGATGCGCTTGGTGACTTGGCTGACCACGGCGAGGTCGTGGGTGATGAGGATGAGGCTCATGTGGAACTTCTCGCAGAGGTCCAGCAGCAGCTCCATGATCTCGGCCTGGATGGTTACGTCCAGCGCGGTTGTGGGCTCGTCGGCGATAATCAGGGCCGGGTCGGACAAGAGCGCGATGGCGATGACGATGCGCTGGCGCATGCCGCCGGAGAACTCGTGCGGGTACTGGGCCAGCCGCTTTTCCGGCGAGGGGATGTAGACCTGCCGGAGCTTCTCCAGAGCGATGGCCTCGGCTTCCTTCTTGGAGATGTTGCGATGGGCCTGCAGCGTCTCCACCATCTGGGTGCCTATGGTGAGCACCGGGTTGAGCGTCATCATGGGGTCCTGGAAGATCATGGAGATGCGGTTGCCCCGGATGCCACGCATGGCCGAGTCGGACAGCTTGGTCAGGTCGTTGCCCTCGAAGAGCACCTGGCCTTCCCTGATGAAGCCCGGCTTGGAGATGAGGTTGATGATGGAGAAGCCGGTGACGGACTTGCCGGCGCCGGATTCGCCCACCAGGCCGAGCCTGTCGCCGCGTCCCAGGGAGAAGGAGACGTCGCGCACGGCGTCGAACTCCAGGCCGCGGAAGGCGAAGGAGACGGTGAGGTTCTTGACCTCGAGCAGGGGTGTGTTCTGCGTCGCTGCGGTCACGGCACAATCATCCCTTGTACAGCTTGGGGTTGAGGAAATCGCGCAGCCAGTCGCCCAGGAGGTTGATGGCCAGAATGAGCGCGACGAGGACGATGCCCGGGAACAGCGTGATCCACCAGGAGCCGGAGAAGATGTACTCGAACCCAGCCTTGATGAGCGAGCCCAGGGACGGCTTGGTGGCCGGCATGCCCAGGCCGATGAAGGAGAGCGCCGCCTCGGACATGATGGCGTTGGCCACCTGCACGGTGGAGATGACGAGCACGGGCGTGAGCGTGTTGGGCAGAATATGCCGGCGCACGATGCGACCGGCCGGCAGACCGATGACCCGCGCGGCCTCCACGTACTCCTTCTTCTTCTCGCCCAGCACAGAGGCGCGCACGGTGCGCGCATACTGCGGCCACTCGGCCAGGCCGATGACGAAGATCAGGAACGGGATGGCGATGTCCGCATAGCGGCCCACCCCGAACACGGCCTGGAATATGGCCCCGAAAAATATGGCCACCATGTACGTGGAGAATGAGAGCTGCACATCGGCGATGCGCATGAGCAAGGCATCGAGGCGGCCGCCGGAGTAGCCGGCCACCAGCCCCACAAGGATGCCCAGAAACGCCTGCAGGGCCACGGCGCCCAGGCCGATAATCAGCGAGACGCGCGTACCGTACAGGATGGTGGAGAGCATGTCCCGGCCCTGGTCGTCCGTGCCCAGGAGGAAGCGGTTCTCCCCGCCGTCCATCCAAGCGGGCGGCAGCTCCGAGTCCATGACGTCGATGGTCGCGGTGTCGTACGGGTCGTGCGGCGCGCTGATAGGCGCAGAGAACCCGGCCACGGCCAGGACGAAAAATATGGCGAAGGACCCGATGGCCACGGGATCGCGCAGAAAGGAGAACAGGAAGTACGAGTCCTTGAAGCGTCGCAAGAGTTCCATAGCGCGCTCCTACTTCCTGCCCGCCACGCGGACCATAGGGTTCACGAGGCCGTAGACAAGGTCCACCACGGTGTTCACGATCACAAAAATTACTCCCACAAAGACGAGGTAGGCCACCAGCAGCGAGGTGTCCGAGCGCTCCACCGCTTCCAGGAACATGAAGCCCATGCCCTGCCACTGGAAGACCGTTTCCGTGAGGATGGTGAAGGCGATCATGATGCCGAGCTGCACGCCGCCCACAGTGATGACCGGCAGGAGCGTGTTCTTGAAGGCGTGCAGGTAGAGCACCCGGCGGGGGGACAAGCCCTTGGCCCGGGCGAACTTGATGTACTCGGTCTCCAGCACTTCCTTCATCTCCGCGCGGATAAGGCGGATGAAGAGCGGCAGCATGATGGACGAGAGCGCGATGGACGGCAGGATGATGTGCAGCAGACCGTCTCTGGTGGCCAGCCCGGACTCCCAGAATCCGAACAGCTGGATGGTCTCGCCGCGTCCGTATGACGGCAGCCACTGGAGCTCGACCGCGAAGACGTAGATGAGGAGGATGGCTGTGAGGAAAACCGGAATGGACACCCCCACAATGGATAAGCCCATCAGTATTCGTGAGAGCCAGTGGTTTGGCCGTACTGCGCAGAAAATTCCTATGGGCACCGAAAAGACAATGACGATGATGGAGCTGACCAGGACCAGTTCCAGCGTGGCCGGGGCCTTGGAGACGATCACGTCCATGGCCGGCTTCTTGAAGAAGAACGAGCGCCCCACGTCGCCGTGGATGGCGTTGCCCATGAAGCGGACCCACTGAACCATGAAAGGATCATTGAGCCCGAGCTGGTCGCGGATTTCAGCGCGCTCCTCGGCGGAGACGGAGATGCCCACCAGATCTCGCACCGGGTCGCCGATGGCGAACTTGATGGAGAAGCCGATAAAGCTGATGACCACCATGACCACGAGGGCCTGGAGAATACGGCGGACGGCGAAAGCGAACATGGCTGGTAGTGCTGGTCCTTGTTCAGAAATGGAGTTCGGTGCGTTGCGAAGCAAACCGGGGGACTCGGTCGTCCGAGTCCCCCGGCGATTAACTATACGTCAGGAGCAAACGTTACTTGATGACGAGGTCCCCGAAGTAGGGGAAGTTCATAACGTTCACGATGGGTTCGATCTCCAGGTTCGGCTTGCCGGCCCAGGAGAGGTCCTGCCAGTGCAGGGGCACGTAGGCGGCTTCGTCATAGACGATCTTCTCGGCCTTCTGCAGCATCGCGGAGCGCTTGGCGCGATCCGTCTCGGACTGGGAGTCGAGGATGATCTGATCGACGTCGGCGTTGCAGTAGTTGCCGGAGTTGTACTGGCCGTAGCCGGTTTCCTTGTTGGGGCACATCAGCAGGAACTCGAAGAAGTTCGCGGAATCCTCGGTGTCGGCGTGCCAGCCGATCATCTGGATGTCGGCCACCTGAGCGTCGAACTGATCCCAGTACTGGGCCTTGGGCATGGTCTTCAGATCAACCGTGATGCCGATCTTGGCCATCATGGAAACAAACGCTTCGGAGACCTTCTCGTCGTTCACGTAGCGGTTGTTCGGGGCGATCATGGTGACGGTGAAACCGTCGGGATACTGGGACTCGGCCATGAGTTGCTTGGCCTTTTCCAGGTCGTAGCGGGGGGTCAGATCGGGGTTGTAGCCCTGGTAGCCCTTGGGGCTCTGCTGGCCGGCGGCCGTGGCGAAGCCCTTCATGATCTTCTGCACGATGCCGGGGTTGTTGGTGGCCCACACGATGGCTTCACGGACCTTGGGGTCCTTGAACTCCTCGCGGCGCTTCTGGTTGAGCTGGAAGGTGATGATGCGGGAACCGGTCATGGTCACCAGCTTCACGTTGTCGCTCTCACGCAGGCGGTCCAGATCCTGGGGCGGCACGGGCATGATGAAGTCCACATCGCCGGAAAGGAGTGCTGCCGTACGGGTAGCGTCTTCCTTGATGGGGGTCAGGATGATCTCGTCCACGTTGCCCGGGGACTTGGTGTCCCAATAGCCGTCGAACTCCTTGAACACGGTCTTCACGCCCTGCTCGCGCTCGGCCACCACGTACTTGCCTGTGCCGGACTCGTTGGCGTTGGCAAAGGAGGGGCCGGTCTTGACGATGGCGTCCTTGGGCTCGCCGCTCTCATCCGTTCCCGAGTAGAACGCGCTGTCCATGGGGAAGATGTAGGTGGCCATGTTCAGAAGCAGCGGATAGGGCTTCTTGGTGACGATGTCGATGGTGTAGTCGTCGATAATCTTGGGCTCGGCAAAGGGCTCGAACAGGCCCTTGAAGTCGGCGCTCTTTTTCAGGCGGGCCAGGGTCCAGGCCACATCCTTGGCCGTGAACTCGTTGCCGGAGTGGAACTTGACGCCCTTGCGCAGGTAGAAACGCACGGTGAGGTCGTCGGTGCGCTCCCACTTCTCGGCCAGACGCGGCTCGAACTTCATGTCCTTGGTCCAGCGGATCAGCGGATCGAAGACAAGGTGGGAGTACTGGAGCATGCCGCCGGAGAGCTGGACCTGGGGATCCAGGGAAACCGGGTCGGCATCCATGGCTAGCTTGAGCGTTTTGGCGTGCGCAAAGCCGGCAGTCATGACGAGCGCTGCGGCGAGCACGGCGACGAAGAGTCGTTTCATCAATGCCTCCAAGTGGTGTTGGTTGACCGCGAGAAGCTTCTCTATCCCTCGCGGAATCTATGCAATCAAAACGGCTCGAAGTCCCGGACCGACATAAGCGGCAAACACACGCCTTTATGCCCGGGTACAAAAATTGTCCAACCCACAATGCTTAGCTGACAATGGGAAATGAGGCAAGAGTGTTACAGCTTGGAGTCAATTCCTAGGCGATGACGGGGAGTTATGAGGGCGCATCAGAGGCGGAAAATGTTACAAAAGTGAACGAGTGGACGCTGGCTGTGCGATTGACGGCTCAAAACATGCCCTTCTACGTATCTTCAAAGACACTATAACCACGTGCTTGATTAAACGGTGCCGAAAGGAACACAATATGTTCAGGCCGCATAACGCACTGACTCCAGACCGTCCGACCCAAGGCCCAGCTTTTTCTGAAGGGAATGAACACGTTACCTCCATCGTGACATGTTGAGCCTCAACAATGTGGATGGTAACAACAAATTCGGGCCAGTGTTAATAGAAGCATGGAAAAACTAAACATGCTACATCAAATCGACTAAACGCTTTGTGGCGTTGGTTGTTAGGAAGTGGAGTTAACCATATGGAATGGAAGCCCGCCACGGAGGCAGAACTCTGGAATATCATCAATGAATCCTATGACAGAATGACTCCAGAGCAACGAAAAATATGGGAGATGATAAAAATCCCTCCACAAAAATGGCGTCAAGAGCCCTATGGGAATAAAGGTGGTGGCTTCTGGGTTGTTGCAATAGTGGGCAGTATTGCCATCTGGTTTAATGACATCGAAGATGGCTTCAATCAATCCACATTCTCATGCTTTGGTAGCATCGATGAATATTCCTGCAACCAAGATGAACTTGAGCTGCAGGTACAGAATATAATAAATCAAATTCGAGACTGATGTAATTCAGCAGACTATCTTGGTGGACCGTATTCAATCGCTTGACACGCTGTACCAGCAGGCATTCTCCATTACGAGGAAACAACTATTCATGGTTCGAGATTAGCTGAGAGACAACTCCCGGCTGATCTTGAGAATACAATTGTTGTTGTCATCGCTCCTTCCCCAACAAGAATATCCCGTAAAACGCACGCCAGTTGGCGAAAAATCGCAGGGCGTGGCCCTGCTCCTGCCGGTAGTCCGTGTCGATGGCCACCTGCTTTTCCACCGTAAAGCCCTGCTCGCGGCAGAACCGCCGGAAATCCTTGAGCGCTATCACCCGGATGTTCGGCGTGTCATACCACTCATGCGGCAGCTCCCGCGTGACCGGCGCCCTGCCCTGGAACAGGATCTGCGCGCGGATGCGCCAGTGGCTGAAGTTGGGGAAGCTCACGATGCAGCGCTTGCCCACCCGCAGCATCTCGCGGATGACCTCCTCCGGTTGGTAGACCTGCTGCAACGTCTGGCTCAGGATGACCACGTCGAAAAAGCCGCTGGGGTAGTCGCGCACCTCGTTGATGAGGTCGCCCTGCACCACGCTGAGCCCGCGGCCGATGGCTTTGGAGACCTTTTCCTCGTCCATCTCGATGCCCCGGCCCACCACGTGCTTTTCGCGCACCAGATGCTCCAGCAAGGAGCCCGTGCCGCAGCCGAGGTCCAGCACCTTGGAGCCGGCCTGCACCCACGAGGCAATGACCTGCAAATCGAAGCGCATCAGCCCCACGCCTCCTTGGGCGCGGTCTCGGCCCGTTTGCGCTCCGTTGCCAGCGCGTGCTCCAGAAAGCTCTCCACCAGATCGAACAACCGCTCGTTGCGCAGCAGGAAGGCGTCGTGGCCGAACTCGGCCTCCACCTCGGAGAAGCTCACCTCCAGCCCGGCCTTTTTCATGGCCTGCACCAGCAGGCGCGAGCGCGACGTGGGGTAAAGCCAGTCCGTGGAAAAGGACACCACCAGAAAACGGCAGCGGGCCTTGGTCATGGCCTCGGTCAGCGAACCGCCGCCGTGCTGCTGGGCCAGGTCGAAGTAGTCGGCCGCCTTGGTGATGTAGATGAAGGAGTTGGCGTCGAACCGCTCCACGAACTTGCCGCCCTGGTAGCGCAGATAGCTCTCCACCTGGAAGTCCGGAAACTCCAGGTCGAAGCCGAACTTGTAGGCCTCCTTCTCGTACAGCTTGCGGCCGAACTTGACGCGCATGGCCTCGTCCGAAAGATAGGTCACGTGGCCGATCATCCGCGCCACGGCCAGGCCCATGGAGGGCTTCTCACTGTCGTAGTAGGCGCCGCGGTTCCAGTTCACGTCGGCCATGATGCACTGGCGCGCGACCTCGTGGAAGGCGATATTCAGCGCGGTATGGCGCGGCGTGGTGGCCAGGGGTACGGCTGCGGCGATCATGTCCGGATAGCGCACGGCCCACTCCAGCACCTGCATGCCGCCCATGGAGCCGCCCACGGCGGCCAGCAGCCGCTCGATGCCCAGGTGCTCCACAAGCAGCTTCTGGGCCCGGACCATGTCGCCGATGGTGACCACCGGAAACTCCAGCCCGTACGCCTTGCCCGTGGCCGGGTTGACCGAGCTGGGCCCGGTGGAACCGGAGCAACTGCCCAGCACGTTGGCGCAGAGCACGAAGTAGCGCGAAGTGTCGATGGGCTTGCCCGGTCCCACCATGATATCCCACCAGCCCGGCTTGGGGTCGGTCTCCGAGTAGTAGCCGGCCACGTGGGCGTCGCCGGTCAGGGCGTGGCAGATAAGCACGGCGTTGTCGCGCGCCGGAGAAAGCTCGCCGTACGTCTCGTAGGCGATGGTCACAGGAGAAAGATGCGCCCCGCCCTCCAGCTCGAAGGGGCCGGCATCGTCCGGCAGGGTGAAGCTCTTGCGCTCCACAATGCCGACGGATTCGGCGCGGTTGGAAAGTCCGTCGATGTACTCGCTCATGGGTTCATCATGTAGCCCCACAACCATCTGGACGCAATACCCCGCGGCAACGGCCGGCTTCGGCAGCAGCACCGCGCCGGGCTGCCGGAAATTATTTTGAGAAAAAATGCGTCCCCGGCCTGGACAGGGTGATGAGAATGGTTATCATTTGAGTACGGCAGAGGACACTCCACACAACCACGCGGGCAACGTGTAAACGGAGGGTAGACCGAAATAATGGATTCGAACGCTCATAACGGCGCATTGTGGCGCACGGGAGAATTCGAATAGGTACGCATGACAGTTCTGAGACGCTCCACCGTCAGAATCAGCTGGCTGTTCCAGCCCGCGTACCCGCCCTTCGAAGAAGTTTTTCCTCCCTCTAGCAACGCCGGGATCCCTGCCCCGGCGTTGCTCTTTTTTGTGGGTCCGGCCGCTCGCAAACCCGCCCCCTGCGCAAGCAATTGATTGACAATTTCTACGGCGCCGATCATTTTTTCCAAAACAGGAAAGAGACGTCACACTATGATCCATCCCCTTCTTTGCGTTTCTCCCCCTCCCTGCTAACGGGAGGGGCTTTTCCGGCAAGCGGGCCGCCATCGAACCTGTAATGGAATCATTACACCGGGTTCGCTCTGTGTTGCGCCCTGTCTTTCTCATCCCCTCCTGAGCCGTCAGGCGTGTTCGGAATCTACCCCGAGCTGATTGACCGCGGGCTCTTTACCCGCGGCGCAAGCGATTGTTCCCAGGAGGGAATATGCAACGCGTTCTTCCGCTGGCGGGGCTGTGTCTCGCCGTGTTCCTTGCCATGATCGGTATGGGCATGGCCGGAGTGGCCCTGCCCCAGAAATATATCGAGCTGTCCGGCAGCATGCGCTCCGCCGGATGGTTGTCCTCGTTCTTCGCCATCTCCTACATGGCCTGCCAGTACCCGGCCGGGCGGATGGCGGACACCTTCGGCTACCGCCGCGTCCTGGCCTGCGGCTTTCTTCTGATGGCCGCCGCTGCATGGGTATTCAGCGAGGCCGACACGACAATGGCCCTCTACGCCGGCAGGTTTCTCCAGGGAGCCGGGGAAGCGCCGGTCTGGGCGTCGGCTCCCGCCCTGCTCGGAAGCCTGTATCCGGACAACCGCGGCCGGGCCATGGGCTTCTACAACGCCGCGTTCCACCTGGGCCTGATGCTCGGGCCCATTGCCGGAGCGTTGCAGGCCGCGCACATTGCGGGCAGCCCCTTTGCCGCCTTTGCATGGCTCTGCCTTGCTGCAGTGGTCCTGGTCCTGGTGACGGTGCGGACGGCGGCCTCACCCAGATTGGAGTCAGGCAAGACGCACGATACACCGGCAGCAGTGCGATCGCTGTGGCCTCTGGCGTGCTGCCTGCCTCTTTCCGGCGCCGTCTACGGCCTCATCACCAGCAGCATCCCGGTCTATCTCACCGCGGCGCGGGGGTTCTCGCAAAGCCGACTGGGCGTGTTCCTGTTCTGTCTCTTCTCGGGCATCGCGGCGGCGCAGTGTCTGGCGGGAAGGCTCTCCGACCGCTACGGCCGCAGGCCGTTCATGGTCGGCGGGTTGCTGGGCATAGCTGCGGGACTGGTCGGGCTGCTGTCCGGCTCCCAACCGTTGCTGCCTGCCAGCACCATTCTGCTCGGGCTGTCGATGGGCGCGTTTGCCGTGTCGTCCATGGCCCTGGTCAACGAGACCGTGGCTGAGGGCCGCCAGGCAACCGTCTCGGGCTACTACTATCTGGTATGGGGAAGCGGCTACTTCGCCGGGCCGCTGCTGGCCAACAGCGTGGGTCTCGAATCGGGAAGCCTGGTTCTTGCAGCCGGACTCCTCGCCGCCGCGGCAATTCTCTTCCACCCGTCCGCGAAGCCGGGAACCGTGCGGCAACGGCTGTAGGCAGATTCGAAACAGGGGGCGTCACCAGCGGATGCCCCCACCAAGGGAAACCGCCGGCTGCTCCAGCCCGCACTCCTGATAAAAAAGCAACGCCGGGACAGAAACCCCGGCGTTGCTCTTTTGTGTATTGGGCTACTGCACGTGATGGACGATGAGCCGGAGCTCACTCTCGTGCGGACGCTCCATGAATATCCTGCCTGTCGTGGCGTTGTACCCCACGGGCTTGCCCGTCTCCGGGCTCCGGAGCTCGGCCGGCAGGTCCGCCAGAAACGCCTCGGTCTGTGAGGGCGGCACCGCGTTGTGCACCAGCTCCAGGTGCAGCCGGGCCATCAGGTTCTCGAGCACGTGGGAGGTATAGCAGCGCTCGGCGATCTCGCAGTACGGGGTGGACAGCCCCAACATCAACAGCTTGCCCTTGGGATTGCGCAGCCAATGCAGGCCTGGTTGCGCCCCTTCCATATACGTTCTGAACTCCGATGCGCATAGGCGCCGGCTTGCCGGATCTTCGACCTGCATGGACAGCTGCGGCGCATAGACCCGGTACACGTTATTGAGCGTCTGGTTCTGCAGGTACAAAGGCTGGATAAACGGCAGCGTCCACGCCGGAATGCCCGCCTCCTCAATAGGCAGCCGCTCCCTCAAGCTATACAGCGTCGGTTCGTCCTCCTTCTCCTCCAGGGAGTGAAGGATCGCGGTCAGGTCCAACCTGGTCTGGAACTGCAGGGAGTACTCGTCCGCCTCGGGCGGCACCACCATCCCTCGCGCCGTATGGTACAAAGCTTCGTCCTCGAACTCGTGCGGGTACGCGTTCAGAAGCAACGACAGAAAATCGAGGTTCTGCCAGACCATCAATGCGGCAGCGGCTTTCTCCATCACCCCGATTCTGCCGGCGGCCGCCATGCGCCAGAACGCATGGTCCCGGGCGAGCGCATCTACAGCCCGAGACACGGGCGCGCCCTCCAGAACGTCGCGGGCAATCTGCGCCAGAAAGAGCCTGTGCACTTCGTAGACCTGGCCGAGGGGGAGTGGGAACGGGGGGCATAAGCCCTGGAATGTAAGCGCCAGCACCGGGCCGGCGTCCATGGCCGAATACGAGGTCAGTTGCACGTAGCGCTCGACCAGCTCGGCATTGTCGCGCAGCAGCTCGGGAACCCCATCCAGGCCTTCGTACTCGCTCAGCCGGGAGGGCATGTCCGGTGGGCCCCCTTTGAACTCCAGGGGCTTCGCGTCAAAGCACTCGTTCCAGCTCGGGCATTCTCCCCAGGCCGAGCGGTCCCGCAGTGAGTGAACGGCCACGAGCCCGGCCCCATAGGGAGCTTGCCCGGCAGGCACCGCAAAGCCCATGAGCGCATAAAAGCCGTTCTCCTCAGTCGGTATGGCGCTCGGCTCCAGCCTGTACGCCAATACCTGCTGAACCTCGGGCAGCTGCTGCTCGTCGAACTGGCTGAAAAGCACGAGGATGAAGTACAGCCCCCACACCAACAGGCCCGTGGTCCAGATTATCCTGTAAAGGGCTTTGCCCACCGTCATGCCTGGGCTCCCGGATCAGGCCACAGTGAAGCGCCAGGCGCAGACCCAGTCCTCGGGGTGCGTATCCGGCGGGCAGGCCACGCACTCGGTCTGGATGCGCGGATCGATGGCGTGGGCAAAGGTGCGGTACTCCACCATGCCGCCGGACTTGCAGGGGTACTCGGCCAAACCCTTTCTGGTGCGCGCGGTCTGCACCCGGCACGATTTCATGCGGAAGACAAAGGAGTGCTCGCGGTCCTCCACGATCTCCCAGGGATTGACCCGGGCGTAGATGCGGTGGGCGAGCGCCGTCTGCAGCGCGGGCAGGCCGCCGAACTCGGGCAGTTCCAGCAGGCTTTTGATGCGCAGCGCCTCGTACGGCGAGAACTTGGTCCAGCAGGTGTCGTTCACGCGCTTGGCGTCGTGCATGGAGATGCGGTTCTCGATGGCCTGGAACCACACGCCGTCCGCGGCCAGCCAGTTGGTGGCCATGCCGTCGCGCAGGGTCTGCAGCGTGTCCACGTCCAGGTCCACCAGCCCTTGCGGCAGGCCGTCCTCGGTAACGCCCATGCCCAGAATCTTGGACAGCCGGCCGAGCAGGATGGCCTGCAGCCTGTCGCCGGCCTCCATCTCGGCGTGGTGGGCGTCGGCCGTGCCCAGCTGGCGCTCGGCCTCGGCGTACCACAGGCCATAATGAATCGCCGTGCGGCGGAGGATTTCCAGAATCTCGCGAACCAGCTCCGTCTGTTGCTCTGAATGGGCCATGGAATCTTGCTCCGTTTATCTAACATTCACGCTCAATATCAGCATCCTGCCAAACTTTCATAAAAGCCCTGTTGAATCGAAGATCTTCCGCATACAATTCCCACACTTCTCCATCTGTTAGTTCCATCTCAACAAATGCGGTGTTCTCTTCATTCCGACATGCAACCATCTCCGAAAGCGGTGTGCCTGGTCTAAAAACTTTGATGATGCAAGTATCGACGCTTGATGCCGCTAAAACCGTGCGTAGTGTATGATAATCCAGAAGCATTACGTCCTTTTCACATCTGGCTATGAAATCCATCATGCAACATCCGACAGTCTCCTCCACATATCCAGATGCTTCCAGCTCAACAACCATGAACAGATACCCCTTATCCCAAAAGGGCTTCGCACCTTCCAGAAATGTCTCAGGTCGAATATCGGCAACTTGCCTCATTTGTATTTTGATTCTGCCTGAATTGGACGATGACACGCCTATCTCCCGGTTTTTGAAAAACTGTTCACGGAATCCCCCTGTTCCTTATTGGGAATTTTGTCTAAGGTGTGCCCCACCTGTTAGCCCATTGACAAGCAATATCACCCAATCTCTTGCAAGGAGTTGATTCATGGCCGATCGAGTCGTCATCATCGGCGCCGTCGCTCTTGGCCCAAAGGCCGCGTCCCGTTACAAACGGCTCGTTCCTTCGGCCGAGGTGACCATGGTGGACATGTCCCCGTCCATCTCCTACGGCGGCTGCGGTATCCCCTTCTATGTTTCCGGCGACGTCTCCACTGCGGATGAGCTGAAGACCACAAGCTTTCACGTCGTGCGCACCCCGGCCTTTTTCGAGACGGCCAAGGGCGTGCACGTGCGGCCCTCCACCCGCGCCGTGTCCCTCGACCGGCAGAAGAAGGAAGTCCTGGTGGAAGACCTCAATACCGGCGCGCAGGACACCCTGCCCTATGACAAGCTCGTCATCGCCACGGGCTCCAGCCCGCGCAAGCTGCCCATTCCGGGCACCGACCTCGAAGGCGTGCACGCCGTGTCCGGCCTGGACGAGGCCGTGGAGATTCGCGAGAAGATCCAGAGCGGCTCCGTCAGCAAGGCCGTCATCGTGGGCTCCGGCTTCATCGGCCTGGAAATGGCCGAGGCCCTGTCCGACATGTGGGGCATCGACACCACCGTGGTGGAGATCACCGACCAGCTCCTGCCCGGCCTGGTGAGCCCGCATCTGGCCGAGATGGCCCGCCGGGACATGGAAGAGAACGACATCACCTTCCACTTCGGCGAGAAGGTCACGGCCATGGAAGGCGAGGACGGCCGCGTGACAAAGGTGGTCACGGACAAGCGCACCCTGGATGCGGACCTGGTGATCCTGTCCGTGGGCGTGGCGCCCAACGACGGCCTGGCGCGCGACGCCGGCCTGGACGTGCACGAGCGCGGCGGCATCATCGTGGATGACGAGCTGCGCACCTCGGACCCGGACATCTACGCCGGCGGCGACTGCGTGGTGGTCAAGAACCTCATCACAGGCCAGCCCGTGTTCCTGCCCATGGGCTCCATGGCCAACCGCCAGGGCCGGATCATCGCCGACAACCTGACGGGCCGGCACAAGAAGTTCCCGGGCGTGCTGGGCAGCTGGGCCGTCAAGCTCTTCGAAATCGCCGTCTCCGGCGTGGGCCTGACCATGGCCTCGGCAACGCGCGCCGGGTTCGACCCCGTCAACGTGCACATCTCCCAGCTGGACCGCGCCCACTTCTATCCGGAAAAAGGCCTCATGTACCTGGACCTGGTGGTGGACAAGAAGAGCAGCAAGGTCCTGGGCATACAGGGCCTGTCCATCATGCGCGACGCCCTGGTCGGCCGGATCAACGCCGTGGCGGCCGCCCTGCCCTTCGGCATCACGGTGGACGACCTGCAGGTCATGGAGTTCGCCTACTCCCCGCCCTTCTCCGCGGCCATGGACATCGTCAACTCCGCGGGCAACGTGGCGGCCAACGTCCTGGACGGCATCAACCGCGGCCTTCCGCCCGAGGAGTTCGCCGAGCGCTGGGCTGACCGCGAGTCCGGCGACATCTGCTTCCTGGACGTGCGGGCCGACGCCGACTCCGGCCCCCTGGCCAAGCGCCTCGATGCGCCGTACTGGAAGGCCATTCCCCAGGACGAGCTGCCCGCGCGCATGGACGAGGTGCCCCGCGGCAAGAAGCTGGTGCTGGTGTGCAACACCGGCGCGCGCTCCTACGAGGCGCAGGTGATGCTGGATGCCGCAGGCATCAAGGATTCCGAGAACCTCCAGGGCGGCATGGCCTCGGCGCGCATGCTGGGCACCGCCCCCTAGCAGACTGTTGAAAATCTCCCGCTGGCTGCGTTGCGTAAGGAGATTTTTTCATACCATCAACGTCACAAGGCCCGCATCGGCGTACCGGTGCGGGCCTTTTCTTATGTGGACGCACGGCCGGACGCTGGACGCAGCAGTGCGACCGCACGGCAGCGTGCGCTCAGGTTCGCCTGCAGAAGTGGAAAAGAAAGACCGGCGTGGCTATTTCATGCGGTAGGTAATGCGCCCACGGGAGAGATCGTACGGCGAGAGCTCCACCCGCACGCGGTCGCCCGGAAGAATGCGGATATAGAACTTGCGCATCTTTCCGGAGATATGCGCCAGGACCTCGTGGCCGTTTTCCAGTTCGACGCGGAACATGGCGTTCGGCAGCGCCTCCTGGACTATTCCGTCGACCTCAATGGATTCTTCCTTGGCCATTCAAGAACTCCTTAACAAGGGGTGCTTAAATTCGTCAGCTGGTTCTTTTTTTCACGAGACCTGATGATTGTCAACTGAGTCAGCGAGTTATGGACGTCTTGATGACGAAAAAACTTACGTACGCTTTGCGTACGATACCAGGATGAATCCAAGGCCCAAGAGGATCATGGGCGCGGAAAGAAGCTGGCCCATGGTCAGCCAGTCCCAGGCAAGGAAACCGAGCTGCGCGTCCGGCTGCCGCGTGAACTCCACCAGGGAGCGGAACACGCCGTAGCCCAACAGGAACAGCCCGGTAGTCGAGCCGCGGGGCCGTGGCCTGGACGAGAACCACCACAGCAGCGCGAAGAGCGCGATGCCTTCGAGCCCGGCCTCGTACAGCTGGGAGGGATGGCGCGGTACGCCCCCGGCCGCTGGGTCCGGAAAGACCATGGCCCAGGGCACATCCGTGGGGCGGCCCCAGAGCTCGCCGTTGATGAAGTTGCCGAGCCGGCCGAAAAGCAGGCCGGGCGGCGCGAGCACCACCGTGAAGTCCGTCACCGCCAGCAACGGCTTGTGTTTGATCCGGGCGAAGATGATAAAGGCCAGGGCAACGCCGATAGCCCCGCCGTGGAAGGACATGCCGCCGTGCCAGATCTTGAAGATTTCCAGAGGCCGGGCGATGAACGTTGGGAAATCGTAGAACAGGGCGTAGCCCAGGCGCGCGCCCAGAAGCAGACCCACGATGCAGTAGGTGATGAGGTCGTCCACCTCGGCCGGGGTCCAGGCGCCCTGCGGAGAGTCGGCCCTGCTGCGGGTGGCGCGCCAACGGCCCAGGAACCACGCTGTCAGGAAGCCGATGACGTACATCAGGCCGTACCAGCGGATGGCCAGCGGACCGAGCTCAATGGCGACGGGATCGAACTGCGGGTAGGGAATCATTTTTTTCCAATACGTATTCAAAAAAAGAACGCCGGAGCGTCGTATCGCGTCCGACATCCATGCTTCCTACCGGAAAGGACAGGGCCGGGAAAGCCCTGGGCTTCTGCTTTTGCGTGAAAAATGCATGAAGATGCAGTGAGCGCTTCCAGACGGATGACACCGTGCACTCTGGCAGGCTGCAGAGAAGGCTTGAGAGCAAGGCGCAAGAAAAACTCAAGGACGACGCACACTTCCTCATACGCGAGGATTTGAATCTTTCGAAGAAACGAAGCTAGCGGGCTTTGTCAGCTACCTGAAAGCGCGGCAAGCGCCTCTTTAGCCAGCGCACCGACGGTGGTCGTCTCCATGCGCCTTCCGCGATAGAGCTCCACGTCTGTCTCGTTGTCCTGCAACGCCTCCAACCCGGGCAGCGGGTCCACATCCCCAGGCAGGTGGCCAGCCATGGAAGAGAGCACCCAGGCGGCCAGGCCGGGAATCTGCTCGTCCTCGCAATCCTCCAGGCCGACGCACACGGCCGACGCTCCTTTGGTCAGAATGGCCGGGCGCTCCTGGGCCAGCCGCCCCAGCCCCCAGTACACCCCGCGCCGCAGCGGCGGGTGGTCGATAAAGTTGCCGCAGGTAATGGAGTCGTCCATGTAGCTCACGAGAATGGAAGAGTACTCCTGGGCCATGGTGGCGTTGACCGCCATGATCTCGCCCATGGACTCCGGCGCGCCCCAGGCAATGTTGCCGGACTCTTCGTTGAGGTTCCACATCAGCCGGCGCATGACGATGCGCGCGTCCTCCGCCTTGTTCTGGAACATGCGGTCCACGGTAAGGCCCAGGGCCGTGACCGCCCGCCAGCGAACCTCGTCCATCCGCAGCAGCGTGGAGAACAGCGGGCCGATGAGCTGACGCGGGGTGTACGCCTCGAACGCATCGAGATTGGCTTCCCACTCATCGGCGGCAAGCAGGGCCTGCACCTTGGTCTTGAGTCTGCGAAAGTCCTTTTCCATGATTGCACCATACGTCGCCGCACGCGGACCGGCAAGAGGGCGTCTCGGCGGAGACAAAAAAAGGCGGACCGGCAATGAAGCCGATCCGCCCGATATATGTCCTCTACGACAGCCCGCGAAGGACTTTGATCAGCCTCAGCGGTACTGGGCTATCTCGTCCAGCAGCCCCTGGGGCACATCGAAGCCGGTTTCAATGGCCTTGTCGACGTACTCCACGGCCTTGGCCGTCTCGCCCTTTTCCAGATGGGCCAGGGCCAGGTTGTTCCAGGCCGGGCCGAACATGGGCTCGATCTCCAGGGCGCGCTTGCAGACCTCGATGGCGCGCTCCGGGTCCCCTTCCATAAGATAGGCGCTGCCCAGAGTGGCCAGGGCCTGCACAAAGTTGGGGTCGATCTTCACGGCCTTTTCCAGGGCGCGCGCCGCCTTGTCCACCTCGCCCATCTGCAGCAGCACGAAGCCCACGTTGCCGTGGGGCGTGGCGAACATGGGCCGCACCTGGATGGCCAGCTTGTTGTAGTTGAGGCAGCCTTCCAGGTCGCCCTGGTGCATGGCGATGCCGCCAAGCTGGACGTACGCCTCGACCATGGTCGGGGAGTTCTCCACCGCCTCGCGGAAGCAGGACTCGGCCTCGAAGAAGTCACCCTTGGAAAGATAGGCGACGCCCAGGTTGTAGTGCGTGTTGCCGCACTCGGAGTTGTCCTTCAGCTTTTCCTTACACTCGGCGATGAATTCATCAACATTGGTGGCATTAGTCTGCATTCTGCACGCCTTCCTTTTCCATGAGTTTTTTGTACCAGGCACTGAACTCCATCATGCCCTCATAACGGTCTTCCTGACGCATCACGCCCATGGCCAGCTCCATGGCGCCGGAGGCAAAAGCCTGGGTGTAGCCCTGGTGCGCCTCGCGGGAGCGCAAAAAGTCCGAAACGAGCTGCTGGATGGTCCGGTTGGTCGGGTCCTTGCGTATCTCGATGGGGTCCTTCGGCATGGCAAAGGGGTCCCACTTGTCGTATCCGATGCGGTCCACGAACTTCTTGCGGCGCGGGTTCATCTTCTCGTAGATGGCCCGCTTCTGCGCTTCGTGCTCCGGGGTGTACTGGCTCACAGGCTAGTCCTCCTCGTCCGACGGGGGGCGCAGATCGCCGATGCCGCCCGGCGCGGCGTGGCGCTCCCGCTCCGGTCCCTTGATCTCCCAGGTGTGGCCGCCACCGCAGCTGCCGCAGTCGGACGCCTCTTCCTCCGATGCCTCGCCTTCGATAACGCCCAGATACTCGTCGTCGTACTTGTTCATCAGGGCCATGGATACGGGCACCAGAATCTCGTCCAGGCCCGTGTGGCTGGTGTTGAACGAGGAAACAAGCTCGCGGCTCAGGTTGTAGAGCCGCTCGTGGATCTGCTCCATGTTCACCGTGGGGTACGGCTTGCCCGGCGCGAAACCGGAGCGGCCGCAGGTGCGGGCCTCGCCGCCGTATGCCGAGGGAATGCCGTACAGCCGGCAGGTGACCGGCCTGTTCTCGTACATCGCGCAGCGCTGCTCATCGTCCAGCATAGGACAGCGCACGCGCATGGCGGCCACTTCCTTGAGGATATCGCCGGCCTTCACGCCATCCTGGGACGCTTTGAAGACCTTGCGCTTGATCTTGTAGGCCTCGCGGTCGGCCTTGTCCGCGCGCACCAGCACTTCGGCGCGCTCCGCACCGGAGAACTGCTCGTTGAACTTCTGGTTCAGATAGATGGCTTCCACCAGGGAGAGATCGAACAGCGCGTAGCAGCAGTCGTCGCAGCCCTTGGAGCACTGCACTTCTTCGGGATGAGCCTCTCTGACCTTTTCGAAGATGGCGTCAATCTCGGCGACGAAGGTTTCGTACTTATCAAATATCTCTTTGAAATCCATGAACTCTCCTAGATATGTGGAATACGCCGGCTTCCCTGTCTCGGCGCCGCGAAGAATGCCCTGCAACCTGTGCGCCCTCGAGTCGCCCATGGGGAAACCCCAAGACACCGCCACGCCACGGGCACACAACATGGCAGATAAGCATGATTGCGCCGCTGTCGACAGCTCTGGCGGAAAAAAAACGGACGGGCGACTGACGCCGGAAGGAGCCCCCGGCGGGGGAGCCGACGCATGATGCGGATCGGGTGAACGGCTCAGGCGTAAGCCGTGTGGATATTACTTTTCCTCGACGACGATCGCATCCTGCTCGCAGACCTCGACGCACGATTCGCAGCCGAGACACTCATCCATGTTGGTCGCCACGGCCTTGCCGTCCTTGAGCTCGTAGACCTCCACCGGACAGACGTCCACGCACTCGCCGTCCCCCACGCATTTGTCGATGTCGACAATGATTTTGTACCCCATCGAAACTCTCCTCAAAAATTGTGACGCAGCCCCCACACGGCGCATGCCGCACGCAACGCCTCCCCCTTGGGAAAACAATAGGCGTGCATAGCGTTCGGCCTTGTATGTGTCAAGAAAACCCGGCAGAGGCCGCGGCCTGCTGCGCCTTGCTGCTTCCGGCTGCGAGCCCGCGTCAGATCTGCATGCGCACGTGATACATCCGGCCGGCGCGGCCCACGATGAGCAGCACCTGATTGTTCATCCGGTGGCGCATGAAGGCCTTGGCGAAATCATCGCGCGACTTGAGCTCGATGCTGCCGATCTGCAGCAGCACGTCGCCGGGTTCCAGCCCAAGCTGGCTGGCCGGGCTGTTGGATATAACGTTGCGCACCGGGATGCCTTTGCCGTCGGCTTCCCCTATCTCCACCCCCCAACGCTCGCGCGCCATGGCCAGCGCCTCGTCCGTGGCGTACGGCGTGGGCATCGCCTTGGCCTGGAACCGCTTGCCGTCGCGCAGCATTCCCAGGGTCAGCGTCTCGCCGCGCACGTAGTTCTCCAGCATGGCCATGTAGTGGTCCTTGTCCTGCACGGGCACGCCCTGCATGGAAAGCAGCACGTCACCAGGCTTGAGACCGGCCTGGGCTGCGGGCAGGCCGGCGTAGACCTTGGTGATGATCATGCCTTGCAACCGGTCCAGTCCGAAGTAGCTGGCCGTGCCGGGGTCGATGCTCTGGCCGGAGAGACCGAGCCACACCGGGCTTACCCGGCCCGTGCCAAGGAGCTCGCCCACCACGCGCTTGGCCTTGTTCACTGGAATGGCGAAGCCGATGCCCTCGGCCTGGGCGTGAATCGCCGTGTTGATGCCGATGAGCTCGCCGTGCAGGTTGAGCAGCGGACCGCCTGAGTTACCGGGGTTGATGGCCGCGTCGGTCTGGATGAAGTCCGTGTAGATGCCGTGATCCGTGCGGATGGAGCGCTCCACGGCGGAGATCACGCCCGTGGTCACTGTATGCGTGAAGCCGAAGGGGTTGCCGATGGCGATGGCCGTCTCGCCAATAAGAATGTCGTCGGAGTCGCCCATGGGCACCTGCGGCAGGTTGGCCGCGTCGTCCAGTCGCAGCACGGCGATGTCAAAGTCCGGGTCCGAGGCCACGAGCTGGGCCTTGAACTCCCGCCCGTCCACCAGCCGCGCGCGAACCGAGGTGGCGCCGTTGATCACGTGCGCGTTGGTCAGCACCAGGCCGCGCTTGCCGTCGATAATCACGCCGGAGCCCATGCTCTGCTGGTTATAGCTGCGCTGGGGCAGATCGCCGAAAAACTCCTTGAAGAACGGCGAGAACAGGTTGTTGCCCCCGCCAAAGGGCGCGCTGCGCGTCACCACGCGGTCCGTGGTGATGTTCACCACCGCGGGGCTGGCCTTCTCCACGGCGCGCACCACCGGGGTCCGGCGCAGATCGTCCGCCGCATGGGCTGCGGGCGCCATGCCGGCCAGCAGCACGGCCAGGGTGAAAAACACGGAGAAACACGCGACGCGACGCGACGAAAAACGCCTGCTCCACAACGACTTGGGCATGGATGATCCTTGGAAAAATCGGCCGCACAAGGGCCGGTAACTGGTGTGCATGCTGTCCATTGGTGAGGGCGCATCATAAAAATGTTGGCCGGCCTGTCAACAATCTTCCCGGCGGAATCCCTGCGCGGCGCGCACCGCCAGCCCCTCCGGCCCGAATCGGCGCGGCTGCCACGGCTTCATAAAAAATTCGTAACCGTCCGTTTCCCTTGCACCCGGCTCAACTGTCCGGGCCTCCCTTCCCACAGAAAACTCGCGGTACGAACAGGCGATCCTGCCGACAACGTGCGTGTCCTGTGCCTGTGGACCACACGCTACAGCCGTGCTACCATCCTTGAAAACGTGACTGTTTCGTACGGTCGGGGGAGTCTCCGGCCTGCGGCATCTACCCTATTTCCGGAGAATTTATGAGCTCCTCGCAGACAATCCGCGTCAAAGGCATGCGCTGCCAGCATTGCAGCCAGTCCGTCACCCAGGCCCTCGAAGCCATTCCCAACGTCCATGACGTGCAGGTGGACCTCTCCTCCGGCGATGTGACCTTCGAGACTTCCGGCCCGGTGGACAAGGACACGGTCCGTTCGGCCATCGAGGCCATCGGCTTCGACGTCGAAGAGTAGCGAGCCTACCCGCCGTAGTCCCTTGCCAGCGCCTCTTGCAGCGCGGCGATATGCGGCGGCCGGATGCCGCAGCACCCCCCCACGGCGCGCACCCCCAGCCGGACCCAGTCCATGGCCCTCGCGGCAAAGGCCTCGGGCTCCAGGGTGTCGTCGAACCGCCAGTTGGGCATCTCGAAGATGCCGTGGTGGGGGTACGCAAAGATCGGCCCGTCCCACGCACGCCTGATCGCGGCGACGGCGTCCGCCACCAGCTCCATCTGGCTGTGCATCACGCCCACGGCCTGCGGCGCACGGCCCTGGTCCAGTACCTCGGCCACGCCCTCCTCAAAGGGTGCTTGCGAGCCGTAGAAGCGCAGCCCGCCGCGGGTGTCGCGCTCCGCGCTGAAGCCGAGCCACACCGGCAGCCCGGTATCCTGCGCCGCGTCCAGGCAGAGCAGGGTCTCCTCCACGTCGCGCATCATCTCCAGAATGAGCAGATCCGCCCCGGCGCCGGCCAGAATCCGCGCCTGCGCCTGGTAGCCATGGTCGGAAGCGCCGCCCAAGGCAAGCACGTCGCTGTCCAGTCCGCCGGTAAACGTGGTTGTGGACATGGAGCCCGCCACCCACAGACGGCGGCCGGGAGCCGCCCTGCCCCGCGCCTCCACCTCGGCGCGCGCCTCCAACGCCAGCTCCACAGCCCGGCGGTTGGCCGGCTCGAACTCCGAGGCCAGCCCGGCCCGCGACATGACATGGCGGTTCGAAGGATAGGTGTTGGCGATGATGAGCTCCGCTCCGGCCTC
The DNA here is from genome assembly GCF_013085545.1 of Oceanidesulfovibrio marinus. Taxonomy (NCBI): domain Bacteria; kingdom Pseudomonadati; phylum Thermodesulfobacteriota; class Desulfovibrionia; order Desulfovibrionales; family Desulfovibrionaceae; genus Oceanidesulfovibrio; species Oceanidesulfovibrio marinus. The sequence goes on from NZ_CP039543.1 coordinate 2,823,724, forward strand.
CAGATAGGAACGGTGTACGCCGCGCACGATGTCCGGATCGGTGAGCGAGGCCATGGCGCTCCAGGCCTTTTCGTGCATGGCCGCGCCGCGGCGCTCGATCTCCGTGCCGGTGCCGCCGTCCAGCAGCATGGGCGGATTCTCGCGGAGCCTGGCCTCCAGAGCCTCCATCGCTTCATTCCCCGTGGGCATGGCGTTTCGTCTCCTGTATTGATACGGCGCCTTGCGGCGACCTTTCAGCCGGTCAGTTCGTCCGGCGGTTCCACAAGCAATCCCAGGTCCAGACACGCGGCCACGCCCAGGCAGATGGCCTCGGCCGCGTCGGCCTGCGCCTCCCGCGGGCCGGAGGGACCGTCGCGCAGGATGATGCGCCCGGCCGCCTGCCGCGCATAGGACTTGGCCCGCTCGCCGTCCGCGCGCTCCCGCAGGGGGAAAAGCGTTTCCCGCCACTCCTCCGCGCTGTAGACCAGCACCTCGATGCCCCGCCGCCTGGCCTCGTTTTCCCAGTGGCGCAGGAGCGGCCCCCCGCCCTCCAGGGCCAGCCAGTCCACCTCGCCGGCGCGGTCCAATATATGGATAACGCCGCGCTTGTGCCGGGCCGCGGCGCCAAAGTTGTGCGAGCCATGCCAGAGCAGCCGGCACTCGTCGTCGAACCGTGCGAATCCAGTTGAAAGCCCCACATCGACGGCAAGCAGGCCTCCATCGACTGTGCCGTTATCATCCAATCGACGCATGAATGTCTCGCTTTTGCCGTTGCATGGGCCGAGGATACCATACCGGATAGACAGTGTGTTTCTCTCGATACCACTTTGCCAGCGTTTTGCACAAGCAACCCTATTCAAAGGATATTCATTCTTTGTTAAAAAACTGACCATCGCGGAAGGATTTTTTCCCCACAGCGCTTGACAACCATTCTCAACGAGAATAGCTATCAAGACATGCGCAACTTCCGTTTCTTCACTTTTGGCTCGGACGACGGACCAGACAAGGTTGGCTCGGGCCACAGACATCACAAACGGCGCCGCCGTCATGGCTGCGGCAAGCCGTGTTGCGAGCAACCTGCCGGAGTTGCGCATCCGGACGCGAAACCCTTGCCCGATTTCCGCGCCGGAGAAACCGTGCTGGTGGACAGAATCGAGCGCGGCCGCATGGCCTGCCGGCTATACGCCATGGGGTTCACCCCTGGCACTGCGCTTGTCATCGAGTCCCCTGGCCGGAGTGCGGTGCGCTGCTCGGTCCGCGGCAGCTCCATCGTCATTGGTCGTGGTCAGGCGGACAAGATCCTGTGCATTCCCGCTTCCGCCGCCGTTCGGGGGGAAGAGACCGCTCCCGCGCAGGAAGCAGCCTCGAACATGAAGTCGGATGCAAGCAAAACCGCTTCGCCGGCCCACCTTCCCCAGCTGAAAGGGACGTTGACGTAGGTTGCCTAGCCGTGCCGCCTGCCCGCATTGTTTTATCTGTTCAATACACACCATGGAGGTATGAAATATGTCCGAACAAATTCACAGCTTGCGCGGTCTGGCTGTCGGTGTGAAGGCCGAGGTGCGCCGCATCGAAGCGCATGGCGAGCTTGGCCGCCGCATTCGTGACATGGGCCTGATTCCAGGCACCGAGATCGAGGTCATCGGCCGGGCTCCGCTCAAGGACCCCGTCGCCCTCCGTCTCCGCGGTTTCACCCTGACCCTGCGCAACAACGAAGCCGACTTTATCTATGTGGAGCCCCTCGCCTCCTCCAACTAGATAAACAACATCTCCTGCCTACCCCCATTTCTTTAAGAATAGCGAGCACAAGGACGCTCGAGACAATATGCGGAGTTCAACAATGGACAGAAGGGACCTTATGCAGAAGCCCCTTGTCATAGCCCTCGCCGGCAATCCCAACGCCGGCAAGACAACAGTATTCAACGCCATCACAGGTGCCCGCCAGCACGTGGGCAACTATCCGGGCATCACCGTGGAGCGCAAGGAAGGCTGCGTGACCTGCGGTGATCGCAAGCTCCAGCTTGTCGACCTTCCCGGCACATACTCGCTTACGGCTTACTCCCAGGAAGAGGTTGTCGCACGCGAGTATCTGGCGGACGAACGTCCTGACGCCGTCATCCACGTGCTCAACGCCAGCGCCCTGGAGCGCAACCTCTACCTCACCGTCCAGCTCCTGGAGCTCGGCGCACCCGTGATGCTGGCCCTGAACGTGATGGACGAGGCCAGAGCCCACGGCTGGATCGTGGATTCCGAGCGGCTCTCCAAGCTGTTGGACCTTCCCGTGGTGGAGACCATCGCCCGCACCGGCAAGGGCATGGACGAGCTGCTTGCCGCCGCCGGCACCCACGCCCAAGAGAACCAGAATGCGGACTGGAAGCCGCTGACCATCTCCTACGGCCCGGACCTGGACCCTGTCATCGCCGAGATGGTCGACGCCATCGAGCGCGAGAAGTTCCTTACCGATCGCTACCCCGCCCGCTGGACCGCCATCAAGTACCTCGAACGCGACGACGCCGTGCTCGAACAGGGCCGCAACGCGGGCAAGGTGGCCGAGACCCTGGAAGACCTCGCCCGCCGCGTTGCCGAGCACTGCCGCACCACCCTGAACATGGATCCGGAAGCGATCATCGCCGACTACCGCTACGGCTTCATCTCCTCCATCCTCAAGCAGGGCGTGCTCTCCCGCGAGGACCGCAAGGAGCGCATCCTGCTCTCGGACAAGATCGACCGGGTGCTGACCCAGCGGCTGGTCGGCCCCATCATCATGGTCGCCGTGCTCTTCGCCATCTACAACCTGACCTTTGTGCTGGGCGAGGTGCCCATGGGCTGGCTGGAGTCGCTCTTCGGCTTCCTGCACGACACGGCCGCCTCCATACTGCCAGACGGCCTGCTGCAGTCCCTCGTGGTCTCGGGCGTCATTGACGGCGTGGGCGGCGTGCTCGGTTTCGTGCCGCTCATCATGATCATGTTCTTCTGCATCTCCTTCCTGGAGGACTCCGGCTACATGGCGCGTGTGGCGTACATGCTGGACAAGGTCTTCAACTTCTTCGGCCTGCACGGCTCCTCGGTCATGCCCTTCATCATCTCGGGCGGCATCGCCGGCGGCTGCGCCGTTCCCGGCGTCATGGCCGCGCGCACCCTGCGCAGCCCCAAGGAGAAGATCGCCACGGTGCTCACCGCGCCGTTCATGACTTGCGGCGCCAAGCTGCCCGTGTTCATCCTGCTCGTGGGCGTGTTCTTCCCCACCCACCAGGCGCTGGCCCTGTTCCTGGTTTCCCTGGCCGGCTGGACCATGGCCCTGGTCACCTCCAAGGTCCTGCGCTGCACCGTGATCCGCGGCCCCTCCACCCCCTTTGTCCTGGAGTTGCCGCCGTACCGCATGCCCACCTTCCGCGGCATGTGCATCCACACCTGGGAGCGCACCTGGCACTACATCAAGAAAGCCGGTACGGTCATCCTGGCCGTCTCCATCCTGCTCTGGGCGCTGATGACCTTCCCGTCCCTGCCCCAGGATCAGGTCACGCAGTTCGAGACCATGGCCGAGACGGCGCAGACCCAGGCCCTGGCCGAGGCCCAGGCTCAGAACCTCTCGACTGAGGAAACCGACGCCCTTGTGACCTCGTCCCTGGACGACGTTGCCAACCAGGAGGCCGAGGCCGCGCTCCTGCACTCTTACGCCGGCCGTATCGGCACGGCCCTCGAGCCCGTGACCAGCTGGGCCGGGTTTGACTGGCGGCTGAACATCGCCCTGGTGGGCGGCTTCGCGGCCAAAGAGGTCGTCATCTCCACGCTGGGTACGTCGTACTCCCTGGGCGAGGTGGACCCGGAGGACTCGGGCTCCCTGGCTGAGCGGATCGAGAGCAACCCCAACTTCACCATGGCCACCGCCGTGGCGCTCATGGCCTTTGTGCTGATCTACGCGCCATGCTTTGTGACTGTCGTAACCATTGCCAAGGAAACAAACTGGAAGTGGGCGATATTCTCAACCGCCTACTCCACTATCATCGGCTTCGTCCTGGCAGTGGTCCTCTACCAGGGCTTAAGCGTGACCTAGCCTCGCGCAGCCTCCTCGACTGCGGACCGGCGATGCGCCGCCGGTCCGCACAATCTTTCACAGCCCGCAGGCGTTCACACCTGCGGGCTGTTCTGGTATAGAGCACAGGGGGTTCCACACTCCAAAGGTACATCCACGCACATGCCATCCTCCCCGAAACGCACCGGCGCCCTGTTCAACGCCGTGGACGCCCTGCTCGCCGCTGCGGCCTATGCCCTGGCCTATCTCGTGCGCTTCGAGGGCGGGGCTCTGCCGGCCGAGCAGTGGACCTATCTTCTGGCCTTCATCGTCCCCTTCACCGCGCTCAAGCTGCTCTTTTTCCGGCTCTTCCACCTGCACCGCGGCATGTGGCGGTTCACCAGCATCCACGACCTCGCAGCCGTGGCCAAGGCCGCCACCCTGGCCTCCCTGGTCATGCTTGCGGCGCTGCTCATCGCCCACCGCTTCCACGGCTTCTCGCGCTCGGTCTTTGTGCTCGACTGGCTGTTCACCATGCTGCTGGTGGGCGGCGTGCGGGTGTTCATTCGCATGGTGGCCGGCATGGGCTGGCCGGATCTCTCGCGGGAGCGGCTCATGCACCTCGCGCGGGGCCGCTGGAGGCCGGCGGCCCGGCGTCGCTGCGTGCTGTTCGGTGCGGGCACTGCGGCCGAGGCGCTGCTGCGCGACATGGAGGACCGCCCCGAGACAGGCATCGAGGTTGCGGCCATCTTTGACGACAACCCGTCCAAGCAGGGGCTGCGGCTGCACGCCGTGCCCGTGGTGGGTGGGCTTGACGACGTGGAGGAGTGGCTTACTACGCAGCGCGCGCCCGTGCAGGAAGCGCTCATCGCCTTGCCGGAAGCCGTGCCCGAGGCCATGCGCCGCGCCGTGGACGTGTGCGAGCGCGCCGGCCTGGGCTACCGGACCATTCCTTCCCTGCACGAGATCGCCCAGGGCCGGGTCACGGTCTCCGCCCTGCGCGAGGTGGACTACCGCGACCTTCTGCCACGCGAGACGGCCCAGCCCGAACGGGAGCGCATTTCCGCCTATCTCACGGGCCGACGGGTGCTGGTCACCGGCGCTGGCGGCTCCATAGGCTCGGAGCTCTGCCGGCAAATCGCCCACTTCGACCCCGCCTCGCTGCTGCTGGTGGAGATGAACGAGTCCAGCCTCTACACCATCGCCATGGAGCTGGAGCACGAACGGGGCTTTACCAGGCACACGCCCTTGCTGGGCACCCTGGCGGACCGCCGGTGGACCGAGTGGGTCTTTGCCGAGCACAAGCCCCACGTGGTCTTCCATGCCGCGGCGTACAAGCATGTGCCCATGCTGGAGCTCCACCCCTGGCAGGCCGTGACCAACAACGTGCTGGCCACGGAGAGCCTGTTGGACATCGCCGACGCCCACGGCGTGGAACGCACCATCATCGTCTCCACGGACAAGGCCGTGAACCCGGCCAACGTCATGGGCGCGACCAAGCGGCTCACCGAACGGTTGATGCAGTGCCGCCGGGGCGGCTCCATGAAGCTCGCCGCGGTGCGCTTCGGCAACGTGCTCGGCTCCTCCGGCTCGGTCATCCCGCTCTTCCGACGGCAAATCGCCCACGGCGGTCCCGTAACCGTGACCCACCCGGAGATGACGCGCTTCTTCATGACCGTGGAGGAGGCGTGCCTGCTCATCCTGCAGGCCGGGGCCATGGGCTCGGCCGGCGAGATCTTCGTGCTCAACATGGGCAACCCGGTGAAGATCATCGACCTGGCGCGAGACCTGATCCACCTCTCGGGCAAAGAGCCGGACAAGGACATCGAGATACGCATCACCGGCCTCAGACCCGGCGAGAAGCTGGCCGAGGAGCTGGTGAGCGCGGACGAGCACGCCGCGCCCTCCGAGCACTCGCAGATCCTTGTCCTGGAGGAGTCCTCCTGCCCGGCGCCCGGGACCTATGCTGATATCCTGACCACGCTGGCCGATGCGGCCGCCCGGCGCGAGCCGGACGAGCTGCGGCGGCTGCTGGCCATGGCGGTTCCGGAGTACCATCCTGCATCCGGCGGCAGTGTCGGCGCAGCGTCGCCCGAGCCGTCAGAATCGCCTGCCTGAACCGCACGATCCGCCGTATCCATTGACCTTCGCCGCTTGGCCCCTCCCTTGCATCTCGCGTGGGCATGGAGTTTCTCGGCATCGCACCAGACACAGTCCTGAGCTTTCTGCTGACCCTCTTCCGGGTCAGCATCGTGCTCTTCATGCTGCCCTTCTACGGCGGGGACACCATCCCGAGATCGGTCAAGGCCGCCCTGACCCTGGTGGTCACGCTGGCGTTCTGGCCGCACCTGTCGCTGCCGGGCTCCGCCTTCCCGACGCACCCTGTCTCCATCATCCTGATGATTCTCGGCGAGGCCGCCATGGGCCTGACCCTGGGGCTCATCGTCCATTTCATCTTCGCCGCCATCCAGACCGGCGGCCAGATCGTCGGCTTCCAGATGGGCTTCGCCATGGTCAACGTGATCGACCCCATCACCGGCACGTCCGAGGCCGTAACCGCCCACTTCTTGTGGATGGTTGCGATGCTCACATTTTTGACATTGGGCGGCCACCTGTATCTTCTGTTCGCCGTGACCAAGAGCTTCGAGCTGGTGCCGCCGGGCAGCCTGTTCATCACGCCTGCCGTTGCCGGGCGGGTTCTCGAGTTCTCCGGGCAGATGTTCATCCTCGCGGTGCGCATTGCCGCGCCGATCATGGTCTCGCTCTTTCTGGTGGACCTGGGCCTGGCCCTGGTCTCCCGCGCGGCTCCGCAAATGAACGTCCTGTTCGTGGGCTTCCCCATCAAGGTTGGCGTGGGCTTCTTCTTCCTGGGCTTGGTTTTCACAATCATTTCCAACTACATGGGCCGCTTCATCGACCAGTTCCTGGCGATCTTCGACTCGCTCATGCGCCTTGCGGCATAGGGTCTCGGCATGCCCCAGCAAGATCCAAGCAGAACAGAAGAGCCGACTCAAAAACGGCTCGACAAAGCCCGCAACGAGGGCAACGTCGCCAAGTCGCAGGAGGTGGGCAAGACCTTTGTGCTGCTGGCCGGCGTGGTCGTTCTCAGGATGTACGTGTCGTACATAGGTGAGGATATGGAGGAGCTCTTCCGCTGGTTCATGGAGACCGCCCCCACCTTCGCGCTGACGCCCGAGAGTCTCTACGCGCTATTCTCCATGATACTCAAAGCCATGGCCGTCATGGTTCTGCCCGTGATGCTCGCCCTGGCAGTCTTCGCCTTCTTCAGCAACTATCTGCAGGTCGGTTCCTTGTGGACCACCAAGGTCTTCGAGCCCAAATTCGGCAAGATGTTCAACGTCGTCGGCGGAATGCAGCGCATTTTCTTCAGCCTCTCCACCCTGGTTCGCCTCTTCAAGTCCATGGGACAGGCCTTGGTCATCGGCCTGGTCGCCTACTACATGGTCAAGGGCAAGCTCTCGGAATCGCTACCCATGTTCTATCAGCCGGCGCGCAATGTGGCTGCTTACATGCTGGACTCCGGCGGAGACATGGTGATCTGGGTGTTGCTGCCACTCTTTATCATCACGGCCCTGGACCTCTGGTACACGCGCTGGGACTACACCGAACAGCTGAAGATGACCAAGGACGAGGTCAAGGACGAGCGCAAGCAGATGGAAGGCGACCCCAAGGTCAAGCAGCAGCAGAAGCAGAAGATGCTCCAGATGTCGAGCCGGCGAATGATGGCTCAGGTGCCCAAGGCCGACGTGGTCGTCACCAACCCCACGCACATCGCCGTGGCCCTGCGCTACGATCCACAAGAGGCGCCTGCGCCGCAGGTTCTGGCCAAGGGCGCGGACGCCGTGGCCGAGCGGATCAAGGAAGTCGCCCGCGAAAACAACGTACCTGTCCGCGAAAACAAGCCGCTGGCACGAGCCTTGTATAGTGCTGTGGAAGTGGGAGATACGATTCCCGAGGAGCTGTACCAGGCGGTGGCCACGATACTCGCGCAGATCTTCAAGAACCGGGGTCAGGCAGGCCCCGTCGGATAACGACAATGAGGTGTCAAAAAGATGGCTGACTACGCAGGCCCCCGCATAAATTACGAGCGTTTCGCCAAACAGGGAGATATTCTCCTTGCCGGCGGCGTGGTGGTCATCCTCTTTGTGATGCTCATCCCGCTGCCGACCATCTTCCTGGACCTCATGCTCTCGCTGTCCATCTCCCTGAGCCTCGTCACACTCATCACTGCGATGTTCATGACGAGCCCCATGGAGTTCTCGGTCTTCCCGTCCCTTTTGCTGGTCATGACACTCTTGCGCCTGGCGCTGAACGTGGCCTCCACCCGACTCATTCTGCTGCACGGCGAAGAAGGCACGGCCGCGGCCGGTAAGGTCATCCAGTCCTTTGGCGAGTTCGTGGTGGGCGGCAACTTCATCATCGGCATCGTCATCTTCGTCATCCTCTTCATCCTGAACAAGGTCGTCATCGTCGCGGGTACCACGCGTATCGGCGAGGTCGCCGCGCGCTTCACCCTGGACGCCATGCCCGGTAAGCAGATGGCCATCGAGGCGGATCTGAACTCCGGCCTCATCGACGAAGAGGAAGCCACCAGACAGCGCGACGCCATCCGTCGCGAGGCCGACTTCTACGGTTCCATGGACGGCGCGGGCAAGTTCGTCCAGGGCGATGTGAAGGCCGGCATGTTCATCACCATCATCAACATCGTAGGCGGCATCCTGCTCGGCACCATGCAACAAGGCATGACCTGGCAGGAAGCGGCGCAGACATACACCCTTTTGACGATCGGTGATGGCCTGGTTTCGACCATTCCCTCGCTGGTCATCTCCACGGCCGCCGGCATCATCGTCTCCCGCTCCGCCTCCGAGGCCAAGATGGGCGAGGAGTTCATCGGCCAGCTGGCCTACAACGCCCGCTCGCTCAAGCTCGTCTCCGCAGTGCTGGCTGTCTTCGCCCTGGTCCCCGGCATGCCCACCATCCCCTTCCTCATCTTCGCCTCGCTCATGTTCGGCGCGGCCAGGCTGGTCAGCAAGGGCAAGATTACCGAGGACGCACCCAGCGCCAAGCGCGCCAAGGAAGGACAGGCTCCCTCGCTGGATTCTCCGGAAGAGGTGCAGAGCCTGCTGCCCCTGGACGCCCTGGAGCTGGAGGTGGGTTACGGCCTGATACCGCTGGTGGACGAGGAACAGAACGGCAACCTGCTCACCCGCATCCGCTCCATCCGCCGGCAGTTCGCCCTGGACATGGGTGTCATCGTTCCTTCGCTGCACCTGCGCGACAACCTGCAGCTCAAGCCCGGCCAGTACACCGTGCTGATCAAGGGCAACGAGGTGGCCTCGGCCGAGATCCTGCTGGACCATCTGCTGGCCATGGACCCCGGCGACGTGAAGCACCGCATCAAGGGCGTGGAGACCAAGGAGCCGGCCTTCAACCTGCCCGCGCTCTGGATTCCGGAGTCGCACAAGGAAGAGGCCATGCTCGCCGGCTACACCGTGGTCGATCCATCCACGGTCATCGCCACGCACCTCACCGAGGTCTTCAAGCGCCAGCTGCACGAGTTCCTGGGCCGCCAGGAGGTGCAGAACCTGCTGGACAACCTTTCCAAGACAGCACCCAAGGCCGTGGAGGACCTGGTGCCCAACGTGCTCTCCCTGGGCACGGTGCAGAAGGTGCTCCAGAACCTCGTGCGCGAGGGCGTCTCCATCCGCGACCTGCTCTCCATCGTGGAGACCCTGGCCGACTACGGCGTGTCTTCCAAGGACCCGGACCAGCTCACCGAATTCGTCCGCGAGAAGCTCTCCCGCACGGTCATCAAGCCGCACCTGGACTCCGAGGGCACTCTGCCCATCATCACCCTGGACCACTCCGTGGAGAAAAGCCTGCAGGAGTCCATCCGCCAGACCGACAGCGGCACCTACCTGGCCATGGAGCCGGGGCTGGCGCACAAGCTCATCAGCAAGATCAACCAGGCCGTGGAGTCCAGCGCCGTGGCCGACGGCCAGCCCGTTCTGCTCACCACGCCCATGGTTCGCGCCCACCTGGCACAGCTGCTCCTGCGTTTCATTCCCACACTCCCCGTCATCTCACAGGCCGAGATACCTTCTGACATCCGCCTGAACTCCGTGAACACTGTGGTACTCGACAATGCGCGTTAAAACCTACCGCGGAACAGACACCCGGAGCGTGCTCGCGCGCATCAGAAGCGAGCTGGGTCCGGACGCCGTGATTCTCTCAACACGATCCTGCAAGGACGACGGCGCCAATGCCTGCGAAATAACCGCCGCCCTGGACGACAGCCCCCCGGCCGGCAAGGCCAGACCCGGCGGCGCCGGCACGGCGGAAAAGCCGGGCGACTCCATCGTTACGGATCTCATCGGTTCGCAGCCGCCGCAGTTCTCGGGCTGGGAGCAGTGGCACCGCGAGTGGCAGTCCATCAAGGAGCACCTGAGCGCGCTGATGAAACCGCAGATGGACCTGGCCCGGCTGACCCCGAGCCAGCGGATGCCCCTGGAGTATCTGGAGCGCGAAGGCGTCTCCACCGAGGTCATTGCCTCTCTCTACCGTTCGCTGCTGCACGACAGGAACGCCTCGGTGCTGGCCCCGCTGGGAAAGCTGACGCCCATGCGGCCGTGGTCCATGGAGGGCTGGCCGCAGAAGGTGCACGGCGTGACCGGACCCCACGGCGTAGGCAAGACCTCCTCGCTCATCCGCATGGCCTTTGCCCTGCGGCACGAGGACCCTACCCTGAAAATACTCATCGTCAACGCGGACACCTCCAAATCCGCAGGCCGCATGCTCCTGCGCCAGTATGCCGAGCTGGCCGAGTTCGAGTACTGCGAGGCGTCCACGGGCCAGGAGTTCATGGAAGCCGCGGCCCAGGCCCGTTCCTTCCACCGCGTGCTGGTGGACCTGCCGGCCCTGGCGCGCGGCGAGAGCCTGGACGAGGTGCTCAACCGCCTGGGCTTCGCCGCCCTGGCCGACGCCGACCCTTCCTGCGGCCACGGCGTCATCCATCTGGCGCTCTCGCCAGTCTACGGCCCCGAGCAGATTTCCGCGTTCACCCGCAGCTATGCATCGGAAAGACTCGCAGGTATCGTCTGGACGAAGCTCGACGAAGCATTTAGTTTCGGATCTATGGTCAACACGGGTGAATCCACCGGCCTGCCCACTGTGGCGCTTTCGTGCGGCTCTGGCCTTCGGGACACCCTGGCCCCGGCGAAGCCTGTCGACTTCTGGCGGCTCGTCTTCAAGCACAGGCTGCCCTGCGCAGAAAAGACCGAGGACCACGCCGGCGTCCGGGACACGGCGTCCACTCCACGTTCAAAGAGGAGCGCGTGTTCGTCATGAGTTCTGAGCTTCCCCTGGTCTTCTCCGTCACCTCGGGGAAAGGAGGCGTTGGCAAGACCAACCTCTCTGCCAACCTTTCCCTGGCCCTGGCCGAGCAGGGCAACCGTGTTGTGTTGCTCGACGCCGACCTGGGTCTGGCCAACGTGGACGTTATCCTGGGCCTCACGCCGGAGCGTAACCTCTTCCACCTCTTCCGCGAGGGCGAGAGCCTGGAGTCCATACTTCTGGACACCGGCTTCGGATTCGATATCCTGCCAGCCTCGTCCGGCGTGTCCGAGATGCTCGAACTCTCCACCGGCCAGAAGCTTGAGCTGCTCGAGTCCATGGACTACCTGGAGGACAAGGTAGACTACCTGGTGGTGGACACCGGCGCAGGCATCAACGACAACGTCATCTACTTCAACCTTGCGGCGCAGGAGCGCATCATCGTGCTCACGCCGGAGCCTACATCGCTGACCGACGCCTACGCGCTGATCAAGGTGCTCAAGCTGGAGCACGGCATGGAGCACTTCAAGATTCTGGTGAACATGGCCAGAACCAAGGACGCCGCCAAGGAAGTCTTCTCGCGGCTCTACCGCGCCTGCGACCACTTTCTGGACGGCGTCTCGCTCGATCTGGTAGGCTCGGTACCGTACGATCCTATGGTCAAAAAGTCGGTTATCCAGCAGACGCCGTTTGTAAAGTATGCGCCGGACTCACCGGCATCCAAGGCTGTGCGCGAAGCGGCCAAACGCATTCAAACTTGGGACGTGGCAACGAATCTCGATGGTAACATCAAGTTTTTCTGGAAAAAACTCCTCTTCCAGCAAGCCTGACGTCAATTCCTGGGAATTGCTCGAATCGGGCGCTGTTGCATGGGAGGATATGGGCGCGGTGGATCGCCGCCACGTCGTCCAGCATTATGCGCCCAAGATCAAGTTCCTTGCGTTGCGTCTGAAGGCCAAGCTGCCCCAGAACGTAGAGCTCGGCGACATCATCTCGTCCGGCACCCTGGGCCTCATGGAAGCGCTCGGCAAGTTCGATCCGGGCCTCGGCATCAAGTTCGAGACCTACGCCGAGAACCGCATCCGCGGCGCCATGCTCGACGAGCTCAGGCGCATGGACTGGTTCTCCCGCGGTCTGCGCCAGCGCGTCCGCACCCTGGAAGACGCCTCCAAGCAGTTCGAGAACCGCCACGGCAAGAAAGCCAGTGAAGAAGAGCTCATGGAGATGACCGGCCTCTCCGAAAAAGAGGTCCGCACCGGTCTTGAGGCGCTGCAGAACCAGCTCTGCCTGGACATCGACGCCATCCAGGAAACTTTCTCCGCCGAAGGCAAGGGCAAGGCCGGCGACGAACCCTACCACACCACGGCCCTGCAGGAGGTGGTGGACAAGGTCGCCCTGCTCATCGAGGAGCTCACACCCCGCGAAAAAATGGTCATGTCCCTCTACTACGGCGACGAGCTCACCATGCGCGAGACCGCCGAGGTCATGAACATCACCGAGGGCCGCGTCTCGCAGCTCCACTCCCAGGCCATGGCCCGGCTCCGCCAGCTCTTCCGCGAACGCTACGGCGCCGATTTCACCCTCTAAGCTCCCCACGGGAGCCCTTCAGTCCATGGCAGATCAGTCAGAACTCCTCTCCGACAACGAGAAAGCGCTCCTCGACACCGAGGAACTGAGCGGCATCGACGACGAACCTGTTGCGCCGGACACGGACAAGGTCGAGCTGGATCTGGAAGACGCGCCGTTTCTCGAAGACGAGGAGGAAGAGGAGGAGGAAGCCGCCGCCACCGGCGAGGAGGAATTCTCCGACCTCGAAGCCGCGCCCAAGAAGTTCGACATCAAGACGCTGATCCGGGACCGCCGCTTCCAGATCGGCTCCGGCGCCGGGCTCCTCATCCTGCTTGTCGCGCTCTTTTTCCTCGTCTGGCCGTCCCATGAACCCATCCCCGACATCCCGGTCGAGCTGCCCGAGCAGACAGCAGCCACCGAGCAGCCCCTGCCTCCTCCGCCGCCGCTTGAAGAAGAGCCCGAGGAGTTCATCGTATCCTTTGAGCCCTTCTGGGTGGAGCACCAGGAAGCCAACGGCACGGTGCGCTTCCTCTACTGCAAGTTCGCCGCGCCCGCGCCCTCGGAAAAGCTGGCCTGGGAGATACGCCACAAAAAAGTTGTCCTGCGCGACGCCATATTCTACTATCTACGGAATAAAGACCTGACATTCCTGGCCGATAAGAGTAATGCGGAGCTACTGAAGAAGGACCTGCTCTCTGTCATCAACCAGTATCTCGGAAACGCGCAGCTGGAGTCGATCCTTATCGAGGAATATCTGGTCAAGTAATGGCCCGCGCGCAAGGAGCCCGTCATGTCCTCCTTCCAGATCAGCCTTCTCTTCCAGCAATTGCCCCTTGTCGGACAGATTGCCGGCGCGGAAATGGCTGCGCCCGAGGCCCAGGCCGCGGCGGCCTCGCACATGGCCTACGAGGCCCTGCGCAAGCAGCGCGAGCAGGTGCCCGAGACCGAGAAGAGCGAGAACGTGAAGGCCGACTTCGACGCCGGCAAACGCGGCGGCGGCTCCGGCCGCCCTGCCCGGCGCAGAAAGAAAAACGAACCGGAAGAACCAGCCGAGGACCAGGGCAAGACCCCGTGGTCCGGAAACATCGTCAACCGCAATATCTAGCGACGCCGCACCCCGATTACTCTATGCTCCAGTGGGCCTTCATCCTCCTCTCCTGCCTCGAGGTCGTCCTTCTCACCCTCGTGATCGTATTTTTCCAACGGCTCAAGCGCTCCGAGTCCGTGCTCAACACGCTCCAGGACAAGCAGCAGAACCTCCTGAACAAGCTCGACTTCAACTCCCGCATCGAAGAGCAGCTCATGGAGACCTTCCGCGAGCGCCAGAACGAGCTCATCCGCCTGGCCGACGACATCGAGCGCAAATCCGACGAGCTGCGTTCGCTCATCAAGCAGGCCGACTCCATCTCCCACTCGCCACGCACCAAGCGCCAGGCCGTTATCAACGCCTACCGCCGCGGCATGAGTGCGCGACAGATCGCCAAGGCCATGAACCTCTCCGTGGACGAGGTCGAGCTCATGCTCATGGAGACAGGATCGAGGTAGCGCATGCGCATCCGCTCCACGTCCGGCGGTTCGGGCAGCGGCGCCTCGGGATCGGGCAGGCGCGACGATTCCGGCGAACGCCGCCAGAGCTTCCGCCGCAAGCAGCGCGTGGGCGACCGCGTCCGCGGCACAATGCTGGGCTGGGAGTCTCCCGGTCTGGCCTGGGTGGAGATCTCGGGCGTGCGGCTGCTCGCCGCGCTGGAGTCCGGGCCGGAGCCCGGCGCGCCCCTCACCTTTCTGGTCAAGGCCCTCGAACCCGACATCGTGCTCCAGGAGCTGCCGGCCGCCGCCGGAGGCGACAGTCTCATTGCCGAGTCCGTGGCCGGATTCTGGGCCGCCCGCGCCGGCTTCGAGCACGCCGTGCAGGACGCCCCGCTGCCCGAGGACCTGGCCGACGCTCCTGACCCGCGCGCACGCCTCCACAAGCACCTCGCGGCCCATCCGCCCGCCCTGGCCGCATGGCTCCGCGCCCAGTCGGCTGTAGAAGCTCTCAACGCCATGCTCGTGCCGGCGCGCAAGATCATGCTGCTCTACCGGCCGGAGCTCATGCCCGCGGCGTGGGACCACGAGCTCCTCGTCAACCACGGCCGCGAGCTGGCATGGGCCTTCACCCTGCCGCACTGGGGCCGCTGCCAGGTGCGCATTCTGCACCACCCGCCCGTGGCCGGCGCGCGCGTCTTCCTGGAGCGGCCGGAGCACATCGAGCCGCTCAAACGCGTCCTGCCAAAACTCGTGGAGACAATCGCCGCGGCCGCGCTGCCGAACGTTCAGAACCTCGACCGCATCGACATCCTGTCCGTAGGGCAACTGCCCCCCGGCTCGGGCCAGCTATTGGCGGGGTTGTTCACGAATCCGGTGGAGGGGAGGCCAACGACCGGGTTTTCAGCGAGGGTGTAGAGGGGGGGGTTGAAGAGGGCCTTTGTCTGGGTTTCTTGAGCCGTCGGGCCACGCTCTTTTGAGCGCTGGCTTGTCGCGTACGCTACCCCGGCTGTACAGAGATAGTATTCACCTGACACTCCGCCCCTGGCGGGGTGATGGCTACGCTGCTTCTTCTTTTTCTACCTCTGCTTCGTCGATTACGATGCCGTCCAGGAACGCTTGGTAGGGCACTCGGCCGTCCATGCCGCGGCCCTGATGGGTGCGTTCCCGGTTGTAGTGGTTCAGGTAACTGTCCAGATCCTCTTGCATTTCCTCCACCGATTCGTACCACTTCTCGCGGCCCTTGATGCGGAAATGCTCGTCGAGCAATGTCCGATGCAACCGCTCCACAAAGCCGTTGCTCTGCGGCCGGCGAACCTGCGTTGTCCGGTGCTCAATCCCTTCTAATTGCAAGAACAATTCGTACGGATGCTTGTCCGGGCGACCGCAGAACTCGCGACCGTTGTCCGAGAGAATCGTCGAAATGCGCGCGATGTGCTCCTCGAAGAACGGCAGCACGTCCTCATTGAGCACGTGAACCGCGGTAACCGGCAACTTGGTGGTGTAGAGTCGGCCCCAGGCATAGCGGCTGTGGCAGTCGATAACCGACTGCAAATACACGCGTCCAACGCCCTTGAGCGTGCCCACGAAGAAGGTGTCCACGGCCACGAGGTCGCCGGTGTGACGCGTCTCGATGTGCCGGTCGCGAAACTCGGGACTGAAGCGCTCCAGGACGCGGATTTGTTCGTCCGAGAGCTCCAAACGCTGCTCTCGCACGCTCTTCTCCAGCCGCAGCAACCGCTCGTGGCGTGTGAGCAAGCCGTGCCGGCTCCAGACGCCGCGGACACCGCCGGAGCTGACCTGGACGCCTTGCAGGACAAGCTGTTGGGCGACGCGGAGCGGCCCGTGCGTGGGGTGAGCCAAGCAGTAGTCGAGGATGGCCTGCTCGACAGCCTCGTCGACGCGGTTGGGGTGCGGGCCTCGCGGCCCGGGCAGGCGGTCCAATAGACCTTCGGCGCCGAAGGTCTGGTAGTTGCGCCGGATCTCGTAGAACTGCTGCCTGGAATAGCCCATGATTTTGCACGCTTTGCTGACGTTGCCCAATTCAGTGGCCAGCTCTAGCAGACTCATCTTCCTTCGTGCTACTTTGCGTTTCGTGGTCATGGCGTTCTCCTCGAAAGGGTTCGTGAAGCTTCGCAACTCCATCGATACCCAGCCAGGGACGGCATGACCACAACCTTTTGGTGGCCCAGGTGTCAGGTTATATCCATCTCAGTTCACCCCGGCCGTATGACCTAAATGCGTTGAATAAGGGACCTTCGAATTCGACAAATGGATGACCGATGCTATAAATTGCTTACCTAGTGGTGCTTGAAGCGCCATGTCCTAATATCTGGCAAGAAATATGTGTAGCGAAATTATCTGTCATCCCGCCGAGATAATCCAAAAATCGCATCATAATTTCGTGAAACCCAGTCCCTGGCTTAGGCCTATTGACACCCAGTAAATCTACAACCCTTTTAGACTTGAAACCTAATTCGTCGTATTCTTTAACCTCTGATAATTCTTTTGCCGCTAAACCGAACGCGCTTAACATAGCTCCTAAAGCGTTATACGATCCAATTTCTAACTCAATTTTTCTATGATGTTGATACACTCTCCTTTCACATATCTCTCCCGCCGTTTTTAGTAATTCCCGCGAGTCCTCAGTACAATGCTCAATAATTGACCCCTCAAGACACCCCTTCATGATCTCTTCATGCTTATTTGAGAACGCATTTGAAACGTCTTCGATTAGTTTATCAACAGTGATACCTCGAATAAATGCAAGCTTCCTTCTGTCAGAAACGTCCCTTTTCCCCACGATATGACTATATTCATCATCACCGTCGTGGTATTTATCAAATAATTCCCTTTTTAAATACTTAAGATTAACTATTCTCAACTCTTTTGCGTCCTCTAAATCCAGTAAAGAATAACAAATATCATCTGCCGCTTCTACTAAATAAGCTAAGGGATGGCGGCACCACCAATCATCTCCTTTTCGGATCATACCGAGATGCGTTGCAACTTCATTGAGCATCTCGACTTCTGAACTAAAGCTACTGAATTTTTCTTTCCCAAAATCTTCTGACTTCAAAGCTGACCATGGATATTTCATCATCGCTGCTAGAGTGGGAAATGACAATCGCATTCCACCTTCAAAGGAATCATATTCCGTTTTTGTCAACACGCGGAACCCCATGGCATTGCCATCATAATATTTAAAATCAGCTTGTTGCTTTGCATCCAGCTTGCTTATTAAATGATGGTTGTCGTTATCTTTGAACCAATCTTTGATTGCATCTTCTCCAGCATGGCCAAACGGTGGATTGCCAATATCATGCGCAAGGCAAGCTGCTTGTACTATTTCTCCGACATGCTTGGCATTTATATCGTTATTTAAAAAAACGTCTTCAACCTTCTTTGCCATTTTTACAGCGAGCGACCTTCCAACACTTGCAGTTTCTAAGCTATGGGATAGCCTCGTATGAATATGATCATTATTCACCAACGGGTGAACCTGGGTTTTCTTCCCTAACCTTCTAAATGAATTCGAAAATAATATTTTGTCTTGGTCTTTTTGAAATGGACTTCTGCCTCCGTCAAGTAGATCAATTTGTATTCCTTTGTTACCTCTTTGGACTCGGTGGGGCTTAATTAATTCATCCCACTTCATTACTTTACTCATATTAGTACCTCCATTCATTCAAAAAATTCTGATAGATTGTATTTTGTAGGCTAGCTTATAATACTTAACACACATTCATGCGCCTCCACAAGCCCTCCTAATCACCCCTGTCTATCCACCCCACCCCAACCTCCTAATTATTTCAATTTCCCTTTCCCCACTCCTGTGGTTAGTTTCCATAGTCTGAACCAATCCCTGACCACAAGGAGACCCAATGCAACCTCGTTCCCTGTTTGCCATTTTTGCCTGCATGCTCATCCTCGCCACGGCCATTCCCCAGGCCGCTTCTGCAGGCGATTTCAAGTACATGACCCCTGATCAGGTCAAAGAGATGATCGACTCCAAGACGCCCATGCACATCGTGGACATCCAGGTGGAGGAGGAGTTCGACGACCACCATCTGGCCGACGCCATGGCCACATACTCCTACCCGGTCAAGTCCCAGGAGGACACGGACAAGATCGACGTGATCATCGACGAGCTCAAGGCCGACACCACGCCCGTCGTGGTCGTCTGCCCCCGAGGCAAGGGCGGCGCTGAGCGCTGCTACAACTATCTGGCCAAGCAGGGTGTGGAGGAAGAGCGCATCTTCATCCTGGAAGGCGGGCAAGGCGGCTGGCCTTTCGACGATTACGTCGAGTCCAAGTAGCTGCCGCGCAGAATAGTGCGATTATCGCGCCCCCCGGAGGATGGCTCCAGGGGGCGTTTTTTTGTCGGGATCAGCGGCGGCGACTGCTGCCGGAGGAGCGCCGTTTGCGCTTCCGCTCGGTCTTTTCTGCGCGCAGGCAGAACCACGCCAGGGGGTAGAGCACGAACCCCAGCAAGGCGGCCGCGCCGAAGCCGGCCTCCACGGCCAGGAGCTGCGCACACAGGGGACCAGCCACCGAGGCGCAGCCATTGACACCGAATGCCCAGGCCGACCAGCGGGGGTTGCGCCGCGAGACCAGGGCCAGCCCCAGCGGGAATGGGAAGCCCAGACACACAGCCAGTGGTGCGACCACCGCGGCCACAATGCCGGCCTTGGCCAGCACGGGTAGTCCGGCCCACATGGGCAACCGCGCCGCCATGAAGAAGAGCACGAACGCCGAGATTGCCGCGACCAGGATGGCGATGGCCAGGACCTTGCGGATGTGCTTGGCCGAGTGCTCCACCCAGCGTTGCGCCCAGCCGGCCCCCACGCCGGAGAACACGAGAAACGGCCCGAGCACGGCGGCCGTGGTCTGCACCGGTCCGCCCATGAACAGCGTGAGCCGCTTGATGGCGATGATCTCCAGGATCATGTAGCCCAGGCCCAATGCAATGAAGTAGAGCGTGAACCGCGCGGCAGGTCCCGGTTCCAGCCGCGTCTCCTCCTCGGGCGCGATGCGCCGGGCGATAAAGAGCGGCGCGATGATGAACAGCAGACCGGCCGCCACGGCCTGGACCAGGGTGATGGGGATGAGCAGGTACGTCCACTGCAGGAGCCCCATGGAGCCGCGCATCCGCTCGGCATAGAGCTCGCCGGCGCTGCCCCAGCGGAACACGGAGGCGAAGTACGGCCGGTTGTCCGTGGGCGGGGTCAGGTCGTAGGGATAGTCATCGATATACGCCTCGCGGTCCGGCCCCAGCAACGACTCGGCCGCCTCGTAGAACAGCGGCTGTTCCAGCACGTTGCGCAGGTTCGCCTCCGCGGGGATCATGTTCGGCAGCCACACCGGGTCCAGCCCCTGCTGATCCATGAACCCGCGCAGGATCATCAGCTCCTCGAACGTGAACGGCGACGTGCTCGCCAGCATGGTCAGGGTGAAGGGACCGCGGAATATGGCCAGACAATCCTTGGCTGCGGCCCCCTCCGGCAGGCCGTGCGCCTCCAGCGCGTCGGCCACCATCGGAATGAGCCGGACCCCGGCCGAGGGCAGCGCCTCCATGGGCCGGGAGAAACAGACGATGCCATTGGGCGCCAGCCGCGAGAGTATGGCGACCACGCCTTCGCGCGTGCGCAGGAAATCCTCACCCACGGAAAGCTCGGGCCCGGCCGGGCCGCGGAAGCTCACGCGGATCACGTCGTAGGTCTTGTCGGTCTGCTCCACATAGGCGCGCGCCGTGCCGGGCAGTAGGTGCACTTCGGGCCGCGCATAGAGGTTGCTGGACGCGCCGGCCAGCTCGGTGGTCAAGGCTTCGCGCAGACGGCTGAGCGGCTCCACGGCGTCCACCTGCGATGCGCCGCCGGCCAATGCCTCCAACACGGGCAGGCCGCCGGCGTTGTCCAGCACCAGCACCCGCGCCTGGGGCCGCAGCCGGAACGGCGCCGCCGTGGGCAGGCAACGCACGAATCCGGGAATCTCCGCCGCACTGGTCACGGCGCCGTGCGCGCCCTCGTTCAGGTACAGGCCCACCTGTTCAGGTATGGGGTCCTGGCAGTTCATGCTGAGGCCAGGGGCGAACCGGATGGGAAAGGACGGCGAGCGCACGGCCGTGATCAGGCCCAGGGGGTCCCACGCTTCGTAGGCAATCTCGGAGTCCGGCGCGGTCAGGGCCCGGCCCAGGTCGCGGTAATCGGAGTAATGCGGCGACGGCCGCCACGAGGGCAGCGCCAGAATCACCAGGATGCACACCACCATCAGCCCGGCCATGGAGAGCGGCACCCAGCGCTTCGGGTTGCGCGTGCTGAAGACCGCCGCGGCCGCGAACCCGGCTGCGCTGGCAACGAGAATGCCGTGGCTCGGGTCCAGCCAGTAGGCCGCGGCCAGCGCCCCGCCCCCGCCGATGCCCGCGCCCACAAGGTCCGCGCTGTAGATGGCGCCTGGATAGCGCCTGTACGTGGCCAGGGTCAGCCCAATGACGCCGCCGGAAAAGAAGAACGGCACGGCCAGCAGCACGTACAGGAAGCCGAGCTTGACGAGCCGGAGCGGCTGCCAGGCGAACGCCTCGGGCAGGATATCCCAGGACAGGCCCCACACCGAGCAGATGATGGCCGAGACGGCGAACCCGGCGGCCGCCGCAAAAAGCAGCGTGTCCGAGCGCTCCGTGGCGCGGCCCCCCGCAATGGCCAGGACCGAGCCGGCCGCGCCCACGCCCAGCAGGGCCAGGCTGATGACCATGCCGGCCAGGTCGTGTCCCAGGGAGGCGGAGAAGAGGCGGATGAAGGAGATTTCCAGGCCGATGGCTCCGGCGGAAACCAGAGCCACGGCCAGCAGAGCCGGGCTGCGCTCCGTGCTGGGTTGGCGTTGCGTGACGGCCATCAATGCCCTCCGGTGAGCGGTACGAATGATACGGGCAGAACGCTGCGGGTTCGCACCGCCCCGGCCGCGTCCTTTTCCACAAACATGAGATGTTGCAGGTGAAACGCCGGCCCCACGGGAATGATCATCCGGCCGCCTGGACGGAGCTGCTCCACCAGCGGCGGCGGTATGTGCGTGGCCGCGGCCGTGACGATGATCGCGTCAAAGGGGGCCGCGCCCGGCTTGCCGTAGTAGCCGTCGCCGTGGGTCGCCTGTACGTTGTCGTAGCCGAGGTCCGCCAGCCGCGTTCTGGCCGATGCGGCGAGCTGCGGCACGATCTCCACGCTGTGCACCTCGGCCACGAGCTCTGCCAGCACGGCGGCCTGGTAGCCGGAGCCCGTGCCCAGCTCAAAGACCACGTCATCCGGCTGCGGGTCCAGCAGGTCGGTCATCAGGGCCACGATGTATGGTTGGGAAATGGTCTGGCCGTAGCCGATGGGCAGGGGCCGGTTCTCGTAGGCGTGTCGCCTTTGCGCCAGGGGCACGAACTCGTGACGCGGTACGGTAAGCAGGGCGTCCTCCACGCGCGGGTCCAGGGGCTCGCCCTGGATGAGCTCCGCCGTGTGGGAGACGTCGTCGCGTATCTCGTCCATCAGTGCGATGCGCTCTGATTCCCGGCTCTGGCCCCATGCGGCAATCGGCGCACAGAGCAAGACGCCGAGGCACAGCGCGGCCAGCGGAAAACGCCCTCCATACTGCATCCGGATTGCCCCCCGTAAATGCCCGGCTGGCGCCGCCTTTGCGTTCGCGAACACTGCGACCTGGCGGCGACTGCGCGCATTTTTCAGAGAACTATAGCATGGCAGGACCACAGACGGAATGGCTCGGCGAAAAGTTGTGGATATTCCTCCGCCGCACGGCAGTGTGGTCCTGTTATTCCGGCAGGATAGAACCATGGAAGCATGGACGCCCTGCCCGAACGCGCTCGCCGTCCGGACATGACGGATGGCGTGGACTACGGTACAAGAGATAGCGCCCGGCCACAGTGCGGACGATCCCCTTTGAGCACCCCAACCCGGAATCCTTCCGGCCGATGCAGAGCCCCTGACGCATGGAGCAGCGCATATTCGCCGTCGGCGACATCCACGGAACGCTGGGCAAGCTGCGCACCCTGCTGGACCGCCTGCCCGTCACGGAGCAGGACACGGTCGTGTTCATGGGCGACTACATCAACCGCGGGCCGGACGCCAAAGGCGTCATCGATCTGCTGCTCGAATTCCGCGCGCACCATCCGGACACGATCTTTCTGATGGGCAACCACGAGTACGAGCTCCTGGAGTATGCACACACCCACGATACGGAGCATCTGCAGACGCTGCGACGCCTGGGCGTGGAGGCCACGCTGGAGAGCTATGGCGACGCCCCGGTCAGCGCGCTGCGCGATCTCTCCTTCATGCCTGCGGAGCACGCCGCCTTTTTAGAGGAGCTGCTGCCCTTTTACAGGCAGGACGGCTATCTCTTCGTGCACGGGGGGGTAACGCCGGGCTGCACGCCCGAAGAATGCCCGCTCGACGTGATGCTGGCCCTGCGGGGATCGTTTCTGACCGACCCGTGGCAGGGGCCGGAGACCGTCGTGTTCGGACACACGTCCTTCCAAACGCCGTTCGTGGCGGAGCGCAAGATCGGCATCGATACCGGGGCTGTGCTCGGCAACCTGCTCACGGCCGTGGAGCTGCCGCGGCTGCGCTTCTATCACGCCTGAAAATCAACGTGCTCCAGGGCCAGATCGCCCTCCAGAAACGCCTCGGCCGCCTTGCGCGGCGCGTCGTCGTCCACCATGGCGCCGTCCATGAGCCGGCTGAAGCCGAGCAGACGCCCCAGCATGTGGAGCTGCTCGCGCACGTCGTCGCCGGGCACCTCCGTGAGCGAGGCCGTGACCAGGTCGCCCTGGGTGTCCGTTGCGTAGCCGTTCGCCCGCAGAATCCGGCCGATGAACTCGGCGCGGCGCTCCCGCTGCACGGCCGCTGTGCCCCCGCCCTTGAAGCGGAAGCGAACGAAGTTCTCCTGCTGGTTGGGGCCGCACACGCTGTCCACCATGGCGAAGTGGAAGTCCACGCGAGCGTTGAGGTTCAGGTAGTCGCGGGTGATCAGGGCGTAGTTCTGGTTGCCCAGGGGACGCTCGCCGCCGCCGTCGATCATGGAGCGGGACATGAGCTCGGACACGGAAAGCACGGGCGGGGCCGCCCGCCAGCGCAGGCCCGGAGTGTTCATGCCCTCGCAGAGCGCCTGGAGCGGCGCGGAGAGCACGTCCCTGACGCTGATCCTGCGCCCCACGTCCGGGGCTAGGCCGCCGCCCAGGTCGATGATCAGAAACTGCAACGGCACGTCGTCCAGCCAGTGGACCAGGCTGTCCGCCTCCTCCACCGCCTCGTCCCCGGCGTGGAACAGGCTGAGCAGCGTCTTCTCGTGGCAGAAGCGCACGATGTCGTGCAGGGAGCGGCACTCGCTGATGGAGAAGGTGGGGCCATACGCGTCGGTCAGGTTGAGCGGCACGATGAGGTCGCGGAGCTCCCTGGCGCGGGCCGAGAGGCTGGCGTGGGGCGCGTGCTCGCGCTTGCGCTGCGGCATGCTCGCCACCACGTCGGGCGGAACCCGCGTCACCACGTGGTCGTCAGCATCCACGATGACCAGCTCACCCTCGGGAATGGCGTCCACTGCGCCGGGCGCGCCGGTGATCATGGGCACGCCGTACTCCCTGGCCACGCAGGAAAGATGGTCGGTGGGGTTGCCCAACTCCACCACCACGCCCTCCAGCCGCGGCATGAGCTGCGCCGCGTCCACAAGACTCTGGTGCAGCACGAGCACCACCGGGCCTTCGGGCAGGGGCTTGGTAAGATTGTCGGCGTCGCGCAGGACGCGGGCCTTGCCGAATGCCCGCCCAGATGCGGCGCAGACGCCGTCCGCAACCAGCTTCTCGCCGGTAATTCTGCGCGCCGCGCGGATAGCCTTGCCCTGCAGCCGGATGCTTCTGGACTGGAGGAAAAAGAGATCGCCATTCTGGTCCACGGCCCATTCCATATCCTGGGGCGCGCCGAATAGAACCTCGGCCAGCAGGCCCCAACGTAGCAGCGCGGAAATTTCATTGTGAATCAGAGCCGGCTCGGCGCGCTCCTGCTCGGAAAGCGTGGCCATGGTCAGGCCGCCGCCTTCGGCAGGCACCTCGCCCCCTTCCTTGTCGGCAATGATGCTCAGCACGTCGGCCGGGTCGTCGCGCAGGGGCTGGAAAACGTCGGCCGGGGAGCTCCCGCCAACAGCCTGGGTGCCCAGGCCGCGCACCGCGGAGAGCAGCATGCGCCCGTTCTCCGGGTCCGAGGGGTTGAGCGTGAAAAGCACGCCGGCGGCGCGGGCATCGACCATGGTCTGGACAATGGCGGCCATGGAAAAATCGTCCAGGGGCAGCCCGGCCTGGCGGCGGTAGGTCAGGGGCCGGGCCCCGAAGTTGCTGGCCACCACATCCTTGTACGCCTGGATGAGCGCGTCCTCGCTGCACACGTTGAGCACGGAGGTGAACTGCCCGGCAAAGGAGTGGGCCGGGTTGTCCTCCACCAGAGCGCTGCTGCGCACGGAGACCGGAGGCGAGCCGATGGCGCGCCAGTGATCCGCCAGGGCCGATCGGATGTCATCCGGCACCTGCGCGGCGTTGATGAGCGCCCGAATTTCCCGCGCCGCGGCGGACGGGTCCCCTGCCCCGGCGTCCAGGGGCCGCAGGATGCGCAGGATGCTCTCGTCCAGGCCGCTACGCTCCAGAAAACGCCGGCACGCCAGCGACGTCATCACAAAGCCGGGCGGCACCGGCATGCCGGAGCGGATCATCTCGCCCAGGAAGGCGGCCTTGCCGCCGATGGAGCGCGCCTGCTCCGTGGCCGCGTCCTCCAGGGGTATAGCCAGGATCTCGGCGTCGCCCTCGGAGTCCAGCCGGGCGGTTACCTGTCGCGTGGTCCGGGCCAGGCGGTCGTGCGCGCTGTACAGGGCCGGGTAACGGTTGTCCGAGAGCCGGTTCAGGCCGTCCACCAGCTCGAAGGTTACGGCCAGCAGCTCTTCCAGGATGGTGCTCAGGCCGGAGCGTTTCAGCAGCGCCTCGTCGAACGAGCTGATGAGCTCCAGGGCGCGCTCGTTGCTGTGCAGCACGGCGCGGAAGGTGTGGTAGCGGGCCTTGAGGATGCGCAGGGCCTCCTGTTCCCGCTCCAGCCGCCGTCTGGCGTAGATATCCCTGACCCAGCGAATCATGGCAGTTCCTTTGCGGCCTCGTATTGAGCTGCCACCTCGCGGAAGGCCTGCTCCATGCGGCCCAGGCTGTCCTCCCGGCCCATGGAGATATCGAGCTGCCTAGTGAAAGCCGTGAGGATACCGAGCTGCTCCAGCGCGTCCGCCATGGTCTCGCGGTCTACGATCTTGAGCCGGCCTGTCACCAGATCGCCGGTCATCTCCACGTTGAACTGCAGCGTGGCCAGCACACGGCGGATCAGCTCCGCACGCCTGTTCTTGCGTTCTGCGTCGGCAAAGCCGCCGGCAAAGCGGAAGTAGATGTAATTCTGGTGCGGATTGTCCTGCATGAAAGCGTCCACCACGCTGTAGTGGTAGCCCATGTGCAGGCTGAGGTTGAAGTACCCGGTGGCCAGGATGGCGAGGTTCATGCCCTGCTCGGCCGGTGCCTGGAGCACGGCCGCGGTGCGCTGCATGCCGGAGAAGATGTCGCGCATGGAGACCTGCAGGTTCTCCCGGTTGTCCCAGGCGTAGCGCAGGCCGCCCAGGAAGCGGTGCATGGGTTCGGAGAGAATATCATCGCGCGTGACCACGGGGCCGGCGTCCTCGGCCAAGCCGCCGCCGGCGTCCACCAGGCCGATGTTCAGGGGGATGCGCATCTCCAGGCGATGCGGCTCGATGCACGCGCCGCCGCCCTCGTGCGCGTCCAGCAGCTCCTCCACGGCGCGTTCGTGCGCAAAGTGGATGATGTCGTGGAAGCTGCGGCAGTTCTGCGGGGCAAAGGACTCGGAGCCGGAGTCCGTGAGCTTGAGCGGCATGATGAACTGCAGCAGCCGGCGCAGGGTGGTGAACTCGGGGTCGGTGGCGTAGAGCTCGGAGCCTGCCCTGCTCTGGGAAAGAAGGATGTCGAGGGAGCCTGCGTAGACCACCGGGACCGAGGCGTCCACGGTGACCTCCGCGCCGGGCTTGAGGGTCTTGAGCGCGCCGGCCGCGCCGAACACGGCCGGGATGCGGTACTCCCGCGCCACGGTGGCGAGGTGGCCGATGGTGGAGCCCAACTCCGTGACCAGGGCGCCGGCCTTGAGCAGGAACGGGGCGAGCTGCGGCGAGGCGGCGCGGGCCACGGCAACTGCGCCCAGGGGGAACTCCTCCGGGTCGTCGCCTTCCTTGATGTGCACCACCTTGCCGGCGGCCGCGCCGGCCTGTGCCGAGTTGCCGCCGCGCAGCAGCACTTTCGCCTGGTCCAGCACGGCGGCCAGATCGTCGGCGTCCGCGGCCTCCTCCACGATCTCGGCGACCGCCGCATCCAGGATGCGCGGAACCCCTTCCCTGTCCAGGCAGAGGTGCAGCTCCTGCGGCGCGCCCAGGGCGCGCTCCAGCACAATGCCCGCCTCGGCGATGAGCCGCTGGGAATCGGCCGGCAGCAGGCCGGAGCCGCGCAGCAGGCCGCCGCCCACGGGCGTGAGTGGTTTGACGCCGTCGGGCAGGCGCACGGCCTCGTCCTTGGGCCGGATGTCGGACTCTGCCGGCGGAAATGGGTGGGCGCGGCGCAGGTTGTAATGCTCCTCACCGGCCGGGCCGCTCATGGCCAGGGACATGGCTCCCAGAGTGCGGGACTCCGGGCAGCAGGTGCGCAGGCGTCCCCAGTACTCGCTGGGCACGCGCTCGCGCACGCCCACAGCCATATCGCGCCAGCCCAGGGCCACGCCTTTGCGGCACGCTTCCAGCACGTCCCGGACGATGTGCTCCCTGTTCGATTCCTGCGCCGGCAGGCCGGAGGCCGGCTCGCTACCGCCGGCCGGGCAGGCCGAGACGGCTAGCCCTTCCGGACGGCCCAGGCGCTGCCACAGGGCGTCGGTCTCGCGCAAGATGGCCTGCTCCAGCTTCGGGGTCATGCCCTTCTCCTGCATCAGGCGGCAGGCGGTCACCGTAACCACGAAGCCGTCCACGGCGCCGATGTGCGGAGTGCGCAGCAGCTCGGCCAGACAGACGTTGGGCATGCCGGCCAGGGGCAGGTTCTCCCAATGCAGCTCGGGAAAGCCCATGGCCAGCCGGGAGGCCTGCGGGCCGAGGCCGCCCGAAAGAATGTCGTCGAGCACGCCCTTGATGTACTCGTAGCGGTCGTAGAGCTCCACGTAGCGGTCGTCGGTCATGGCGTTCAGGCTGTAGGCCACCTGATGGACCAGACCGCTCATGTCCCGCACGGCGCGTGAGAGGAAGGCGTTGTCGAAGATGTACTCGCCGCCGAGGGCGCTTTCGAGCTCGGCCATCTTTTCCATGATGGCGTTGTTGAGCTCCAGAATGCGTCTGAACTTGTGGAACAGGGAGCGCAGCGACGTCGGGCTCTCCTGCTCTTGCTTGCATCCACCCCGACGCGAGAAGAGTGAGCGCAAGTAGCCGGCCATCAGGCGCTTCCGTTGGTGTCGTCCTGCGGCTGGTCTGAAGCGGAGTCGGCTTGCCGCCGCCCGGCCTCCACGCGTTTCACGGCGTCGAGTATCTCACTGAGCTTGAAGGGCTTGGCCAGAAAGTCGAAGGCGCCCTTGCGGAAGGACTCCTTGGCTGTGTCCAGAGTGGCAAAGCCGGTGATGACGATGACCCCGGTATCCGGAGATATTTCTTTGATCCTGGTGAGAAAGCGCATGCCGTCCACGCCTTCCATCTTCAGGTCGGTGATAACCACGTCAAAGTGCGCCTCCTCGATGCGGGCCATGGCTGAGGCGCTGTCGTTCAGGGTCTCGACATCGTACCCCGCCTTCTGGAACGCCGGCTTGAGCCGCTTGCAGACGATGGGCTCGTCATCCAGTATAAGTATTCGAACTTTCTCGTTGTCCTTGTTCATCCTGTTCTCCCGGGCCGTTGGAAATCTGTTGCATGAAGACGGCAAGATGGTCCTGCACGTCCTCGTCGCTCTGCAACACCACGTCGAGCTGACGGGTGTAGCCGACCAGGCCGCCAAGCATGTTCATCTTCTCTATGCCGCGTGCCAAGGATATCTTTTTAATCCTACCCACGACAAGGTCGCCGCGTACTTCCACCCTGAAGTCGAAGCGCTCCAGGACCTCGGCGATGAAGCTCGCCCGGCGGGAACGGCGCTCGATATCGGTGACGCCGCCAAGGAAACGGAAATAGATGTAGTTGTCGTTCTCGGATTCACTCAGGAACGCGTCGATGATGTTGTAATGATAGCCGAGCTGCAGGTGCAGGTTGAGGTACTCCTTGGAGACCACGGCCAAGTTCCGCCCGATGCGGCTGGTGGCGGCCACCGAGAAGGTGCGTGTGAAGCTGGACATGAAGCTGGACAGGTCCACGGAGACCGGCCGCGTGCACCACATGCCGGGCTGGCACATGCCGTCCAGCAGACTTTTGAGCGGCACGGAGAGCACGTGCTTGAGCTCCAGGTCCTCGTCGGTCTTGCACATGCCGTCTTCCACGTCGATAACCGTCAGCCCCAGGGACATGTGCAGGTTCAGCCGTCTGGGCTTGGTCTCGTGCAGCTCCCGGCGCTCGCTGAGCTGGATGAGCTCACTCACGGCCTTCTCGTGGATGTAGCGCGTGATGTCGTGGAACGTGGTGCAGTTGGAGGGCCGGAAGTCGTCGCTCTTCGGGTCCACCAGGTGCAGGGGCGTGATGCGCTTGAGCAGCCGGCGGAGCAGCCGGTACTCGTACGACTCTTCAAACACGCACTGGCTGGTGAGCTCGTAGCGCCTCAGGCCGGGCACGATGCCGCGGTAGACCACGTTGTTGCCGGCGTCCAGGGTGATCTCCTCGCCGGTTTGGAGCCGGGTGGTGGCGTCGCCGGCATTCACGATGGTGGGCACGCGGTGCTCCCTGGCGATGGTAGCCATGTGGCCGGCCGGGGAACCGATGTCGGTGATGATGCCCCTGGCGTGGGACATGATCCGCGAGAAGCGCGGCGAGGTGAAGTGGCTGACCAGGATGGCGCCATAGGGAAAGTCGTGCAGGTCCTCGTCGTTCTCCACCACGAACACCTTGCCCGAGGCCACGCCCTGCTGCACGATGATGCCCTGGCCGGCCATCAGCGTGTCCTCCACGTCCGGGGCGGGAGGCGGCGGCAGCGTATCGGCCTGCAGCTCGAAACGTATGGGACGCGCCTGGAGGATGTAGAGCTCGCCGTCCGCGTCGTAGCACCACTCCGCCTCGACGGGCCGCTTGAGAAAACTTTCGATGTCCAGGCCGGCGCGGGCCAGCTGCACGAGCTGTTCCTTGGAGATGCAGGGCGTCTTGCCCTCATCCTGGGAGAGATTCTTCCAGACCGTGCCGCCTTCCGGGTTGAGTTCCAGAAGCTGGTCCTTGATCTCGGTGTGGGTGGAGCGCACGGCGAACGGCGCCAGCCGCTCGATATAAAAAGTATCGGACTTGATCACCCCGCCCATGAGCGGCGCGCCCAGGCCCGGCGTGCAGTTGACCACCATAACCTCTTTCTGCGACGGATCGGCCGGGTAGGTCTGCAGGGTGCCGCTGCACTCGGCGGCGATCATGAGCTGGAAGCCCACGCCCATGGCCAGCTCTTCTTCATGAAAGCCCTTGATGATGCGGTAGCGCCAGGCCTGCGGGGAGTAGGCGCCGGCAACGACCATCTTGTAGGCGTCGAGCAGCCCCTCCTGCCTGATGCCCAGCTCGCTCTCGTACTGGCCGGCAAAGCTGCTCTCTTCGTCCTCGCCCCAGGCGCTGCTGCGCACGGCAAAAAGGTGGGGCCCCTTATCGCCTTCGCGCCTGAGCCTGGAAACGAGCGCGTCGGCCTCGCCCATGATGTCTGCGGCCAGAGGCTTGGGGATGTCGGCCTTGAGGATCTTCTCGCGGATCTCCACGCACATCTGGTCGAAGGCGGCCTCGTCCTTGCCGTCCCAGGCCGTCACGGCCTCGTGGATGGTGCGGCGCAGGCCGTTGTGGTCGAGAAATGCGAAGAACGCCTTGGTGGTGGCCACGAACCCGTCCGGCACCCGGTGGCCCAGGGTGTTGCGGATGATGCCCAGGTTGTTGAGCTTGCTCCCGGCCGCGTCCACCGTGCCCTGGTCCAGAGATTCCAGGGGAATGGTCAGGCTCACCTGGTCGAAGGCGTGCCTGCCGGAGAGTTCCTCGTGGATGGCGTGGCGGATGCGCTCGTACGCCTTGAAGAGCTCCACGTTCTTGTCCTGGTTCAGCACGCTCAGGTCGGAGATGAGCTTGAAGACCAGGTCCTCGAGCTGCTCGCACGAGGAGAGGATGTACTGCTTGTCAAAGACGTACTCGCCTCCCAGCTTGTCGCCCATGTCGCCCATCAGCTCAAGGATGCGGTTGTTCCGCTCGATAAGCCCCTTGAACTTGCGAAAGAGCGTGGTGAAGGAAACCGGGGGCTTCTTGGGGCGCCAGAAGGCGAGTACGTTTAACAGATTCACGTGTATTGTCCTTAACGCAGAGACCTAGTGCGCTTCTCCCTTGCTCTGGAAGATCAGGCCGATGACCAGGCCGCTGACAAGTGCGATGATCGTGGCCAGGATACCATACAAGGCGCCGTGGCCGAAGGCGAGCTTTGCCATGAACAGAGGCGTGCTGACCAGCTCGACCTTGAGATCCTTCTCGGTCATGGCGACCTCCTGCCCGTCCTTCACGGCGATGCTGGCCAGCTTGTAGTCGCCGGGGGCCAAGCGGGAGGGAATGGGCAGCGTGGCCATGAACGATTGCATGCCGTCCTTGACCTCGCCCATGGCAACCTCGCCGGCTTCTTCCTGATACAGGCGTTCCTTGGTCTTCAGCTTGATGAGCTGATCGATGAGCTCGGGCCGGGCCGCGGTGTCGGGCTCGATCTCGATGGTGTTGAGCATGGACTCGGCCTTCAGCTCCTTGCCGGCGGCGCCCAGCTCGTCCAGAGGCTTGGAGCTGCCCACGATGTAGAGCACCGGCACGCCGTGGAAGGTGAGGGAGTCCATGTTCATCCACAGCAGGCCCAGGGCCTTGTCCTTGCGCTTCATGTGCAGCTCGCCGGCCTCGCCGACGATGCGCAGCACGATCTGGCTGCCTTCGGGCGCCTGGCCTTCGACCTTGACGGTGGTGCCGTTGTAGGTGGTGTCGATCTTGATGGTCTCAGGCGTGACCTGCATGGACATGTCGCCTTGCGCAAAGGCGGGAACACACAGGGCCGCGATCAGCATCGTGGTGAGGATGAGGTGTCTGAGCTTCATGATTAATGACCTCCCACGTACGCCAGCAGGATATCCGGCCGGGCGATGAGTTCATAGAGCATCTTGCCCATCACGACCAGAACCAGAGTTGCGAGCAGGATCTTGAGCTGGTCGCCCTGGAGCTTGCGGCCGATGCGGGCGCCGACCTGCGCTCCGATGGAGGAGCCGATGAGCAGGAGGAACGCCAGCACGAAGTCCACCGTGTGGTTCTGGCTGGCCTGCATGATGGTGACGTTGATGCAGGTGAAAAGAATCTGGAACAGGCTGGTGCCCACAACCACGTGCATGGGCATACGCAGCAGGTAGACCATGACCGGAACCATGATGAAGCCACCGCCGACGCCCATGATGGCGGCGAGGATGCCGACCAGAGTGCCCAGCGCCAGGGGCATGATCACGGACATGCGTACGCCGGAGCGCTTGAAGTCGGTCTGCCAGGGCAGGGCCTGGAACATGCGCGCGTACTTGGATTCCTTCTTGGGCTTGGCCGCTTCCTTTTCCGCGGTCTTGCTCTTGCGCATGGACTGCAGGCTCTCCAGGAACATGTAGCCGCCCACGAAACCGAGCATGAGCACGTATGTGATGCTGATGAGGAAGTCCGCGTTGCCCATGGCCCGCAGGACCTTGATTATCTGCACACCCACCGTGCCGCCCAGCACGCCGCCGATCAGCAGCAGAAAGCCCATTTTGAAGTCGACGTTGCCCAGGCGGAAGTGCGCCAGGGTGCCGGACGTCGAAGCACCGACAATTTGGTTGGAGTCCGAAGCCGCCGCCACGGTGGCGGGGATGCCCAGCATGATCAGCAGCGGCGTCATGAGAAAGCCGCCGCCCACGCCAAATATGCCAGAGAGCAACCCAACGCCGCCGCCGAGTCCGAAGATCGCGGCGATATTAACGCTGTTGCCTGCGATTGGCAGGTAAAGATGCAAAGGTAGAGTCATTGTTATTCCCCTCTGGAGGTCATTCGTCTAGGGGTGACTATCTCGACGCGGCAGGAGACCCGATGGCGGATCGTCTGCAGCGACGCCCACTCCTGTTCTGAATGGCCACGCCCGATGTTGCCGTATTCAGTTACCAACAAGGTTATCTTGTTCTGTTCCACAAACCTGATCACTTCCTGCTCATAGCTACCCTCCGAGATAAACGAGTCGACGTGCAGGCCGTCGTCACTGGCGTCTTTGATCTGTTGATCGAGCTTGCGCCGGGAGTCCGGATCGGGTCCCGCATCGGGTTTTCCCGGCGGAAAAACTGAAAGCACGTAGAGGCTCGCGCCTATTCTCTTGGCCAATGCAATGGACCTTGAGAGCGCCTCCCAAGGGACTTTGCCTCTGTTCATGCTGACAAGTATCCGTTCCATGTTCGCCTCGTGAAATTTTTAGCAAGCCCTGAGCCAAAGTTGCATACATTTGTAAATCAGGTAGTTATGAAATCGTGAGGCGCCGCAAACCACGCCAGACGTTTCAAAATGAAACGGAACTCGGCTCTGCTCACTGGACACGGTTCAATCTGAAACATATGGTCTGTCGGCCGGCAGAGATTCAGCCACGGCGCCCAGGCTTTTTCGCCGGCACACGGGGAACGGCATGACTGACACACCGGCTGAGACACCCTCCCGCTACTCCCGGATGCGGACGTTTTGGCGGTCGATCAAGGGCAAGATATTCCTTGTCTTTTTTTCGACCTTCATCTCCGTTGCCGCGCTCACGCTGCTCAATTATTGGAGCATGAGCATGGTCACGGACCGCCTGCACCTGCTGGAGCGCTACGAAGACCTCCTGAACAACGTCCTGGAGGTCCGGCGCTTCGAGAAGAACTTCCTCTTCTACAACGACCCCACCAGCCTGCAGGAGAGCCTCGAGTATCTGCAGCGCATCGACGTGATTTTCGAGGAGCTGGGCGCCGACATCCGCCAAGTCATCGGCAACGTCGCCTACAGGCAGCTCACCGGCGTGTTCCTTGTGTATGAGGACATCATCGAGGAGGCGCGGGACGAGCCCGTCGCCCACCAGGAGCAGCTCAGAAGCCTGGGCAAGGAGCTGGTGGAATCGGCCGACGCCCTGCTCAAGAACAAACGGGAGCGCATCCATCGCGCCGTGGTGCGCACCTCGTTCATCCCGTTCACCTCGCTCGTGGTCTTCGGCCTGCTCATGTTCCTGGTGGTCAAGCTCATCTCCCGCGGGCTGCTCGTGCCCCTGGCCACGATCAAGGTGACCACGCAGCGCGTTGCGCGCGGCGACTTCCGGCCCATCTCGCCCACGGCCGACCAGATCGAGGAGATCGCCGGCCTGATCGGCGCCTTCAACCGCATGGCCCAGGAGCTGGAGGCCAACCAGGAAGACCTGCTGCAGGCGCGCAAGATCGCGGCCCTCGGCACCTTCACCGCCGGCATCGCCCACGAGCTGAACAACCCCATCAACAACATCTCGCTCTCGGCCGAGACGTTGGGCGAGCTCTACGGCGAGGAGCTGGACGAAGACGCCAACGAGATGGTCCACGACATCATCATGCAGTCCGAGCGCGCCGGCGAGATCGTCAAGAATCTCCTGGACTTCTCGCGCACGGAACGGCCGGCCTTCTCGCCGCTTCAGGTACTGGACGTCATCGACAGCACCGTAACCCTGATCAAGAACCAGCTCATGGTCACCGGCGTCACCCTGGACATGGACATCCCGGAGGACATTCCGGACATCCAGGGCAACCTGCGCAACCTCCAGCAGGTGTTCATGAATCTCCTGCTCAACGCCATCCAGGCCATGCCGGGCGGCGGCGCCATCACCATAGCCGCGCGGGAGCAGGGCCAGAAGATGGTGCGCATCGAGGTGCGCGACACCGGCGCAGGCATCGATCCAAAGGTGCTCGAACACATCTTCGAGCCCTTCTTCACCACAAAGGAAGTGGGCAAGGGCACCGGCCTGGGCCTTGCCGTGATGTACTCCATTGTCCAGCGCCACGGCGGACGCGTGGAGGTGAAAAGCGAACCGGGCAAAGGCAGTGTCTTTGCCGTGATCCTGCCCAGGGCGGAGCAGTAAACGTATGTCCAGAACACGCATTGCCGTCATTGACGACGAAGTCACGGTCTGCCGCAGGCTCAGCCAGGCGCTCTCCAAGGACGGCATGGACGTGGAGGCGTTCACCACCGGCGCGGCCTTCCTCGCCCGGCTGGAGGAAGGCGGCTTCGACGTGGTCATCACCGACCTGCGCCTGCCGGACATCTCCGGCATGGAGATTCTGGAGAAGATCAAGGGGTTGCGGCCGGAGATCGAGGTCATCATGATCACCGGCTACGGCGCCGTGGATACGGCCATCGAGGCCATCAAGCTGGGTGCGCACCACTACGTGACCAAGCCCATCAAGCTGGGCGAGATCCGCGTGCTCATCCAGGGCGCGCTGGAGAAGATCGCCCTGCGCCGGGAGAACCAGCGCCTGCGCGACGTCATCAAGCCCGAAGGCGGCATCAGCTCCATCATCGGCGCGGGCGATGCCATGCGCGACATCTTCTCGCTCATCCATAAGGTGGCGCCGGTGGACTGCAACGTGCTGCTCGAAGGCGACAGCGGCACGGGCAAGGCCCTGGTGGCGCGCGCCATCCACGACCTCAGCCCCCGCCGGGACCACCCCTTTGTCTCCTTCAACTGCGGCGGCTTTACCGACGAGCTCATCACCAGCGAGCTCTTCGGCTACGAGAAAGGCGCATTCACCGGCGCGGCCGCAACCAAGATCGGCCTGCTGGAGTCCGCGGCCGGCGGCACCGTATTCCTGGACGAGATCGGCGAGATGCCCCTGACCATGCAGGTGAAGCTGCTGCACGTGCTCCAGGAGCGCAAGATCCTGCGCGTGGGCGGCACCCGGCCCATCGACCTCGACATCCGCATCGTGGCCGCCACCAACAAGGACCTCAAGCAGGAGGTCACGGACGGCGGGTTCCGCGAGGACCTCTTCTTCCGGCTCAACGTGGTCACTATCCACCTGCCGCCGCTGGTGGAGCGCAAGGAGGACATCCCCCTTCTGGCCAAGCACTTCATGGAAAAGTACAGCCTGGCCTTCCACAAGACCGTGGCCTCCATCCATCCCTCGGCCATGAACCTGCTCATCGGCTACAGCTTCCCGGGCAACGTGCGCGAACTGGAGAACATCATCGAGCGCGCCGTGGCGCTGACCGACTGCGAAGAGATACGCCTGCAGGACCTGCCGCAGGATCTGCAGCAGCTCGAAGTGGACACCATGGAGGGTGAGGGGCTCCAGAGCCTGGAGGAGCTGGAGCGCCGGCACATCGCCAAGGTGCTGGAGAAAACCGGCTACAACAAGGGGCTGGCCGCGCAGATTCTGAACATTCCCAGGACCACCCTCTGGCGCAAGCTCAAGCAGTACAATATCGAATGAGCGGCCCAGCCGCACAGATCACACCGCGCCCATCTTGTTCTCCGACCATATTTGTTTCAGTTTGAAACAGATTTCCGGGCCGAAACGCCCTCGCAACGCCCCTGTTTCTCCAGCTTTTCCCCAATATATCAATCGATTGCAGCGCAGCACATCCTTGGCATGGATATTGGAATATTCTGGTCAAAGGAGATCGCTGTATGTTGAAGATCAGAGCGTTTCTGGAAAGATGGACCGCCGCCGCGGCCCTGGCCGAAGGCGGCCTGTGGGACGAGGCGCGCGCTACCGTGCGTGAACCCGAGATCGCTGCGGCCAGGAAGAACGCCCGCCCCGTGCAACGGAAGCGGCCCCGTCTCCACGCCTAGCGCCCGGTTCGTCTGACGTAATTCGTCTTTCACGGATCGCGTATCGCGGTTCCTGCCAAGCATGACCTGGTGGAGCTGCCGGCAAAACCCTCCGCACTGGATGCGGATGCGAGTTGGCCCGTGCCCGTTCGGCGCACGGCGTCTTTGTGGTTGCGCAGTGCCTGCCTAAAAAAAGGGCACGCAGTGCGGGTGGTCTCCTGTTGTCCCGTTCCCGCATGCATACCCTTTTGTCGAACCCCACAGGCGCTGGCTGTTGACGCTGCCACCCCTGCCCGGTTCCCGGAATGACTCGCTCGTCCGGCGTCTTTCCCGGTCCGGCTTACTCATTCCCCGCTGCGCAAGCCGCTTATCCTGACTGCAATACCGCCGGCCGGCCCGTCTTCCGGTCGAGGCCGTTCGCCTCGAAAATCCTGGTGCGTCTCCTACGCATCCCTCAGCATAGTCTCGCCACGTCGTCTTCCGCACACGGCTGCCGGGCGACCGTCCTTCGCCGTCCCCCCGGACTGCGTTCTCCCCTGGACGTTCTCCCGGCGCGCCTTCCCCTTGTGCGTCCCCATCTCTCCTCTTCCCCGCGCGGCTCTCCTCTGCCCGTTCTGCCAAAAATCTACTGCAAGTTGTGCTGGCGGTTGGCGAAGCGCACCAGCTGCGGCACGTCCAGGATGATGGAGATGCCGCCGTCGCCGTTGATCGTGGTTCCGGCAATCCACTCGGAGTGGTTGCACGACTCGTCGAGGCTCTTGATCACGGCGTGTTGCTGGCCCAGCACCGCGTCCACGGCCAGGCCCACGTACATGCCGTCGGCCTCCGTCACCACGATGCGCTCGTAATCGGGCTGCTCCCCCTCCACCTGCAGCAGGTTGCGCAGGCTGATGCACGGAGCCATCTTGTCGCGCAGCTCGAACTTCTCGATGATCCTGGTGGGTCCGTCCACGAACCGCTCCTGGCAGGACTCCACGGCGGACATGGGCAGAATGTACAGCTCGCCGCCCACGCGCACGTGCAGGCCGTCGATGATGGCCAGGGTCAGAGGGATGCGCATGCGCACCGTGGTGCCCATGCCCAGCTCGCTCTGTATCTCCACGCTGCCGCGCAGGGCGTCCACGCCCCGGCGCACAACGTCCATGCCCACGCCGCGGCCGGAAAGGTCCGAGACCTGGTCCGCGGTGGAGAAGCCGGGCTCGAAAATCAGGTTCAGGAGCTCGGGCTCGGTCAGTTGCTGCTCCGGAGTGATGAGCCCGCGCTCGATGGCCTTGCCGCGCACCTTCTGGGCATCGATGCCCGCGCCGTCGTCGGCGATCTCGATGAGCACGTCGCCGCTGGCGTGCCTGGCGCTCAGGCGGATGACGCCCGCTTCGGCCTTGCCTGCCTCCCGCCGCCGCTCCGGCGTCTCCAGGCCGTGGTCGATGGCGTTGCGCATGATGTGCATGAGCGGGCCCTTGATCTCCTCGATGACGTTCTTGTCCAGCTCGGTCTCGCCGCCTTCGGTGACGAACTCGACCTCCTTGCCGATATCGTCACTGATGTCGCGTACGAGCCGGCGCATGGAGCCGAAGGATGTGGAGATGGGCACCATTCGCAGGCCCAGGGCGTCGTCGCGCATCTCGTCGGAGAGCCGCTCCAGCTCCTCGGCTATCTGGTGCAGGTCCGGGTCGTCCTCGTGCCGGCCGGCGGCCCGGTTGAGCCGGGTCTGGAGAATGATCAGCTCGCCCACCATGTTCACGAGACGGTCCAGCCGGGCCGCGTCCACGCGGAGGGAGGTGGCCTTACTCTTGGTTTCGGTGCGCGCCGCGCTCTGCTCCTCGGGCTCGGCGTTGCGTTTGGCCAGGTTCTGGGCGTACGTCTGCCGCATCTCCCGGAGCGCGGCCTTGGGATCGGCCGCCTTGGACAAACACTCCAGCATGTCGTTGACGTCGTTGCCGCGTGGCCGGTCGTCGCCGATCTTCTCTATGGTGATGTCGTGGTCGTCCTCCACAAAGATGAAGACGTCGCGAATGGCGTCCACGCCTCGTGCGGTAGAGATGATAACATCCCAGAAACCAAAGGCCCGCTCCGGGTCCATCTCCTCCAGGCCGGGCATGATCTGGTGGGTGAAGAGCGAGTCTCCGGCGCCAATCTCGAAAAGCTCAAGGATCAGACGCAGCGGATCGGTGCCAGTGAGAAATGAATCCGCCGTAGGAATGTAGCGGATCCAGAAGGTCTCCCGCGGCAGCTCCTCGCTCTCCACCACCACCTGCTGCACCTGCTCCTTGACCGGAGCCTCGGGCGCCGCCGCGCCGCCGGTCAACGCGCGGAACTTAGTCAGCAGCTCGTCGGAATGCGCCTTGGCCGCGGCGTCCGGCTCGGCCATGTTCAGAAGGTCATGGATGTGGTCCTTGGCCTTCAGGGTCAGGGTTATCATCGACGGCTCCAGAGCAAGACGGCCCTCCCGCACGGCGTCGAACGTATTTTCGATCTCGTGCGTGAAGCGGGCGATCTCGTCAAAGCCGAACATGGCTCCCGATCCCTTGATGGTATGCAGGGATCGGAAGATTGTATTGACGAGGTCCTTGCGGCCTGGATTCTCATCCAGCTCCAGCAGCGATTCCTCAAGGGAGCTCAACAGCTCAAGGGCCTCGTCGCGGTAGATGCTCTCTGGGTTGGTCGGCTGCGTCATCACTGCGCTCCGTTCTCGGAAAGGTTGATCTCCGCCTTTTCCACCGCGCCGCCACCTTC
Source organism: Oceanidesulfovibrio marinus (assembly GCF_013085545.1). Lineage (NCBI taxonomy): Bacteria > Pseudomonadati > Thermodesulfobacteriota > Desulfovibrionia > Desulfovibrionales > Desulfovibrionaceae > Oceanidesulfovibrio > Oceanidesulfovibrio marinus. Next base: position 2,862,927 of record NZ_CP039543.1, read on the forward strand.
GAACAACCTGTGGCATCCCATAGCCTTTGCCAGGGGTACGAGCTCCTTGGCGAGGTCGGGGGCAAAGCTGAGCTCCACCCCCTCCCGACGGAAGCTTTCATCGGCGGCAAGCAACACCAGAAAGAATGACATGTCCGCATCTTGCACGCCGGCGCAGCTCACACGCACCGGCTCGCCTTGCTGCAGCGCGGCAAGCAGCTCGTCGCGCACGCTCCCGGCCTTGTCGACCGTCATGTCACCTTGGAAGTTGATAACCATGGTTTGTTCCTCCTTGCCGTGGGTCATGCGGCTACAGCCTCATGTGCGACTGCGGCTTCGTCGACGGCCTCCTCGACCTCGCCCGAGGAAAAGACCCGGGCGCTGTCGAGAACCAGGATGAACTCATTGTCCTGCCGGGCCACGCCCTTGAGGAAGCCTGTGTGGATCGACGCCCCCATCTTGGGCGGGGCGTCGATCTGATCGTTTTCCAGCTCCAGGACCTCGCGCACCGAGTCGGCCAGCGCGCCGATGATGCTCTCGCCGTCCTCGTTGTCGATGACCACGATGACGATGCGCGTGTTGATGGTGTGCTCGGTGCGGCCGAGCCCGAACTTCTCGCGCAGGTCCATCACCGGGATGGCCGCGCCGCGGAGGTTGACCACGCCGCGCATGTAGGCGGGGCTGTGGGGTATTCTCGTAATGTCCGCCACGTCCTGGATCTCGCGGACTGAGCTGATCTCAAAGGCGAATATCTCGTCCGCCAGGGTGAAGGTCAGGTATTTTCTTGATTCGTTGGCGCTCATGGCTGCCTCCTTTTCCCTAGAAGGACTCGAAGTACTCATCCTGGGAATCGTCTTCCAGACTCATGTCCAGCTTGACCTTGGCGTCCTTGCCGGACTTGCCGTTGCCGCCGGCCGAACTGCTCTTGGGCACGGACACGGCCTCGAACCTCTGTTCCCGGCTGGACGTGGCTGGCCGTGATGCGTACCGGCCCGCTGCCTGCTCCGTCCTGAAGAAGGCGATGGAGCTCTGGAGCTGCGCGGCCTGGCTGGAGAGCTCTTCGGCCGTGGAGGCGAGCTCCTCGGAAGCCGAGGCGTTCTGCTGGACCACGGTGTCGAGCTGCTGCAGACCCTGGTTCACCTGCTCGGCGCCTGCGCTCTGCTCCTGGCTGGCCGCGGCGATCTCCTGCACGAGCTCGGCCGTCTTGCGGATGTCCGGCACCAGGCGGGCAAGCATGCCGCCGGCGTTCTCGGCCACTTCCGTGCTCTTGGACGAGAAGTCGGTGATCTCCTCGGCGGCCTTCTGGCTGCGTTCGGCCAGCTTGCGGACCTCGGAGGCGACCACGGCGAAGCCCTTGCCGTGCTCGCCGGCGCGGGCGGCCTCGATGGCCGCGTTCAGGGCCAGCAGATCGGTCTGCCGCGCGATCTCCTGGATGATGGAGATACGCTCGGCGATCTGCTTCATGGCTTCCACGGCCTGCTGCACTGCCTGGCCGCTCTTGTCGGCGTCGCCGGCGGCGCGCAGGGCGATCTCTTCGGTCTGGCGCGAGTTATCAGCGTTCTGCTGGATGCCGGCGGCCATCTCTTCCATGGCCGAGGAGGACTCTTCCACGGAAGCGGACTGCTCCGTGGCGCCCTGGGACAGGCTCTCGGACGAGGAGCTCATCTCTTCGCTGCCGGCAGCCACGTTCTCGGCGGCCGTCTGCACATCCATCACCACTTCGGTCAGCCTCTCGATCATGCTCTTCAGCGACTTGATGAGCACGTCCTTGTCGGAACGCGGAGTCACTTCCACCCGCAGGTCGCCGTCGGCGAGCTTGCCGGCCACGTCGGCCACGTTCTTCTCGGCCTGCACCAACCTGGTCATGGCCTGCAGCAGTTGGCCGATCTCATCCTTGGAGTCGCTGTCGATTTCCACGTCCAGGTCGCCTTCGGAGACGGCCTCCGTGACTTCGAGGGCCTTGTGCAGACCGCGCTTGATGACCCGGGTGATCAGGATGGCGAACGCCAGGCCAAGGATGATGCTCACGCCGGCCACGGCGGCCAGGGTCGTGATGGAGGAGCTGGCCTGGTGCTGCATGGCGACGCGCTGGGCATCCGCAGCCTCGGTGGCGGTATCGAATACGCTCGCGCCGACCGCGCCGAGCTTGGTGAAGATATCCTTCTGCACGGCGTCGAGAGCCTTCAGATCGCTGGTGTGCTCCTTGTATATCTTGGCCTTGTCGACGATCTCGTTAACGTAGGCTGCGGACTGGCCGCTGACGTGCGCGCGCATGGCCTCGCCGGACTGGATCACCTTGTCCAGGTATCCCTGGGCATTGGTCAGACGCTCGGGCTCCTTGCGCCACAGAAAGTACAACGTCTCGATGCGAGCATGCAGAAAGTCGTCCACGATCTGTCCGCTGCCCTCGATGTTTTCCACTGCCTGGCGGATATCGCCGGCATAGGCGTCCCTTTCGAGCAGACCGCTCAGACGCTGGTGCTCCTGGGTCACGAGCTTGTCGGCGTTTTCACCCAGCGCCGTGGCCGCGGCGACTACCAGGTTGACGATCTCGAGCCGCTTCTTGTCCTGATCGGTGTACCCGTTGAAGCTCGACACATACTCGCCCACATACTTGGATATGGAATCCATGCGATTCAGGTTCTCGGCGTCACTGAACATGTTTTTTGCGCCATTGGCGACCTTGCCGATCTTATCGGTCTTTTCCTGGAACGCCTTCACCGATTCCGAATCCTGATAAAGCATGTAGTACGCCGCCTGCAGCCTAGCGTTGTACGTCTCGTCCATGATGGAGTTGATGGTGCTGGTCTTGTCGTACCTGTCGATGAGATTGTTCAGGCTACTCCAGCCTGTATAGGCCATGGCTGCGGTCAACAGCAGCACTAATCCGAAACCCAATCCCAGCTTCATGCTGATCTTCATGTTTTTGAACATAATTCCCCCTCGCTCTTTCCGGCCGCGCGTAACACGCTGGCCAATGCATTTTGAAAAAGCGTCAGTGTGTACGGTTTCACAACACAGGCGTGATTGCCCAGCTCCATGAAATAGCTGGAGTAAGAGTAGGTGACGTCCTCCAGCAGAAACACCGCCATCGGCACTTCATTCTTCAGCCAGTTCATGAAGTTGTAGTTGATCTGCGAGCCTCCGGCATTCTGGAGACATTCCCAGTCTATGATGAGCAGCTGGTAATCCCGTCCCAGATGCTCGGCGAGCATGCTGTGCGTCTCCGTGATGGAGGCGCATCGCACAACATCCTGCAACGCTTGACGAATAAGCAGAATCTCCGTGGAGTTCCGCAGACATAGCAATACGTCCAGTTGCTGCTGCTTATGGTGAATGAAATGATCCATGGCACGTACAGATCACGAACCGTGCCTGCTCTCAAAAATTTTTTTATTTCAATATATTATTCCAGTGAAGCGGGCGGCCTGTCCCAAAAAACAGAACATGACGGGCCACCGGGCCGGTCGGGAATGTCCCGTTTTCTGGAACAGTCCCAAAAAAGTGAACAGTCCAGTTCAGTTCGCACGTTTCAAGACGGCGGATGCGCCGCGGACAAGGAAAGGGAGGGACCCGGAGGTCGGTGAATCAGGAGGCGGACGGCGTCAGCCCATGTTTCTTGAGCAGGCCGTAGAGACGGGTGCGGGAAAGGCCGGAGATGACACATGCCTCAGGCACGTTGCCGCCGCACTGACGGAGCACGGCGCGCATGTACTCGGCCTCGGCTTTGTCCACCACGTTGTTGCGGTACTCCTTGAATGTGGGGAGCGGTCCGGAGGCGACAGGACCGTCTGGCGCAAGCGTCGCCCCGGCGGCTGGTTCTTCGGCCGGCGTCTGCAGTGCATCCTTGGCCGCGCCCACCCGCAAGGCGACGTTCAGGTGCTCCGGATAGAGCATGGGGGCGGAACCGGCAGCCACGTTCGCCTGCTCCAGCGCATTCACAAGCTCGCGCACGTTGCCTGGCCAATGATGCGCGGTCAGGGCTTGCAGAAACTCGGAGGAGGAGGACTTGGCCGGCTGGCCGGAGTCGTTGCCGATGCGCTCCAGGTGGAAGCGCACCAGCCGGGAGATATCGCCCTGGCGGTCGCGCAGCGGCGGCAGCTCGATCTGCATCGCGCGGATGCGGAAAAGCAGATCCTCGCGGAACTCCCCGCCCGCGCACATGGCGTCCAGGTCCCTGTTGGTGGCGGAGATGAGTCGGAAATCGCTGGACAGCTCGACACGGGAGCCCACGGGCCGGAACATGCGCTCCTGCAGCACCCTCAGGAACATCTTCTGTACGGTCAGGGGCAGCTCGCCTATCTCGTCAAGGAAAAGCGTGCCGCCGTCGGCCAGCGCGACGAGCCCTTCGCGTTTGGCGTCCGCGCCGGTGAAGGCGCCCTTGACGTGGCCGAAGAGGATGCTCTCCACCAGATTTTCCGGGAGAGCCGCGCAATCCACCACCACAAACGGTTTGTCGCCGCGGGCGCTGTTGGTGTGGATGGCCCTGGCCATGAGCTCCTTGCCGGTTCCCGTCTCGCCGGACACGAGCACCGGAACCTTGCTGGCGGCGGCCTGGGCCACCTGCTCCAGAACCCGCTGCATGGCCGGGCTCTCGCCCACGATGCCGGCCAGCTTCATGGCGTGCCTGGCCAGCCCTTTCTCGCGTTCCTGATAGGACAGGGCCCGCTGCAGGTTGAGGACGATCTGCTGGAACGAGCTGCCCTTGTCTATGTAGTTGAATGCCCCGTGGGTGATGGCGAGCTCGGCGCCGTTGGGATCGCCGAAGCCGGTAACGATGATGACCTGCGGGTTGGACGGGGCCGAGCGGATGTCGTCCAGGGCGTCCAGGCCGCTGCCGTCCGGCAGATTCACGTCCAGAAAGACGAGATCGAAGTCCTGCTCGCGTACGGCGTTGCGGCCCTTCTCCAGGGTCTGGACCACCACACCCTCGTGCCCGTCCTGCTCGGCGATGCGGCACAAGCTGTAGCCGAAGCCCGGGTCGTCATCAATCACCAGAATGCGTGCCATGTGCCTCGCTCCGGCCAATGGTTTCGGTAATGAGCTGGCTCACCGTTTGCCAGTCCATGGGCTTTTGCAGATACCCGGCCATGCCCGCCGTGGCAGCGTCATCCGGCCCGAAAGTGTCGCTGTAGCCGGTGCAAAGGAGCACGGGCAGCTTGGGCCGCAGCCGCTTCAAGGCCTGCGCCAGCTGGCTGCCGGTCATCCGCGGCATGGCCATGTCCGTGATCACGAGGTCGAACTCGTTGGTCTGTACGAGCTCCAGCGCTTCCTGACCGTCGGCCGCCGTATGCACGGAGTAGCCGAGCCCCTCCAGGATGCGCTGGCTCGAATCGCGCAGGGCGACTTCGTCATCCACGAACAGGATGCGCCCGGCCCCCGGCCTGGGCGTGGCGGCGGCGCCTTCCTCGCGCGCGGCAGCCATGTCCACCTGGGGAAAGTACGCGGTGAACTCGGAGCCCTTGCCCGGCTCGCTGGTGTAGCGCACCACGCCGCCGTGCCGGCGCATGATGCCGTGGACCACGGACAACCCCAGCCCGGTGCCCCGGCCCAAGGGCTTTGAGGTGTAGAACGGGTCGAAGATCTTGTCGCCAAGGGAGGGGTCCACCCCATACCCGGAGTCGGCAACGCTGAGTGCCACATACCGGCCCGGCGGCAGCTCCGGATCGTCCTGCGTGCGCTCCTCCTGTCGCAGGCGGATGCGTATCTCGCCGCCGGTTTCGCGCGTGGCGTCCGCCGCATTGGTGCAGAGGTTGAGCATGACCTGGTGGATGTTGGTGGGGTTGGCCATGATAACCGCGTCCTGCGCCTCGTTCTCGTACGTCATGCTGATGTTTGCGGGCAGCGATGCACGCAGCAGCTTGAGCGTCTCGTTCACCAGGCTGTCGGGATAGATCGGCTTGCGCTCGCGGCTGTCGGACTTGCGGCTGAAGGTGAGTATCTGCTGCACCAGCTTCTTGCCCCTGTCTGTGGAGGCGATGATCTGGTCCAGGTCGTTGCGCGCCGATCCCTGCTCCGGCGCCTGCATCCGCAAGAGGAATGCGAGATTCTGGATAGCCGCCAGGATGTTGTTGAAGTCATGGGCGATGCCGCCGGCCAGCGTGCCCACGGACTCCATCCGCTCGGCCCGTCGCAGGGCCTGCTCCGCCTTGCGCTGATCCGTGATGTTCAGGGCCACGCCCAGGAGGCCGACCACGTTGCCGGAGTCGTCGTGGATGGGGTTGAAGCAGGAGTTGTAGATCTTGTCGCCCTGCTCCGTCTCGACGCAGAACGCCTCACCGGCCAGGCCGCGGCGGGCTGCCGCGCTCAGCTCGGGCGGGAAGTCGTGGATCGACATGCCGACCATGGTCTCGGTCGTAAGGCCGATCTCCTCCAGCCCCCTGCCGGCGGCGTAGTCGATGATCCCGTCCGCATCCGCGCTGTAGAGGATGATGCCGAGGTCGCGGACCAGGTTGGTCAGCATCCACTCGCTCGTCCTCAGGGAATCCTCGGCCTGTTTGAGCTTGGTCATGTCGCTGCGGTAGACGACCACGCCTTCGATCTCGCCGACCCTGTTGCGATGCGGATAGTACATGACGCTGGAAAAGCGTTCATCCGGAAGGCCGGGGTACTTGATCCACTGGTTGAACTGGATGGTCTCGCCGTTCAGGCACTTGGCCACGCCTTCCCTGGAGAGCGCCTCGAAAAGCTCGCCCCCTATGACGTCTTTGGCGTGACGGCCGATGAGGCCTTCGGACTCCAGGCCAAACGCCTGCTGGTACGAAGGGTTAGCGTATTTGTAGCAGTAGTTCTTGTCCAGCAGCGCCATGAGCACTGGGGAGGCGGAGAACATCTGGCCGAAGTCGCGCAGCCCTTTCTGGGCGTACCATCGCTCCGAGATGTCGGTGATTGCGCCCACGATGCGCTCCGGTTGTCCGTTCGGCCCGTGCCGCACGGCCTTGCAGCGCATCAATGTCCATGACCAGCCGCCGTCCTTGCGCTGGATACGGCACTCCATATGCACGGCGGCCAGCCGCCCATCCAGATGGTGCTCCAGAGTGGTTTCCAGCAAGGGACGGTCCTCCTGATGGACCAGGCTCATCAGGAAGTTGCGCGTGGAGGGGAACTCCTCGGGGTTGTAGCCCAACATGCGCGGCAGCCGCGGGCTGATGTAGAACCTGTCCTGCGCGAGGTTCCAGTCGAAGATGCAGTCCTGCGTCGCTTCCAGCACAAGGTTCACCCGTTCCTCGCTGCGCATCAGGGCCTGCTCGGTAACGCGTCGCTCCGTGACATCGGAGAGGAATACCAGTGCGGCGGCCGAGCCTTCCCACTCGCAGGGCACCCCGCTCGTCTCCAGCCAGTGCATCACCCCATTCTTGTCGATGACCCGGAACATGTAGCGCGGTACGAAGTTCCCAGCCTGGCGCTTGATGTGGTTCTTGGTGACGAGCTGCAGGTCGTCCGGATGGATGTACTTCCCGAACGGGGTCCCGACCATCTCCTCGGGCATGTAGCCGAGGATCTGCCGGGACATGGGGTTGGAGAAGCGGATCATGCCGTTCTGAGAGACAAGAATCCACTCGTTGGCGTTGTTCACCAGCTGCCGGTACTTCTGCTCTTCGCGCACCAGGTCCTGCTCGGCCTGCTTGCGCCCGGTGATGTCCATGACCACGCCCATCATCTGCGGCGGCCCCTGCTTCCAGGCGGCGGAAAACATGGCGCCGGCGACCAGCACCCAGCGGTAGGAGCCGTCCGGCAGCAGCACCCGCGAGTCGAACTCCAACCGTCCTCCGGCGCGGACCTGCTCGCGCATCTTGGCCTCTATCTTGGGGCGGTCTTCGGGGTGCAGGGCGCGCAGGGCGTTGCGCAGGCTGGGGGCGCTCGATTCCGGAGAGCGGCCGAGCAGCTTGAACAGCGACTCCGACCAGGTCATGGCGCCGTTTTCCAGGTTGTAATCCCAGAAACCGATCTCCACGAGCTTGCCGATGAGCACGTTTCGTTCGTTGATATGCAGCAGCGCCTTGATGATCCGGTCGCGCTGCGTATGCACGAGGTGGGAGTCGTTGCTCCCGTCGCCATCCGGCGTGGCCTTGCGGATTCCGGTGATGATCCGCCCGGCCATGTTAAAGACATCGTCCAGGACCTCGCGATCCTGAGCGGAGATGGAGTCCAGCGGTCCGGACACGCCCACGGGGATGGTCTCGCCGTCGATGAAGAGATCCATATAGACGGCGGCCGCTTTGGTCAGTTCGGCGGAAAAATGGAGTGGAGCCGCAATGCGGTTCAGGCCGTCCAGAAAGCAACGGATCAAATCGCCGCTGCACTCCGGCTTGTGCAAGGCCGAGAGGGTGTCAAACAACTGGGACTTCAATTCTACAAGCATCATGGACCTGCCGAGGGGATATTCTGAAACGCGCCGCACAACATCGGTCTTTTCCGAACTCCGTGGGGGCGCGATAAACCCGGGAGCGAAACCGCGGTGCGCGTCGGCAACGTTGTCGTAGCTCTGATCGTCCCTTTTCGCATTCTCTTTATGCTGCCTGCCGCGCCATATCGTTTTTCGGCATAGGCGCTAATTGCAACCCGATAGAGTTGTCCGACTTACTCCCACCATGTACGGACGCCTTCATCACAGGCCTCATGTCTTGGTCGTGCAGGCTCGGTCAACGGCCGCCGGGATGCGACGGCGGGTCCATTACAGCGGCGAGCGCTCCCGGGAGAATCGATGCCCGTATGCTCAATGCCGTTTGGTTTGAGGGGAGGCGTCCATGGCCGGATCGCCGTGCGCGGCGCGGACGATGGCTCCGGCCGGGACCGGTCTGTTCACCAGATACGTGGTGCAGGCCACGCGCAAAAGCGACGTGAAGTTGTCGATGTGCCCCTGCGCGTTCATGGCCTCGTCGTACAGGCTGGACAGGAACTTGCCCAGCGTGGTGCCCTCGTCCTGTACAAGCTGCTCCAGGATGGACCAGAAGCGCTGTTCCAGCCGGATGCTGGTCACCGCGCCGTTGAGACGTACGGACTTGGTCCTGCTGGCGTATTCTTCGGGAGGGGTCGAGGAGTAGATCCGACACATGACAAGGCTCCTTTCCGCTTGGTTTGGGAAAGGAGCCTAAAGGATTTCGGCCTTAGCCGCCACCCTGGCCGGACAGCAGCCGCTTGCTAGCGGGATTCGAGCAGGTCCACGAACTGCTTGAGCCACGCCGGATGGGCCGGCCACGCAGGCGCGGTGACGAGGTTGCCGTCGGTCACGGCCCCGTCGATGGGAATGTCCGCGTACTCGCCTTTGGCCAGCTTCACCTCGGGCGAGCATGCCGGGTAGCAGGAGACCTTGTGGCCTTCCAGCACGCCGGCCGCGGCGAGGATCTGCGGGCCGTGGCATACGGCGGCGATGGGTTTGCCGGCTGCGTCGAAGTCGCGCACGAGCTTGAGCACGGCCTCGTTCAGGCGCAGATACTCCGGCGCACGGCCGCCCGGAATGAGCAGCGCGTCATAGTCCTCGGCCTTGGCCTTGGCGAAGTCCGCGTTGATGGCGAAGTTGTGGCCGGGCTTTTCCGAGTACGTCTGGTGACCTTCGAAGTCGTGAATCGCTGTGGCCACCGTGTCGCCGGGCTTCTTGTCCGGGCAGACGGCATCTACCTGGAAACCGAACGTCTGCAAGGTCTGGAACGGCACCATGACCTCGTAATCTTCCACAAAGTCTCCGCAGATAATGAGAATTCTCTTGCTCATGACGTGACCTCCTTGTTCTTTCCGGATTGTGCGGAAAACTGCCGCCACTATACACGAGCATCACGGCGCTTGGTATTACCCGAATACTACACATGGTGGCTTTTGGGAGAAGCCATGAAAACGCGGCATCCATGCATGGGCCGGGAATTACCGCCCGATTCCTGCTGGCGCACATAAAAAAAGCGGAGCTGCGAACTCTGCCCGCAACCCCGCCTGTCCAACGCGCCCGCAGCGCATCGATCTGGTTCTGGTCATATTAGTAGGCTTCGTTGATCTTCTCCATGGCGGGCGTTCCGTCTGCAGCCTTCACGCCGTCCAGCCATTGGGCCACGGTGTCCTTGTTGGCGGAGATCCAGTCCTTGGCTACCTTGTCGACCGGGATCTCCTTCTGCCCGTAATCGCGAATCCACTCGCTCTGTGCCTGAGACGTCACCTTGATCTGCTTGAGGAAGCGGTAGATGTCCGGATCGGTGTCCTTCATGTCGCCGCGCACCACCGTATACACCTTGGAATTGCTGGCGAACTTCTCGGTGCCGGGCACGGGCGTCAGGTAGGTCATATCCATCATCAGGTTCATCCAGTGGGGTTTCCAGCAGCCGAACACGACCCACTCGCCCCTGTCCGCCTTGCCCGTGACCTCCTTGAGCATCGCCGGGGTGGTCACGCCGGTCTGCGTCCAATCGCCCAGGCCGGCCACGTCGTTCTTGATGATCTCTTCCATGTTCGTGTGCATGGCCGAGCCGGCTTCGATGTTGTACATATGATGGCCAAATTTATCCGCGTACTTGTCGAGGTCGGCAAAGCTCTTCACGCCTTCGTCGCCCACGAACTTCGGCACGCACAGGCTGATCACGGCGGTGTCGAGATTGACGGCGGCCTTCTCCACCACGCCCTTCTCCACCAGCGGCTCCAGCATGGCCGTCTGCTGCGGCATCCAGGCGCCCAGGAAGGCGTCCACCTCGCCGGACGAGAACCCACTGTAGGCGATAGACAGACCGATCTGAAGCTGCTCCGTGGGGTAGTCCAGGGTTTCGAGAATCTGCGAGGTGATCTCGGTTTTCACTTCCACACCGGGCCAGGGCGGCGTGGCAAATCGGGTCTTCTCCGCCGCATGGGCAGAGGCGCCTACAATGAACACGGCCATGATACACGCCAAACACGTGGTCAAATACTTCATGAATCCTCCTTGGTTACAATGAAGCCACCAGCTGTGGACGGATGCAGCGAGACGAACGCCTCTAGGCTGCCCGCAGCGCTATGGAACGGGCCATGCTCTGGAACCGCTCCCTGGTGGCCATGAAAAAATACTGCCAGCCATCACACAACCGGCTGCGTTTATTGAATTGCTCGCCCGTGCGGAACTTGGGGCAATCGCCCATGCAGACGCGCAAGAACTCGCACGCCGAGCAGGGCTCGGGAATTCGGGACTTGGCCTGGAAAAACGCCGCATATGCCGGCGATTCGCGCACATCGCGCAGGGACGTGTCGTGCACGTTTCCCAGCCAGTGTGCCTTATCCACGAAAAAGTCGCACGGGTAGATATCTCCGTTGTGCTCCACCACCAGGTACTGGTCGCAGCGCTCGCACAGCCGGCATTCCCCACTGCCCATCCCGGCAAGACGGGCCAGTACGGACTCGAAGTTCCGCACCGACACACCCCAGTCCGCGGCCGCGTACCACTCCTCGAACACGGCCTCCAGAAAGCGGCCCCACTCCGCCCCGGTGATGGACCAGGGCAAAGGCTCGCCCTGCTCGTCCAGCTCCACGCAGGGGATGTACTGGATGTGGCGGAAGCCCTGCTCCAGCAAATGGCGATGCACCCGCAGCGGCTCGCGCACATTGGCGGCAGAGACCAGGGTCACTGCATTCACCGGCACGCGGTACTTCTGCAGCATGCGCACGCCGCGCAGTACCCGGGAGTGGGAGGGCTTGCCCCCTGCGGTCCTGCGGCTCACGTCGTGCAGATCAGCTGGGCCGTCGATGCTACAACCGGCCAGGAAGCGGTACCGGCCCAGATGCGCGGCCAGCGCCTCGCCCACCATGGTGGCGTTGGTCTGGATGCTGTTGGCGATGTGCGCGCCACGCGGGGCCAGCTCCTGCTGCAGCGCCGTGACCCGCTTGTAGAACGGTGCGCCCATCAGCGTTGGCTCGCCCCCCTGCCAGACCATGGAGTACACGGGCTGCTCCGTCTCGAAGTACCGGGCCAGCATGGCGCGCAGGGTCTCCTCGCTCATGCGGTGCTTCCCGGACTCGGGGTACAGCGCCGCCTTGTCCAGGTAGAAGCAGTAGTCGCAGCGCAGGTTGCAGTCTGCGGACGCCGGCTTGATGAGCAGGGAAAAGGGCTGGTGCATACGATCGTTCGGCCGGCCCGGACGCCTCATGCAATGGAAGCGCCCGGCCGGCGTTGGTTCGGTCGTTTTCAGCTACAGCAGATCCACGTCGGTGCGGATTCGCTTACTTGCAGACGAGGCGCGCCCCGGCCTCCACGTCGTTCAGGTCCAGGTGGTTGCGCATGTACTGGTTCGCGGCACGGCACGGCGGGTGGTAGTCCCAAGGGGTGCGCGCTCCCTCCATGTGCGCCCGGAACACCGTGCGGCGGCGCTTCTGGCTGGCCAGCACCCGGCGCTCCACGGCTTCGACGTCGGCGTGCTCGCGTACGCGCCTCTCGAAATCGGCGGCCAGCTCCGCATGTTCAGGATCTTGGGCCAGGTTTGTCAGCTCGTGCGGATTATTCTGCAAATCAAAGAGCTGCGGCGGATCCACTGGGCAATGGATGTACTTGTAGCGAGCGCTGCGGATCATCACCATGGGCGCGATGGAGCCCTCGCCCATGTACTCGCTGATCACGGCCGGGCGGTCCGGCTCCTCTTCCCCCCGCGCCAGGGGCAGCAGGCTGCGGCCGTCCATGGTGTCCGCGGGATCGTCCAGCTCCGGCGCGCCGGCCAAGTCCAGAAGCGTGGGCAAGAGATCCACCAGGGAGACCGGCGTATCCACCGTGCCGGACATGAAGCCCGTGCCGTTCATTATAAAAGGAACGCGGGCCGAGCCTTCCAGCAGCGACATCTTGTACCACAGGCCGCGCTCGCCCAGCATGTCGCCGTGGTCGGCGGTGAGGATGATCACGGTGTTTTCCCGCAAACCTGTGTCGTCCAAGGCCTTGAGGATGCGGCCGATCTTGTCGTCCAGAAAGCTTATCTGCCCGTAGTAGGCGTGGCGTGCGTTGCGGATGTCGGCCTCGTCCATCTCGCCCTCGCCCATGCCGTAGGCCTGGCGCAGCCGCCTGCTGTGCGGGTCGCACTGCTTATACGGAATATGGCCCACGCTCGGCATGTCGATGGCGTCGTGGTCGTAACGGTCCCAATACTCCCTGGGGCAGACGTACGGGTCGTGCGGGTCGGTGAAGGAAACGGCCATACAGAACGGCCGGCAGTCCTTGCTGCGGGCCATGTCCAGGATGTGGCGCTCGGCGCGGAAGCCCACCTCGTCGTCAAAATCGATCTGGTTGGCGCGCTCGTTGTGGCCGGCCTGGGTCACGCTGTCCATGTTGTGGTACCACCAGTCGAAGCGGTGCTCCGGCCTGGTCCAGTCCGGGGTCCAGCCGTGGTCGGCCGGGTAGACGTCGGTGGTCAGCCGCTCCTCGAAGCCGTGCAGCTGGTCGGCGCCCACAAAGTGCATCTTGCCGCACAGTGCCGTGCGGTAGCCGTTCACACGCAGGTAGTGGGCGAATGTGGGGATGTCCGCCGGGAACTCGGCGCCGTTGTCCCAGGCGCCGATGCGCGAGGGGTACTGCCCGGCCATCATGGAGAACCGCGACGGCGCGCACAGCGGGCTGTTGCAGTACGCACTGGTGAAGACAACCCCACCCTCGGCGATGCTGTCCATGTGCGGGGTTTTGGTCACCTCGTTGCCGTAGCACGGCAGGGCCGAGGCGGCGAGCTGGTCGCATTGGATGATCAGAATGTTCGGCCTGTCCTGGGCCATATAGATGCTGCTCCTTTGTTGCTTGCGTTCTGCTAGGGATTCATGGCGTCTTCGATGCGCGCCTTGGCGTCCTGCAACGCGACGGCGATATGCTCCACGCCATCGGCCTGCTCCTGCCTGGCCTCCAGCACGCCGAGCCCCAGCACCATGGTGACCCGGCCCTGGTCCACCAGCGGCACAGCCATGCGGATGATGCCCGGATAGAAGAGCCCGGCATCCCGCTGGATTCCGGTCTCCCTGGCGTCTTCGATCATCCGGCGCACGTCGGCCACCTGGAGCCGCGGGCGGTGGCGCTCGCACTCGGCCTGCAGAAACACCTCGTCATCCAGCTGCTCCCGGCTAAAGAAAAAGATGGAGCCGATAACCGGAAGCTGGAGCTTGAGCCCTTTGCCCGCCGGCCACAGGGACGGTGACTCCGGCGACATGATGCTCTCCAGGCAGAACATGTGCTCGTCCGAGCAGGTGAAGAGGTTGACCGACGCCTCGAACGCATCGTGCAGCGTGGCCATTTCCTCGCGGATGAACCGGAAAGGGCCACGGCTGGAGGCTGCGGATTTGCCCCAGAAGTAGGCCTTCATGCCCAGGAGGTAGCGGCCCTCTGGCCCCTTGGCGATGACGTCCGCCTGGGACAGCTCCCGCAGAATCTTACTCACCGTGGAGGGGCTGGGCGAACCGAGCAGGGTCTGGACCTCGGAAAAGCGCAATCCCTGGGAGCTGCGGCTGATGGCGTCCACCACCAGCAACGCCCGCGTCAGAATCGAGTCACTCATGGTTACTACTCATATATATAGTTAGCTTTCTCTTTGTGTAGTATTAGGCCAGGGACGGTCTTCTTGTCAAATCCGCCCCCGGAACAAGAACTAAGGAGCAAGAACAGACTGGGGCGCAGACCCTTGCATGATGGCCACCCTCTTGCCCTCATCCCTGCGCCGGGCTATGCAAATAACCAATGACCTCCGAACGTTCCCGACTCGCACTACGCACCGCCCTGGTTGTGCTCACGACGGCTGCCCTGGTCCTGGTCATGTATACGTTTCTGGACAGACCGGCGGCGTGGTTCGCGCATGGGATGCAGCACACGCCTGTGCACGCCTGGGCCCGGGGAATCAGCTACCTGGCCGACCACACCGTATTCTTCGCGTTCACCGCCATCGGGTTCTGCGTCTGCTGCGCCAACCTCGCAGGCCGTTCCCCCCGGCCCTGGGCGCGCCATCTGCTCTTCCTCTGCCTCACAGCGCTTTTCGCCATCGCCATGGTGGAGAGCGTGAAGTTCGTTTTCGGCCGCTGCCGGCCCGAGCTCCTGTTCAAGGACCATCAGTTCGGCTTCACTTGGTTCACCCAGGCCTTTGTGCGCAACTCCTTCCCCTCCGGTCACACCACACGGATTTTCGCACTGGCCACGGGAATCGCGCTGCTGTGGCGCGGCGTGGCCGTTCCGGCCTACCTGCTGGCCGTGCTGGTGGGGGTCAGCCGTGTTTTTGCGCTGATGCACTACCCCTCGGACGTGCTGGCCGGCGCGGTGCTCGGCGTACTGGTCGCCTGCTGGACTCATCTCCTGTGGCGCGCACTTTTCGATGAGCTGCAACAACGTCCGATCCATTTTCCGCCGGCCTGAGCCCTTTTCGCCGGCCGTGTCTCGCCGTTTCCAGATGGGGCACCCGGTTTCCTGAGTTTTCCGCGCACGATGGGTCGCGTTCCATGAACCGGGTTGGCTTTTACCCGATCTTTCAGGCATGAATAAGGTCCGGGACCCATGGCGACGCGATGACGCGCCGCGGACAAAGGAAACTGCACATGTACGAGCACCTGGCCCTGGTGGCCCTGTTCATATTCTTCTACAGCCTCGTGGCCGGCCGGCTGGAGCGCACGCCCATCTCGGGACCCATCGTCTACGTCCTGTTCGGCCTGCTGCTCAGCGCGCCCTTCCTGGGGCTGCCGCCCCGCACGGTATCGGCCCATGTGCTGCGCGGCCTTGCGGAGCTGACCCTCGCCCTGGTGCTGTTTACGGACGCGGCCAATGCCGACCTGAACGTGCTCCGATCCAGCTCCAAGCTGCCCCGACGGCTCCTGCTCATCGGCCTGCCCCTGACCATTCTGCTGGGATTCCTTGGCGCTGCGGTCATCTTTCCCGGCCTGACCCTGCTGGAGGCAGCCGTGCTGGCCACCATGCTCGCGCCCACGGACGCCGCCCTGGGACAGCCGGTGGTGGAAAACGCAGCGGTGCCGGCGGACATCCGCGACGGCCTCAATGTGGAAAGCGGCCTCAACGACGGCATCTGCGTGCCCTTTCTTTTCATCTTTCTGGTCCTGTCCGTGGACACCACCGGGCACATCGCGCCGCTGGGGCTCGCGCTCAGGCTGGTGCTGGAGGAGATCGGCATCGGCGCCGTGACAGGCGCCTCGGTCACACTGCTGGGCGTTCTGGCGGTGAACATCAGCAAGAAACAGGGCTGGATCTCCGACGAGTGGTCCCAGCTCACGGGCATGGCTCTTGCCCTCTCCTGCTTCGCCACGGCGCAGTGGCTGGGCGGCAGCGGGTTCATCGCCTCGTTCACTGGCGGCCTGCTCTTCGGCTATCTGGCCCAGCCCCACAAGAAGCTGATGCTCTCCGCCGCCGTGGACGCCGGCGACATTTTCGGCGTCGTGACCTGGGTGGCCTTCGGCTATGCCGTGGTGAGCATCGCTGTGGAAGGCTTCGAGTGGCGGTATCTCATCTACGCGGTGCTGAGCCTGACGCTGTTCCGAATGCTGCCGGTGTGGCTGAGCCTCAGACACATGGACCTGAACCGCGGCTCCAGGCTCTTCATCGGCTGGTTCGGGCCACGCGGTCTGGCCAGCATCGTCTTCGCCATCATCGTTCTGGAGGAGAAGCTGCCCGGCGGCAGGACCATCCTCATGACCACGGTCTGCACCATCATCCTCAGTGTCTTCGCCCACGGCTTTACCGCCGAGCCGCTGGCCGCCATCTTCGGCGCCCGCAGGAGAGCCGCTCCCGTCAAAGAGTCCTGACGACATGCTGCGCCTGCAACGCGCCTAAACCCTCGACCTGGAGAAGCCGGACTCATGCCCCATCTGTTCATCAGCCGGCCGCGGCTCTACAACCTGGCCAGGGAAAGCAAGGAACTCCACACCCAGTTCGTCTGGGAAACCATCAACGCCTTTGTCTACAAGGCGGGCGGGCTGGTCTTCATTATCGGCAGCATCCTCTTCTTCCCGGCGCTTGAGAAGTATCAGGACATCGGCGCCTGGACCTTCTTCGTGGGCTCACTGCTTTATCTGGTCGTCACCGGCCACGACATGGCAGAGGTCCGCCTCCACTGGAAAAAGAAGAGAAGCCACAAACGGGATAGACGGCAGGAGGTCACCTCCGCCGCCAGCTACCTCTTCGGCACCATCCTCTTCACCGTGGGCAGCATCTTCTTTCTCTCCTGGGTGGGTTGGAGCACCGCAGGGGCGTGGTGCTTTGTCATCGGCAGCCTGCTCTTCGTGCTCGGCGCGTCCATAAACATCACGCGGATCGTCAAAGCCGAGGGCATGCTCACCCTGCAGCTCATGAACTACACGGCCGTCACGTTCGTGGCCGGCTCGCTGCTCTTCACCGTGGCCTCGGTGCCGTACCTGTGGCACCTGCACAACCCGGCGGACAAAACCACGCTCTACGCCTTCCTGGCGTGGCAGTACCTCATCGGCAGCGTGCTCTTCTTCACCGGGGGCGTCTTCAACTACTGGCGCATCTATGTATATATGCGCAAACGCATCCTGCGGCAGGAGGCCGCACAGAGGGCCGCGAAGTAAGCCTGCCCGCGGGACAGGGCCTCTCCCAAAATAAGGAAAGCCGCGGTCCGGATCCCCTTGCCCAGAATCCGTACCGCGGCCTCCGCTATACGACCACCCCAATATGTTCCTGAAACGGTCCTGCCTGGGACGGCCGTTTTATCGACGACCCGGCGACCCCCTGGCCCCGGCAGGAACGCTCCCTGCCGGCAACCATCGCGCCGCGCCGTCCATCCCCTCCGGCCCTCTCCGGAGGAAGACTCATCTCGATGAAAAATACTACCTGCTGGAAGCAGGCGACTCGCGCCCGCGCTCCTGCGCTGCGGTCTCTTCTCCCGCCCGCGGGGCGCTTGCCTTGGCGCATTGTTTGTTCGCATCCGAACCCATCAGCGATTTTTTAAAGAACGCTCGCAGGCAGCCGGCCGACGAAATAGAAGAGTGCATAACCATTTGAAACTCCTTGGATATGATTTTCAACAGGATGATTCAGGATTAGCACCAAGAACCGGCATCACGTACGCGCCGCGATCGCAGCTTTGCTCCGGCAGGCATGAGACGGTCTTGGCCAATGAAGATATTCCGGCCGTGCGCATCATGAAGCACGGCTTGAGCGAGCGTTTGCAGAACGACTTGACGATGGTGCATGCCTCGTGGCTGACGCAGTCCACCGGGCAGACCACGGCGTCGGCCTGGGCCAGGAAGCTTTCCAGCCGCTTGGAGGCCTCCTCCATGCCGCCGTCGTGGTGGATCAGCGTGCCGCCGCGGGATTCCACCAGCGCGCGGTATTGCGGCACAAGGCCGGTGCGGCCGCCCACATAGAGGACGCACATGCCGCAGAGGTCCGGACAGGGACAGCCGCTGCAGGACTCGGGGCAGCCGTCCGGACAGCCTCCCGGCTTTTCGAGCATCCGGGCGATCTCCCCTTCGAGCACGGCGTTTTCCGCGGCCAGCTCCCGGCGCTCCGACTCCAGATACTCCAGGCGGCGCGACTCGGCCTCCAGCAGCTTCACGGCCTCGTTACGCTCGCGCTTCGCCTCCTCCAGCTCCCGGCGAAGCGTCTCCAGCTCGTACTCGTCAAAGATATTGCCGGATGCGTTCTCCTGCGACGGCGCGGACGCCTTGTCCCCGCGCCAGCGGAGCTCGCGCCGGAGCGCAATCGCCTCGTCGGCCAGGGCGTCGCGCTCTTCACGCAACGTCGCCACGCGCTTGGCGAACACATGCTTCATCTTGGATATGGTGAACTGCAACCGCTCCTGCTCGGCCTCAAGCATGGACAGACGGCGGATGTCCGCCCGGTTGGCCGCGCCAACCAGGTGGGAGAGCATGTGCACCTCGCTGAAAACCTCGGTCCGCAGCTCTATGGTGGCATGCGCATGGGAGAGCACGGCCCAGAACGGTCCGGGGATGTCGCCGTGTTCGCGATCCTCCCGCCAGAGCGCGCGCAGGGAATCGTCCTCCTTGCATGCGTTGTAACGGCGCAGCTTGGCCGCGAACTTCTTGTCCAACTTTTTGGACACAAGCCGTGCGGCCCGCGTGGGCTCCTTGCAGCTTGAGACGAAGTAGCTGTGGATATCGAACTCCGAGACGCCCTCCGGAAAATCCACGTTGGCCTGGCGGGCAATCTTACGGAGCTCGCCGATGGTCAGACATGTACCGATGATCGGGCACTGCAGATCGACAAGCTCCCAGACGCGTTTGCGCTTGGGTGCTGTCTCGGTGAGATTTTTTTGCGTGTCCATCAGCATGGTGGAAACTCTCCTGGTACGTATTGGGTTCGCGGGGCGGCGTGGACGGTTTTTTGCGCTACCGGATGAGGTCTCGAACAATCCATGGCCCGAATGACGGGGTGTGACGGGATTTGTTATGTGAGACAGCCGCCCCGAGCGGCGTAGGCGTCGGCGGATGAGTGCCGCGCTGTGTGGAAGAGATATAAATGGGATTGAGAATCATTGTCAATCTCTTTTCGTATTTTTCTTCTCTTTTTTAAGATCGGGGTCCCCTGCCCTGGGTAATTTTTCATATCACTCCTTCTTGACTGTGATAATCATTTTCAACTAGACATGGCCGTGAGGGCCGTTACAACGCGCTTCGCGGCACCATGAACTCCGGAGAGAAAACAGTGACACATGTTCAGGCAGGCTCGTGATGGGCTATATCTTGACACTGAATCAACAAGAACCCGCAGGCGCCCAGGCGCCAGCCCTGAAGACCGGCCGGACCGTGTCGCAACGCGTGATTACGCCGCCGTGCAGCCCGCTCTGCCGGTCCATCCACCAATTTGCGGAGTCCCTGGGCAACGCCATGGACGCCAAGGACCACTGCACCAAAGACCACTCTGAGCAGGTCGCGGTCGTGGCCTACGGCTTGGCTCTGGAGCTCGGCTTCTCGCCCAAACGGGCCGGGGCCATCCACATTGCCGGCCACCTGCACGACATCGGCAAGATCGGTCTGCCGGATAGTATCTTGAGCAAGCCCGGCAAGCTGGACGAGCACGAGTGGGCCGAGGTGCGGCGGCATCCGGTCATCGGCGCGCAGATCGTCGCCCCGGTGGCGGCGCTCAACGGCGCGTCCGGCATCGCCGGCATGATTCTGCACCACCACGAACGCTGGGACGGCCGGGGCTACCCGGATGGTCTGGACGGCCGGGACATTCCAGCCGGCGCACGCGTGCTCGCCGTTGCCGACTCGCTTTCGGCCATGGTGCAGGACAGGCCCTACCGGCCCGGCATGTCCATGGCCGACGCCCTTGAGGAGCTCTGGCATGCATCAGGCACCCAGCTCGACCCCAGCATGGTGGCGGCGTTTCTCGACATGGCCGACCGGGCCTTCCGTCCGGCAATGCCCAGAAACGCCGCCGAAGCCATCGCCCTGCTTTCGCGCCTGCACGGGGCCCCGCCCGATGCACCGGACTCGATCTACGTGCCGCACTTGTGATGCCCGGCATCGTGGCTACGCGCCCCATTCCTGAGAACTCCGTCCAGAATACTAGACACAAAAGTCAACGGCACAGACATGAAAGTCTGTGCCCCGTGTTCAATTGTGTCCAGAAAAATAGACAAGAATCCGTGCCTCAGGCCCCCAGGGTTCGCGACGCCGCCGCGCGACCGGTTGCGGCGTCAGCCCTTCAGCGCCGGCTGGATACCGCTGTACGGCAGGTAGTCCTGCGCCATCTTGTCCTTGAGCGCCACGCCCGATGTCTGCATGTGGAACGCCGTTTCCACCAGATAGGCCAGCTTCTGCACGGCGGCGTCGACAGTCATGCCGCCGGTGCGCACGTTGGAGATGCAGTTGCGCGACTCGTCCGTTGCGCCCGGCTTTGGCGCGTAGGTCATGTAAATGCCCATGGAGTTGGGCGAGCTCAGGCCCGGCCGTTCACCGATGAGGATGACCGAAAGCCTGGCCTTCAGAATGGCCGCGATCTCGTCGGCAATGGCCACACGGCCGTTCTCCACCAGGCAGACCGGGGTCACGCGCAGCCCCACGTTGCGGCTGAGAATCAGGAAGGACTCCAGAAACGAGGCCGCATTCTCGTGGATGGCGCGGGAGGAGAGGCCGTCGCTGACCACGATACAGAGATCATACCCCTTGCTTTGCGATTCCAGACGCCTACGTGAATCGTCACTGAGCTTCCGCCCCTTGTCCGGCCGGGTGAGGTACTCGCTGCGGTCCTCCACGCTGCTTGCAAGCCGCAGACAGCTCCCCCCCAGAGCCTCGATCTCTCCGGCCAGCTCGTCAATATTGAAAGGGCTCCACACCGCATCCCGTGCCTGGGCGTGGGCCAGCTTGAAGGAAAGACTTTCCGAAAGCGGCAGGCTGCAGCCACAACGGCCCAGGCTGATCCGCGCATCCGTGAACCGCTTGAGCTCGCTCCACATGTCCGGCGTGACGTGCGATTGTTTCTTGGCCATGCTTTATATCCTAAATATTCTGGTCTCTTAGCGCGTCAGTCAGTCGGCAGGTTCTCGGGCAGGGCCAGCAGCGTGTTGCCGCCCTCGATGGGCCGCAGGTTGCCCGTGGGGTCCAGCACGCCCGCTCGCTCCAGCCACTCGGCAAACTCCGGCGCCGGCTTCTTGCCCAGAAGCTTACGCAGATACGCCGCATCGTGGAACGATGTGGACTGGTAGTTGAGCATGATGTCGTCTGCACCGGGAATGCCCATGACATAATTGCAGCCGGCCGTCCCGAGCAGGGTCAAGAGCGCGTCCATGTCGTCCTGGTCGGCCTCGGCGTGGTTCGTGTAGCAGACGTCCACACCCATGGGCAGCCCCAGGAGCTTGCCGCAGAAATGGTCCTCCAGGCCGGCGCGTATGATCTGTTTACCATTGAATAGGTACTCCGGTCCGATGAAGCCGACAACCGTATTCACCAGCAATGGCTTGAACTTTCTGGCCACGGCGTAGGTGCGGGCCTCGATGGTCTGCTGGTCCACGCCGCCGTGGGCGTTGGCCGAGAGCGCACTGCCCTGCCCTGTCTCGAAGTACATAACGTTTTCGCCAACAGTACCGCGATGTTGCGAGAGCGTGGCCTCGTACGCTTCCTGGAGCATGGCCAGGGAGATGCCGAAGCTGGTGTTGCCCTTCTCCGTGCCGGCAATGGACTGGAAGCAGAGGTCCACGGGCACGCCTTGCGCGATGGCCTCCATGGTGGTGGTCACGTGTGTCAGTACGCAGCTTTGCGTTGGGATTTCATGTCGTTGGATGATCATGTCGAGCATCCACAACAGCCGCGAGATGTTCTCCAGGTTGTCCGTGGCCGGGTTGATGCCGATGACCGCGTCGCCGCAGCCGTAGCACAAACCGTCCAGGGTGGAGGCGGCGATGCCTTCCAGGTCGTCGGTGGGGTGGTTGGGCTGCAGCCGCACCGAGAAATGGCCGGGCAGGCCGATGGTGTTGCGGAAGCGCGTAACCACCTCGCACTTGGAAGCCACGAGAATGAGATCCTGAAGCCGCATCAGCTTGGAGACAGCAGCGACCATCTCCGGAGTCAGGCCAGGGGCCAGCGCCTGCAGCGCTGCCGTATCGGCCGCGTCCGTGAGCAGCCAGTCCCGCATGTCGCCCACGGTGAAGCTGCTCACCGGGGCAAAGGCTTCGGCGTCATGGCCGTCGATAATCAGCCTTGTGACCTCGTCCTTTTCGTACGGGATCACGCATTCGTTCAGAAATTTCTTGAGTGGCACGTCCGCGAGCTTCATCTGCGCTTGAACGCGCTCTTCCTCAGACGACGCGGCTATGCCGGCCAGCACGTCGCCCGATCGCAGCGGCGTGGCCTTGGCCATCAGTTCGCGCAGGGTCATCGTTCCTTTCTCCGGTTGGGCTTGTGTCGTGTAGTTTGCGCTCTATGCCGGGACGTACGCCGGAGGCGTCCGCACCCACCGTACTTCAGCGGGCGCGGAGCATCCAACGAAGCTGTCCACTAACCGCCGAAGTACAGCTGCGGCAGGTACAGGGCGATCTGCGGGAACGCCATGACGAGGCCGAGGCCGATAACCATGAGGATAACGAACGGAACGATGGAGCCGTAGATGTCCACCAGCGTCACCTCCTTGGGGGCCATGGCCTTCATGAGGAACAGATTGTAGCCGAACGGCGGGGTCATGTACGCGATCTGGCAGGTAACCGTGTACAGCACGCCGTACCAGACCGGGTTGAAGCCCAGCTCGATGATCAGCGGGATGTACAGTGGCGCCACGATGACGAGCATGGCCGTATCATCCAGGAACATGCCCATGATGATGTAGGAGACCTGCATCATGATGAGAACGCCCCAGGGGCTGAGGCCCCACTCGTCCAGGAAGAGTATCTCGATGGCGTGCACGGCGCCCAGGCCGTCGAATACCGCGCCGAAGCACAGGGCCGCCAGAATGATCCACATGAACATGCAGCTCACGGACAGCGTCTTGTGCAGGGCCGAATCGAGCACCTTGAAGCTCAGCCGCCGGTTGGCGAGGGCGGCCAGGGTCGCGGCTCCCGCGCCCACAGCCGAGCTTTCCACCAGGCTGGTCACGCCCATCATGAACAAGCCGGTCACGGTGAAGACGATGATCAGCGGCAGCACGCCGGCGCGCAGGAGCCGCATCTTCTCGCTCCAGGTGATCTGCGCGCGTTCCTCGGCGCTCAGGGCCGGGCCCAGATCCTTCTGGATGAAGCAGCGGATGACGATGTAGCCGATGAAGAGCACGGCGAAGAGCAGGCCGGGCAAAACGCCGGCCAGCCAGAGCTGGCTCACGGGCTGTCTGGCGATCATGCCGTAGAGCACGAGCACGATGCTGGGCGGCACCATGATGCCGAGCGAGCTGCCGGCCTGGATGACGCCCGTGACCATCTTCTTGTCGTAGCCACGTTTGAGCATCTCCGGCAGCGCGATACTTGTGCCGATGGCCATTCCCGCTACGCTCAGGCCGTTCATGGCCGAGATGGCCACCATGAGCACGACCGTGCCTATGGCCAGGCCGCCGCGTAGCGGTCCCATCCACACGTGCAACATTTTATAGAGATCGTCCGCGATTCCTGATTCCGAAAGTATGTAGCCCATGAAGATGAACAGGGGCAGCGTGAGCATGGGGAACCAGTTGAGCAGCACGATGCTTGCGTTGAAGGGCATCTCCGCGCCGCCGTCGCCCCACAGGAAGAGGGATGCGACCGCGCCGACAAAGCCCACCACTCCGAAGACCCGCTGACCTGTCAGCAGCAGAAGCAGCAGGCTGGAGAACATCAAAAGGGCGATCATTTCGTGGCTCATGGCAGGTAATCTCCAAACGTTTCAGCCACATCAATACCCTTTGCTCTGCAGATGTCCTTGATGGAGCGTGATATGGTCTGCAACAGCATCAGGACGATGCCGATGACCATGATGATCTTGATGGGGGCCAGCGGCGGCGCCCAGGCCGAGTAGTTGGTCTGGCCGTACTCGATGGAGTACACCGTGCTGGAAATGCTGCCGTACAGCAGGACGAGCAGATAGACGATGAGCAGAATGTTGGTGAACGAATCAACGATTGCTCGGGTTCTTTCGGACCACCTGGTATAGAGCACGTCCATGCGGACATGGCCTCTGAGGATAAGTGAATAACCACCGCCCAGCAGGTAGTAGGCCGCCATGGTGAACTGTGCCATTTCCACGGCCCAGATGACCGGCGAGTTGAAAATCGTCCGCGACAACGAGGCGTACAGAAGTATCGCCATCATCACGAACACCAGATACATGACCAGCTTACCGATCCTGCGGTTCACCGCGTCTACGTATCGTACGAAAGTCACAATTGATTTAAACAAGATCCACCTCTTCGGGCAGTATTGGCCGGATTACACTCCCGGAACCCGGTTAACGTAGTAGACACACGCCCGAGCCCGTGCTGCATTTCCCCGCGGACACCTTCCTGCGGCCCTCTTCGCTGACGTCGCCGGCCGGCAAGAGCAGCCTTCCCCGGCCCATGCGGCGCACGGAACCGGGGAAGGAACGGTGTCAAAGCGCGGTGGAAACAAACCCGCGGCAGAGTGTTAGTCGGCGTAACGGTACGGCTTGCCAGCCTTTTTCATGGTATCGGTGTACTTCTTGAGGATCTCGACCACCTTGGCGTTGCGGGGGCTCTTGGCCGCGATCTCATCCCAGTACTTGACGGCCTCGGCCTCCACCTTGTCCCACTCGTGCTCGGGAATGGTGGTGAGCTTGAGCTTGCCGCCGTTGACGCGGTAGTGCGCCTCGCCCCACCAGTACCAGCTCATGCGGTTGTAGTTGGAGCTGTCCATGGTGACCTTGAAGAGCGCTTTGAGATGCTCGGGCACGGCTTCCCACTTCTCGGAGTTGGCGAAGTACGAGCCGATCCAGGCGCCGGAGATGTTGTTGGTCAGGTAGTACTCGGTCACGTCGGCCCAACCCACGGTGTAGTCCTCGGTGATGCCGGACCAGGCAATGCCGTCCAGCTCGCCGGTCTGCAGGGCCACTTCCACGTCCTCCCACGGCAGAGTCACCGGCACCACGCCGAAGCGCTGCAGGAACTTGCCGCCGGTGGGGAAGGTAAAGACGCGCTTGCCCTTGAGGTCTTCCAGGGAGTTGATGGGGGACTTGGTGGCGAAGTTGCAGGGGTCCCAGGGGCCGGAGCCGAGCCAGGTCACGCCATCCACCTCGTTGTAGGCCTCTTCCCAGATCTCGTTGAGCCCGTACTGATTGAACAGGGTGGGCACGTCCAGGGAGTAGCGGGTGGCAAAGGGGAAGTAGGCGGCGAAGACGGAGACATCCACAGGAGCGGCAATGGAGTCGTCATCGCTCTGCACGGCGTCGATGGTGCCCTTCTGCATGGCGCGGAACAGCTCGGGGGTGGGGACGAGTTGGTCGGCGTTGTACAGCTCGATGACCATGTCGCCGTTGGCGATCTTGTTGAAGGCCTCGATCTGAGGCTTGATCACGTGCTCGGCAAGAGCCGGGCCAGCATAGGTCTGCAGGCGCCAGCGGATGGGTGTTTTCTTGGCAGCGTGAACAAAAGGCGCTGCGATGGTGGTCGTTGCAGCGGCGGCGGTTGCGCCCACACTGGCTTTTTTGATGAAGTCTCTACGTTTCATTGCAATCCACTCCTTCTCTTCATTAAAAAGTTAACGAAATTGAAACCACTCTGATTCTGTTTTTCCCAATCTTGGAAATTATTTTTTGGCGGTTTAACTCGATTCTCCCCGGCACTTTCATTTTTGCCGAACTTGCGGCATTTACATTTGATTTACCACAATTACAGTTAGTTATGCGCAAAAACACCCACGCGCACCAACAGAACACAAGCCCGAGCAAGAAGCGTTCCCAAAAAACGTCAATTTTATTTTGTCATTGAATTCGTTTTGTTATAGATTTTTGGCAGGATCAGAGATTTAATCTTGTTCAAATTTTTTACAAATTTGTTATTCAGATCTTAAACTAAATTACATTTGCGTAATAATAATTCTTGGCGTCTGCGCAGAATTGTCAACTCCGCATCGCTGCGCTGGAGACCCCTCTGTTCCACCGCGCCGGACGGCACGGGACAGCGAACGCCGCCGGCGCGTTCCGGCGGCGTCAGGCGCAATAAATTGCGCTATGATTCAGGACTGATAGGCCTAATCAACCTGCAAGAGGGGTACGCTGGGGGATGGCGTTCGGGCCTTGAGGCCCTGCCGGCGCGTGGCTCCTGCCCGGCATTGCGCCAGGAGGCGTTGACGGAAGCCGCGCGACTCCATAGCGTACTCCGGACGGGCGCCCTGCCCGCCACGGAGCCGCCATGTCAGTCCCGAACCAGTACCTGCACATCCTGGACAGCGTCAGCTACGCTATTGTCACCATGGATCTCGACTGCCGCGTGACCTACCTCAACGAGCGCGCCAAGATCTTTCTCACAGGCCGCGGCCGCGACCACTACCGTGTGGGCATCGAGGCGGAATCCATCCTGCCCCTGGCCGCGCCGCAGGCCAGGAAAGCCATGCAGACAGAGGAGTTCCGGCACGGCGACGGCCGCATCGTGGATCGGGGCGAGGAGCTGTTCTTCGAGATCACGCCGCTCATGGCGGACGGCGTATTGGCCGGCGCCGTGGTCAGCCTGCAGCGGCCGGAACGATTCGAGGAACTGGCCACCAAACTGGATTCCCACCGCCGGCTTTCCAAGCAGCTCCAGACGATCTTCGACGCCTCCAGCGACGGCATCTGGGTCTGCGACGGCGACGGCATCGTCATCAGCATCAACCGCGCCTCGGAGCAGATCAACGGCATCCGCGCCGAGGCCGTAATCGGCCGCAACGTGGAGACCATCGTGCTCAGCGGCATGGTGGATCGCTCGGTTACGGTGGAGGTGCTGCGCTGCAAGGAGCAGGTCTCCATCATGCAGCACATCAAGCGCACGGAAAAAGAGCTGCTGGTCACAGGCACGCCGGCCTTTGACGAGAAGGGCGAGATCAACCTGGTGGTGGTCAACGAGCGCGACGTGACGGACCTCAATCGGCTCAAATCGAATCTGGAGAGCATGACCCGGGCCAAGGAAAAGGCCCAGGACGAGCTCACCGGCTTCATGATGCTGGAGCTGGACCAGGCCGGCATCGTTGCCGAGAGCAAGGCCATGCGCAAGCTCCTGACCACGGCCATGAAGCTGGCGCAGCTCGACGCCTCGGGCATCCTGCTGCTGGGCGAGTCCGGCACGGGCAAGAGTCTGGCCGCCAAGTTCATACACAAGAACAGCCCCCGCCGGGACAAGCCGTTCATCAGCATCAACTGCGCGGCCCTGCCGGAGTCGCTGTTCGAGGCCGAGCTCTTCGGCCACGAAAAAGGCGCCTTCACCGGCGCTTCGGAGCGCGGCAAGATCGGGCTCATCGGCCTGGCCGGCGACGGCACTCTGTTTCTGGACGAGGTGGGCGAGCTGCCCCTGTCCGTGCAGGCCAAGCTGCTCAAGTGCCTGGACGAGAACGAGTACCTGCCCGTGGGCGGCCGCACGCCCAAGAAGATGCAGTGCTCCATCATCGCGGCCACCAACCGCGACCTGGAGCTCATGGTCCGGAAAAACAGGTTCCGCCAGGACCTCTTCTACAGGCTGAACACCTTCGTGCTCTCCATCCCGCCGCTGCGTGAGCGCATGGAAGACCTCTTCGAGCTCACCAGCCACTACCTCACCGTGTATAATGAGAAGTTCGGCCAGACCAAACGGTTCACAACCCGCACCCTGGACATCTTCCAGGCTTACCCGTTCCCCGGCAACGTCCGCGAGCTGGTGAACATCATCAAGAAAGGCGTGGCCTTACACGACGGCGACGTGCTCGATGAGTTCTTCGAGGACGCTCTGCACTCGCCGTCAGGCGACTCGCCCAGCCGGGAGCTGAGCCTGTCGCAGGAGCTGGACCGGGCCGAACGCCTGGCCCTGCAACGGGCCGTGGCCGCCTGCAGCACCACCCGACAGGTGGCTGCATTGCTCGGCACCAGCCAGCCCACCGTAGTGCGTAAACTCAAGAAGCACGGCCTCTCGCTTTAGCCGTTTTGATTCATATCTGAATCGAAGCGTATAAACGCTTCATCCCCGATATCCACCGCCTGCAAGGCGATACAGCCATATTCGACGGGGTATCTGGCATGGTTATCCAGCCAGCGCTCTCTCCGCGCCTGTTTTGATTTATAAAAGAATCAAAGGTGTTTCTCTTATATTTCAGTATATTAACTTTTTTGTTCGATTCAATATCGTATCAGCAATAAATATGCCTTTACTGCCACCATTCTACAACACCCTGCCATTCCATCTTTTTTTATCCAGGCATGCGTTTTGCTGTAACCCTATGCCGCTCCACGCAGCAGGCTATGGCATTGCTTCAACCAAATTTCCTGGAATTTTCAATAAAGGACCGCACTCATGCCCCAAACCAATGCAGCTCTATTTGAACGACGCAAAAAAGCCGTTGCCAAGGGAGTCTCCAACATCGGCCCCATCTTCGTAGACCACGCCGAAGGCGCGGCCTTCGTCGACATGGACGGCCGTGAGTTCATCGATTTCGCCGGCGGCATCGGCGTCGTCAACGTAGGCCACTGCAACACCAAGGTTGTCGACGCCATCAAGGAACAGGCCGACAAGCTGCTGCACTCCTGCTTCCATATTGCCATGTACGAAGGGTACGTGGCCCTGGCCGAAAAGCTGGTCGAGATCTCCCCCGGCGACTTCGAAAAGCGCGCCGCCTTCTTCAACAGCGGCGCCGAGGCCGTGGAGAACGCCGTGAAGATCTCCCGCTGCGCCAGCGGCAAGCCCGGCGTCATTGTCTTCGAGAACAGCTTCCACGGCCGCACCCTGCTGACCATGACCATGACCAGCAAGGTCAAGCCCTACAAGTTCAACTTCGGCCCGTACGCGCCGGAGGTCTACCGCATGATCTCCGCCTACTGCTACCGCTGCCCGCTGGGCAAGGAGTACCCCGCCTGCGAGTGCGCCTGCGCCGACAAGCTCAAGGACTTCTTCATCAGCAACGCCGCGGCCGAGAACATCGCCTGCCTCATCGCCGAGCCCATCCTCGGCGAGGGCGGTTTCATCACCCCGCCGCCCGAGTACTTCCCCAAGCTGCAGCAGATATGCAAGGATAACGACATCATTTTCGTGGTCGACGAGGTCCAGGCCGGCATGGGCCGCACCGGCACCATGTTCGCCATGGAGCACTGGGGCGTGGCCGCGGACCTGACCACAGTGGCCAAGAGCATGGGCGGCGGCATGCCCATCTCCGGCGTGGTGGGCCGCGCCGACATCATGGATGCGCCGCATCCCGGCGGTCTGGGCGGCACATACGGCGGCAACCCAGTGAGCTGCGCCGCCTCCCTGGCCGCCATCGACGCCCTGCAGAACGACGGCCTGCTGGACCGGGCCAAGGAGCTGGGCGCGGACCTGCGCAGCCGCTTCGAAGCGCTGCAGAAGAAGCACCCCATCATCGGCGACATCCGCGGCAAGGGCCCCATGCTGGCCCTGGAGATGGTGGAGGACCCGACCACCAAGGAGCCGGCAACGGCCAAGACCAAGGCGCTCACCGCCTACTGCCTGGAGCACGGCCTGATCCTGCTGTCCTGCGGCAACTACGGCAACGTCATCCGCACACTCATGCCGCTGGTCATCACCGAGGAGCAGCTGGACAAGGGCATGGCCATTCTGGACGCCGGCCTGACCGCCGTGTGCGCATAGGTTTGAATCGCATTGTCGAATGAGTAATACGTGGAAGGAAACCCGAAAATGGAGAAGGTAATGAAAAAACTGACAATGATCGTGACTATGTGTGCGATGGTCCTCGCCATGCACCTCGGGCTCGGCACCGCGCACGCCGAGACCGTGGTCAAGGTGGGCAACATCCTCCCGCTTTCCGGTCCCTCGGCTTCCGTGGGCCAGCAGGGCAAGCAGGCCCGTGAAATGGCCATCGAGGAGATCAACGAGGCCGGCGGCATCAAGTCCCTCGGCGGAGCCAAGATCGAGCTTCTGTACGCCGACTCCAAGTCCGACCCCAACGTGGGCGTGACCGAGGCCGAGCGCTTCATCAACACGGAAAAGGTCAACGTCATCACCGGCGCCTGGAACTCCGGCGTGACCTACCCCTCCACCGCGGTGGCCGAGCGCTACGGCGTTCCCTACATCGTTCCCGTGTCCGTGCGCGACACCATCACGGAGCGCGGCTTCAAGTACGTCTTCCGCATCGCGGCCAAGGACTCCTGGTGGACCCGCGACCAGTTCGCCTTCCTGGACGACATGCAGAAGGAGTTCGGCGACGAGCTGAAGACCGTGGCCTTTGTGTATGAGAACGGCGACTGGGGCACCGGCTTCGCCGCCCAGTGGGTGGAGCTGGCCAAGGAGCATGGCTACGAGGTGGTTCTGAACGAGCCCTACCCCTCCTCCGCCACGGACCTCACCCCCGTGGTCAACAAGATCCGCCGCGCCCGCCCTGACGTGCTGATGCTCGTCTCCAACGCGGCAGACGCCATCCTGCTGACCAACACCCTGGCCGACTACAAGGTCAGCCCCAAGGTCATCATCGGCTCCGGCGGCGGCCACGCCGACCCCACCTTCCTCAGCGCCACCGGCGACAACGCCAAGTATGTCTTCGACATCGTGGAGTGGGAAGCCGACGTGAACAAGCCCGGCGCCAAGGAAGTGAACGCCAAGTACAAGGAGCGCTACGGCACCAACATGACCGGCGAGGCCGTGGACGCCTATGTGGCCATGTACGTGATGGCCGATGCGCTGGAGCGCGCCGGCTCTCTGGAGCCCACGGCCATCCGTGACGCCCTGGCCGCCACCGAGTACTCGGGCGAGGGCCTGATCACGACCTACGACTCCGTCAAGTTCGACGAGACCGGCCAGAACGAGAACGCCGCCCTTGCCGTTGTGCAGATCAACGACATCGGCAACGGCCTGGAGCGCATCACCGTGTGGCCCAAGAACGCACGCCGTGAAGGCTACACCCCGGTGTTCCCCATGCCCCAGAAGTAGACGAACAGACCAGAGCCGCGGGCGGGCAACGCCGTCCGCCCGTGGCTTTTTCGACAAAGCGATACACGAATTACGCATCGACACGGCGCCGCATCAGAGCCATCCTGCAAACAAGCTCTGTAGGCGGCGCGACCGAGAACTTCTCATGAACGCATTACACAGCGAATCCCGGAGACGGTGATGGATTTTGTCTTCCTCCTCCAAGACGTAATCAACGGCGTGCTCATGGGGTCCATTTACGGACTGGTGGCGCTCGGCCTCACGCTCGTCTTCGGCGTGCTCAAGGTTATCAACTTCGCCCACGGCTCCTTCATCATGGTGGGCATGTTCGTGGCGTACTGGGCCGTGGCGCTCACCGGGCTGCACCCGTATGTGGCGCTGCTGCTGGTCGTTCCCGCCATGTTCTTCTTCGGCTACGCCTCGCAGCACTGGCTCATCCGGCCCATCTTCAAGGCGGAGCGCGACGTCCGCGAACCCACCACCGTGATCATCGTCACCACGGGCATGTGGTACGTGCTGGACAACCTCGCGCTGCTGCTCTTCGGCCCGGACTACCGCGCCCTCACCCCCAACCCGCTCAAGGGCCAAATGCTGGAGCTCGGCCAGATCTTCATCTCCGTGCCCAAGCTCTACGGCGCTGTCGCCACATTCGCCACCTGCGCCGGCCTCTACTGGTTCATGCAAAAGACGCGCACCGGCCGCGCCATCCGCGCCGTGAGCCTGGACCGCGACGCCGCCAGTTTGATGGGCATCAACCAATGGAAGATATTCAACATCGCCTTCGGCATCGGTACCGCCATCGCCGGCATCGCCGGCGTGGTGCTCACGCCTTTCTACAATGTCTATCCCAGCGTGGGCGTACCCTTTGACGTCAAGTCGTTCGTCATCGTGGTTCTGGGCGGACTGGGCAGCATCCCCGGAGCCCTTGTGGGCGGCATCATCGTCGGGCTCATCGAATCGCTGGGCCCCATGTACATGACCGCCACCTGGACCGAGGCCATTGTGTACGGCCTCTTCTTGATGGTGCTCTTCTTCAAACCTTCCGGCCTGTTCGGCCAGAAGCACGATTGGTAAGCCCAATACGAGATGACCATGACGCCGAAACAATTCAAGCAGACACTTCTCGCCGTGCTCATCGCCACGGCGTTCTTGCTGCCCCTGGTGGTGCAGAGCCCCACGTACCTGCACCTTCTGATAATGCTCTATCTTTTCGCCTACATGACCACGAGCTGGAACCTGGTCGGCGGCTTTGCAGGCGTGCTGCCGCTGGGCCACTCCGTGTTCGTGGGCATCGGGGCGTACATCTCCACGGCCCTCTGGCTGCAGTGGGGAGTCAGCCCCTGGATCGGCATGCTCGCCGGCGGTCTGGTGGCCGCCTTCGTGGGCTACCTGATAGGCAAACCCACGCTCAAGATGCGCGGCGCGTACTTCGCACTGTCCACCATGGCCTTTGTGGAAGGCGTCCGCGTAATCGTGGAGAACCTCGATTACCTGGGCCCGCTCAAGCTCAACGGGCCGCGCGGCCTGAACATCCCGCCGCTCTCTCCGGGCGAGGGTGGCTTCTGGGCCTTCCAGTTCTCCACCAAGGAGCCCTACTACTACATCATCCTGGTCATGCTCATCGCCGTGGCGCTGCTCACCTGGTACATCTCCCGCTCCAAGCTGGGCTACTGCCTGCAGGCTGGCGGCGAGGAGCCGGAAGCGGCCCAGGCCCTGGGCGTGAACGTGGCGCGGAGCAAGGTCGTCGCCATGGTCATGAGCTCGTTCCTCACGGCCCTGGCCGGCACGTTCCTGGCCCAGCTCACCCTGTTCATCTACCCCAAGAGCGTGCTGACCCTCGACCTCTCCTTCGAGCTCGCGTTCATCGCGCTGGTGGGCGGCCGCGGCTCCATAGCCGGGCCCATCCTGGGCGCGTTCCTGCTCCGGCCGGTCAGCGAGCTCAGCCGCATCTACTTCAGCGACAGCCTGCCCGGCATGCACCTCATCATCTACGGCGTCATCCTCATCGTGGTCATGCTGTACCAGCCGCGCGGACTGGCCGAACCCCTGGGCCGACTCTTCAACAAGGTCGCCGCCAAGTTCACCTCCGGCGGCTCCTCGGAGACTCCCGGCGTGACCGAGAACGCCAAGGAGGGTGCGTAAATGGCCATGCTTGAGCTCAAGAACCTGACCATGGACTTCGGCGGCCTGCGCGCCGTGGACAATCTCAGCCTGAACATCGAGAAGCAGGCCATCCTGGGACTCATCGGCCCCAACGGCGCCGGCAAGTCCACGGCCTTCAACTGCGTGGCCGGCGTGTACAAGCCCACGGGCGGCGAGATCCTCTTCGACGGCGAGAACATCGTGGGCCAGAAGCCCTGGAACCTCTGCAAGAAGGGCATGGCCCGCACCTTCCAGATCGTCAAACCGTTCGGCACCAAGTCCGTGCTCTACAACGTCATGGTGGGGGCCTTTGCCCGCACGGACAGCACGGAGCAGGCCCGCCGCGACGCCGAGGAGGTGCTGGAGTTCCTGAACATGGCGGACAAGAAGGACCTCCGTTCCAGCTCCCTGACCATTGCCGACCGCAAGCGGCTGGAGATCGCCCGCGCCCTGGCCACCAAGCCCAAGCTGCTGCTTCTGGACGAGGTTATGGCCGGCCTGCGTCCCACG
This sequence comes from Oceanidesulfovibrio marinus, assembly GCF_013085545.1. Classification (NCBI taxonomy): domain Bacteria; kingdom Pseudomonadati; phylum Thermodesulfobacteriota; class Desulfovibrionia; order Desulfovibrionales; family Desulfovibrionaceae; genus Oceanidesulfovibrio; species Oceanidesulfovibrio marinus. The sequence goes on from NZ_CP039543.1 coordinate 2,896,966, forward strand.
GAGGTGGACGAGATGATCGCCATCATCAAGCAGATGCGCGACAACGGCGTCACCGTCTTTGTCATCGAGCACATCATGCGTGCGATCATGGCCCTGTCCGACGAAATCGTGGTTATCCACTTTGGAAAGAAAATCTGTTCCGGCGAACCGCAGGCAGTGGCCTGCGACGAGAATGTGATCAAGGCGTACCTGGGAGAAGACTATGCCGCTGCTTGAGTTGAACGACGTCAATGTCTCCTACGGCGATGTTCAGGTTCTGTACGACGTGTCCCTGCACGTGAACGAGGGCGAGGTCGTCTCCATCATCGGCGGCAACGGCGCCGGCAAGACCACCCTGCTGCGCACCATCTCCGGCCTGCTCGGCGTGGGCTCGGGCGCCATCAACTTCGAGGGCGCGCCCCTGCATACGCTGACACCCGAGAAAATCGTGGAGCGCGGCGTGGTTCAGGTTCCGGAGGGACGAAAGCTCTTCCACCTCATGACTGTTTTCGATAATCTCATCGTTGGCGCGTACAACAGGCGCGCCAATGCGGTGAAGGACGAAACCCTCAAGAACGTGTACGAGCTCTTTCCAAGACTCAAGGAACGCACCGAGCAGCTTGCCATGACCCTTTCCGGCGGCGAGCAGCAGATGGTGGCCATCGGCCGCGGCATGATGGCCTGCCCCAAGCTGCTCATGCTCGACGAACCATCCCTTGGCCTGGCCCCCATTCTGATGCAGGAAATCTTCAACAATGTACGGGCTATTGCCGACCAGGGCGCTACGGTGCTTCTGGTGGAGCAGGACGTGAAGAACTCGTTGGCCCTTTCGGACCGGGCCTACGTGCTGGAGCACGGCCGCGTCGCTATGGAAGGCGAAGCCTCGCATCTGATGAACGATCCGCATGTGAAGACCGCCTACCTCGGCCTCTAGGCCGCCGCGCCATTGGGGCGGACCATGGTCCGCTTCCGGCGTGCGCACGGGCTCTCGTTCATGACGACGATTGTGATCAAACTTTAGGAGACACGACAATGTCGCTTTTGGAACGCGTTTTGTCGCGAAACGCCTGCCTTGTGGGCAGTGAATGGATCGCGGCTGATTCTGGAGATACCATCAAGGTGGACAACCCGGCCACCGGGGAGATTATCGGCACGGTGCCCAAATGCGGCAAGGCCGAGACCGCCCGCGCCATCGAGGCCGCCGCCGCTGCCTTTGCCGGCTGGCGCGCCCGCACGGCCATCCAGCGCGCCGACGTCATCCTGCGCTGGCGCGACCTGATCATGGAGCACCAGGACGAGCTGGCCGAGCTGATGACCCTGGAGCAGGGCAAGCCCCTGCCCGAGGCAAGCGGTGAGATCGCCTACGGCGCCGGCTATCTGCGCTGGTTCGCCGAGGAAGCCCGCCGGGTCTACGGCGAGATCGTCCCGCCGCCCGTGCCCGGCAGGACCCTGCTCGTGACCAAGGCCCCGGTTGGCGTGGTGGGCATCATCACCCCCTGGAACTTCCCCATGGCCATGATCGCCCGCAAGATCGGCCCGGCCCTGGCCGTTGGCTGCCCCTCGGTCATCAAGCCGGCCAGCCAGACGCCCTTCTCCGCTCTGGCCATGGCCGAGCTGGCCCTGGAAGCCGGCGTGCCCGAGGGCATCATCAACGTGGTCACCGGCGACGCCCGGGCCATCGGCGGCGAGCTCACCGCCAACCCCACCGTGCGCAAGGTCAGCTTCACCGGCTCCACCAGCGTGGGCAAGGTCCTGCTGGAGCAGTGTGCCGGCACCGTGAAGAAGGTCTCCATGGAGCTGGGCGGCAACGCGCCCTTCCTGATCTTCGACGACGCCAACCTGGACCGCGCCGTGGCCGGCGCCGTGGCCAGCAAGTACCGCAACAGCGGCCAGACCTGCGTGTGCACCAACCGCTTCTACGTGCAGGACGGCGTGTACGACGAGTTCGTGGAGAAGTTCAGCAAGGCCGTGGCCGAGCTCAAGGTGGGCAACGGCATGGACGAAGGCGTGACCCAGGGCCCGCTCATCGACGGCAAGGCCGTGGCCCACGTGGAGTCCCAGATCGGCGACGCCTTGAGCAAGGGCGGCCGCGTCGTGGTCGGCGGCAAGCGCCACGAGCTGGGCGGCAACTTCTTCGAGCCCACCGTGCTGGCCGACGCCACGCGGGAGATGTGCTTTGCCAAGGACGAGACCTTTGGCCCGCTGGCCCCGGTCTTCCGCTTTACCGAGGAAGAAGAGGCCGTGGCCCAGGCCAACGACACCAACTACGGCTTGGCCGCCTACCTCTACACCCGCAGCATCGGCCGCGCCTTCCGCGTCTCCGAGACCCTGGAGTACGGCCTTGTGGGCGTCAACGAGGGCCTGCTCTCCAGTTGCGAGGCGCCCTTCGGCGGCGTCAAGGAAAGCGGACTGGGCCGCGAAGGCTCCAGCCACGGCATCGACGACTACGTGGAGCTCAAGTACACCTGCATGAGCCTGGAGGACTAGAAGCCAGCAGTGCTCTTTTGCCCTGTGGCGGCGTCAGGCTCGCCTGCCTTGCCACAAACAAAATGGCTGCTGTTGAGATAGCTTCTATCCCCTTATATAAATGATAACGCCGTACGCGGCGGTCGGGAATGAACCCGGCCGCCGTTTTTTTATTCGGAAGGTAACGATTTGTTGCCTTGCCGACTGTTGACCGTACAATGCGGATCAGGCGTGGCGGGCGCTGAAAAAGAGCTTCAGGCCAAAGGCGATGAGGATGCCGCCGGTGATCCGGTCCAGGGTGCGCACCACGCCCGGACGGCAGAGCGCCGCGGCCAGGGGCCGGGTCATGGCGATGAGCAGCACGAACCAGAGGAAGCTCTCCAGCACGTGGATGGAGGCGAGGAGCAGCGTGAAGGAGCGCACATCCACACCGGCCGGCACGAACTGCGGCAGAAAGGTCACGTAGAACACGCCGACCTTGGGGTTCAGGATGTTCGTGAGCAGGCCGCGGGATAGCCATATGCTTGGCCAACCGCCGGCTGGGACGGCTGTCGAAGCTCCCGGTGCTGCGCTCTCCCCGGCCGCCTCGTCCATTCTGCTGCGCGCATTGAGCGCCATGCGGCCGCCCAGATAGATGAGGTAGGCGGCCCCTGCCCAACGTAACGCGGTGTAGGCCGTTCGGGAGGCGTCGAGCAGCGCGCCCAGTCCGAAGGCCGCGACAATGCCCCACAGCAGGCAGCCCAGACAGATGCCCGCTCCGGCGCACAGGGCGCGCCAGCCGTTCTCGCTGGCCGCGGTGCGCAGAACCAGCGCCGTGTCCAGGCCCGGAGTAATGGCCAGCAGCCCTGCCGCGGGCACAAAAGCTATCAAGGCTTCGCTCGGTCCCATTGCTCTTCCTCGCCATCGCCGCTAACCGCGCCGCGTCTTTGCGCGTTCTGCTCCGGCGCTGCCCGATTCCTACGCCCGAGCCCTGCCCCGGCGCAAGCGCTCAAGGCCCGGCACCAGCCCACAGGTATCCGCGCGGCTAGAGCATCCTGGTATTCTGCGAACCCGCCACGCTCCCGGCGATGGGCAACGTGAAAAAGAAGACGCTGCCCTGACTGCTATGGGGTTCCACCCAGATGCGGCCGCCGTGGACCTCGACAATTTCCCTGCAGATGGCCAGGCCGAGGCCGGTGCCGGCCGGCCGGTCGGTGAGCGTGTCCCCGAGCTGGCGGAAGCGCTCGAAGATGGCCTCGCGATGCTCCGGCTGGATGCCGATGCCCGTGTCCGAGACGCTGACAACCACGGTGTCGGCGTTCCGCTCCACACGCACTGTTACCTCCCCAGCGGGAGTGAACTTGGCCGCATTCGAGACGAGATTGATAAGCACCTGGAGGATACGGTTGCGGTCGCACCGCACCCGCGGAATTCCATTGGTGACAAGCATGGAGCTCTCGATTGGCTTGCCGTCGAAGAGGTTGCCGCAAACGTTGAGCGCATGCTCCACGATCTCGGCCACGTCATACGGTTCCATGCTCCAGTCCACAGCGCCGGCGTCCAGCTTGTTCAGGTCGAGCACGTCGTTGATGAGGAAGGTCAGCCGTTCGCTCTCCGAGACGATGATCTGCATGTTCTCGTCGAGCTGGCGCTTGATCTTGGCGAGCTTGGGGTCGCTGTTGGGCACAAGGGGGAAGACATAGCGCCGGAGCCGCTTGTGGCTGAGCTTGGCGTAGCCGCGCACCGAGGTCAGCGGCGTGCGCAGCTCGTGCGAGACCATGGACAGGAACTCGCTCTTCATGCGGTTGGACTCCTCGGCGCTGTCCTTGGCCATCTGCAGCTGCTGCTGGATCTTGCTGCGCTCGGCCACCTCCTGCTCCAGGTCGCGGCTGTAGCGGGCCAGGGCTTCGTCACGGCGCTGGACCTCATCGAGCATCTCATTGAAGGTGTGTGCGAGCTGGCCCAGCTCGTCCCCGCCGTACTGCTGGGCGCGTGCGGTGTAGTCCCTGTCGCGCGAGATGCGCCGCGCCGTTTCCGCCAGGGCCGCGGCCGGCGTGATCATGATCCGCTTGAACACGGTGGAGAGCGCGAAGGCCACGATAGCCGCGGCCACGCACACAAGAAAGGCTAGGCCGAGGTTGGCGTGCAGGCGGTTGTCCAGCTCCTGCAGGTCGCTCTCCACGTAGAGCGTGCCCACAGGCTCGCCCTCCACGTGAACCGGCAAGTACCGGGCCATGCTGTGACCGTCCAGGCGCATGCCCTCGCCGAACATGGGGATGCCCAGCCTGGCGAACCCTTTGACCTGCTCCACGTCTCCGCGGGCGTAGGCTGCGAACAGGGAGCCATTCGCCGCATAAAGCCACCCGCCGCGGATGCGCGGGTTGTTGGCCAGGGCGGAGAGTGTCTCCTCCGCGGCCCCTGCATCCTGAAAGTAGAGCGCAGCGTTGAGGTTCCCGGCAATAATCCGGGAGATGACGTCCAGATCGCGCTCCATGCCCTTGCGGAAGGAAAGGTAGTCGTTGAGCAACAAGGTGGTGGAGGCGAGAATCACGGCCGTCATACTGGTGAACATGATCACCAGCAGCAGCTTCCGGCCAATGGAAAGATCGCGAAAGAAACACATGCCCTTCTTATCCTAGTTCCCGTCCACCACGCGCGCGAGGCGCATGAGCTTGGAGCTGATAGCGAGCCCTTCGCGACGGGCGGCGTCGGGGTTGATGGCAAATCCCACGCGGCCGTTTTCCAGGGAGAACTCCAGCACGCCGCCGCGCTGCGCAAAGCCGGAGATATCGCCGACAAAGAGGACGCCGCGACTGCCCAGCGTGGCGAGCACCTCGTCGAATCGCTCGGCCCAGTCCCTGCCGACAAAGACGATATGGCACGCCCCGACCTCGGCCGGCTCCCTGGCAAAGTGCACCGCAAGGGGCATGTCCTTGATCTGTTTGCCTTCCAGCAGACCGAGGGCTTCGCCAAAGGGATTGCGGCCAAGAATGCAGATGCGGAAGGTCTTGGCCTCGCGCATCCTGACCTCGGACCACTCCACGAACTTGGCGAACTTGTAGAGCAGCGCCACCTTCACTTCCTGCTCCGTGGGCTGGCGCACCTCGCCGGTTCTGGCGGCAATGGGCCGCAGCACCACATACGCCAGAATGATCATGGCGATGGCGACCCGGCAAAGCCACTCCGGGAAAAGCGATCCGCTGTCTTGCGCGGCGCCGATCCGATGCCTCATCAGAATCGCCAGGTCACCTTTGCGAGCACGCTGCGCTCGATTTGGGAGTCGCCCAGGTAGACGATCCTGTCCTTGAACTCCTCGTGGTGGTTATGGAGCAGGTTCCTGCCAATCAGCGCGATCTCAAGGGCCTCGTACGGCGACCAGGCGAGCCGTGCATCCATCTCCAGATAGGAATCAACCTCCAGGGATGCGAGCTCGTCCGTGTACCGGCCGGTCACATCGAGCTCGATACCCGAGGGCAGGTCCATGTGCGACTGCAGCGAGGCCGTGCTCTCGGGGCTGTCCTCCGTACCGCCCATGGGCAGCAGGTTGCGGCCCGCCGAGCGCTGCCACGTATCCACGTGCTGGTAGCTGTAGCTCGCATCCAGCCGCCACCAGTCCGTCGCCTCCCACCGTGCGGAAAGCTCCACGCCGTAGCCGGTTCCCTTCCTGCCGTTGCTGACCTTCAAGCCAAACAGCGCGTAGCCCGGGCCGAGAACCAGGTTGTCGGCCTCCATGACCATCAGCTTGTCGTAGAAGTTGACGAAGCCCGCGATATCCAGGCTGAACCTGTCCACGGGCTGCATGCGGTAGCCCATCTCGATGGCCACGAGCTCTTCGGAGACAAAGTCGTCGCTGCCCTGGACCACGGGGATGACCGGTATGGAGTAGCCGCCGGCGCCTGCGCCGCTGGCCAGGCCCGTAGCCAGCAGTGTCCTGACCCCGCCGGCCGCGCCGATCAGCGCCGCTGTGGGCGAAAGATTGACGTTTGTAATCGCCATGGCCGGCTCACGCAGGTAGAGCTGGTCACGCTCGGCGCGCGACGGCGTGCGCACGGCGCGGGAAACGGCCGCCCAGAGCGTATGCCGCTCGCTGGGCGTCCACAGCAGCCGCGCCGAAGGCTGCACCTCGAACCCGGTGTAGTCGTTGTGCTCCAGCTTGCAGCCCAGGATGAGGGCCAGCCGGTCCTCCCACAGGGTGATCGTGTCGTGCACAAAGGCGCTGTAAATGGATCGCTGCAGGTGGGACGGCGACATGGTGGCCGACCAGTACGGCTCGCTGGTGAACTTGTCCCAGATGGAGCGATAGCCGATCCCCGCTATCACGTCGTGGCGCGAGCCGATGGGGAAGTGAATCTGGGAATCGAAGTCCAGGGTGTACGTGCCTTCGGTGGAGGTCTGATCCGGCCCGTACACGCCGCCCTGGAACCGCCGCTTCAGCTCCACGGCGTCGAAAAACACCTGCACGGCCAGGTTCACGTCGCGACCGAAGTCGTGCTCCAGCCGCGTGAGGATGTTGCCGCCCCAGTATGGAGCGTCGTACTCGTCCAGGTAGAGGCTGCCCGGCGCGTACGGGCTGGGAATCCAGGTGTTCTGGCCCACGCGGCCGGAAAAGATGTCGGCCGTCACAGTCACGCGGTCGTTGTCCGTGGGCGTCATGTCGGCGCGCAACCCGCCGCGCAGCGAGCTCCACCCGTCCTGGCCGCGTGAGCCGTCGTCGTGCACAGAGGCGTCGCGCAGGGCGCCCTTGCCCCAGATGCGGTAGGACAGGTCGTCGCCCACTGTGCCGCCGTAGCGAACCTCGCTGATGCCCTCTTCCGTGCCGCCGGCCGCCACCACGAGCCCCCCCTGCGTATCGGCCGCGTTCTTGGTAATGATGTTGATGATGCCGTTGACCGCGTTGGCGCCCCACACCGCGCCGCCGGGCCCGCGGATGATCTCGATGCGGTCCACATCCTCCAGCATGGTGTCGCGGATGTCCCAGTACACGCCGGAAAAGGTGGGCGTGTAGATGGTCATGCCGTCCTTGAGCACCAGAAGCTTGCCCGAAAAGCGTTGGCCGAAGCCGCGGACCGACACGGACCAGGAGTTGGCGTTGATCTGCGCCACATTGACCCCCGGCACGGTGCGCAAAAGATCCGGGATGGTGGTGGCGGATGAACGGCGGATGTCTTCGGATGTGATCACGTAGCCGGCCGAGGCCGTCTTGAACAGGGCCTTCTTGGCGCGACACGCCGTGACCACCTGTAAGTTGACGAGCGTTTCAAGAGAGAGCTCGGTGATGTCCACCTGGGAAGCGTTCGATTCTTCCTGGGCCTGCGCCGCCACCGGCAGGCAAACGCAACACATGACAAGACCCAGAATGATGCGCTGCACCATCACGGGCAGCAAATTATCCATTCGGCCCTATCCCCTGATCCATTACCCACGACCCGTTCAACTCAAATCGCCCATCCTTGCATCGCATGAACCCGTTCTCCATCGGACAGGATGGTAGGCTTAAAATCTCTGTGATAAATATGCAAGTCCTTAAAAACGTTCATACCTTTTCATCGCAAAAGCTGTATACGCCAACCCCTGACATAGCACTTCGGGCATGAGCCTACCCTATTTTTATTGGGTGTGCCGGAACAGAACCAGCGTGTGGTTCTCGGCTCTGTGATTTATCCCTCACGCATGGAACATCGCCGGCAGTACAAAATCACACCGCGATGCTCCGCAATATGCACCTGCTTCATTGCATGCATAATTCAACACTACTACTTGAGATAGATAATTTTTGCTGGCTTTCACGCAGCGACTTGCAATGTTCTAGACTTCTCTCGGCTGGAAACGCAGCCCGCCCATGTAGCGACGCGCCGACCCCGCATAACACGGAAATATCCATAACAGTGACAACTGCGCAATTGCATGTACACGCCATCCATTTTTGTCCACAATGTGTGCGAACATGAAGGATTGTCATTCTCGATCCCGCCAGCGTATCGCCATAACCTCATAATATACTAAACTCTTACGAAACCGGCAGGGATTGTGAATCGGCAGGGGCGTACCCACAGCGCCATCCGGAGGCCAGGCCATGACCATACCCTACAGCCCTATTGGTTTCTTCAAGACGCTCCACAAGAACGTGGCAGGAACGCCGGACCAGCCCAGCGACGCCATTGGCATGCCGGGAAACGTCCTGGTTCTGCCGGAGTATCAGGGCGGCCTGCAGGACCTCGTGGGCTTCTCCCACGTCATCCTGCTCTACCACATGCATGAAGCCGCACCCCGGGGCACAGAGCCGCGCGGCGTCTTCGCCACCCGTTCCCCTGCCAGGCCCAACCCCATCGGGATGTCGGTCCTGCGCCTCAACGCCATACGTGACGGCGTCGTGCTTCTGGAAAACGTGGACGTCCTGGACGGAACGCCTGTGCTGGACATCAAGCCATACATCCCGGACTTCGACGTCTGGCCGGCACACTGTCCCGACCGGACCGGAGCCGGCTCCACGCCATACCGCAGCGGCGAAAACGCCGCCTGCTGAACACTGCATTTGCGGAGGATTGCGATATGTCGACCATGCTTCTCGTTCACGGCGCCTTCCAGGGCGGTTGGGTCTGGTCCGAGACGGCCGCGGCCCTTGCCCAGCGCGGACACACCGTGCACAGGCCCACCCTGTCCGGCTGCGGCTACCTGCACCACGGATTCCGCAACGGCTACGACCTCAATACCTACATCCAGGACATCTCGAACTACATCCAGTTCGAGGGCCTCGACGACTTCACCCTGGTGGCGCACAGCTACTCCGGCATGATCTGCGGGGCCGTGGCTTCGCGCACGCCGCACCTCATCAACCGCGTCATCTATGTGGACGCGCTGCTGCCGGAGACGAATCGCTCGTTTGTGGACATCGCCGGGGAAGGCTTCCGCCACATGCTGGAGGCGCACAAGACCAAGGGCGGCCGGATCATGCCGTGGCCGCTGCAGGTCTTCGGCGTGCCGGATGAAAAGGCCGACTGGTTCCGCACGCGGCTGTGCGACTTTCCCGAGTCCGCGTTCTCCACGCCCTTCCCGGGCGAGTTCGACCCCACGGCCGTGCCGGCTGCGTACATCACCTGCGAGAAGACGCCCAGCCCGTTCATCCGCGCCATGGCCGGCAAGGCGGAACGCTACGGCTGGCACCTGTCCACGCTGGACTCCGGCCACTGCTCCATGACCAGCCACCCACAGGAGCTGGCCGCCATGCTGGACGAAATCGCGCGTATGGAGCTGCCCGCCTCCGCCAACGCGGCCTGAGCGGACCAGGAGACCGGCAACCATGGCCGGAACGCGCGTCGTTCGGACGGCTCGCGTCCATAGTTGGCGCCCGTGGTTGGCGCGTGGAGTCGCCATCTCGAAGACTACGTTCCTCAAGAACGCGGCCCGCACAATGAACAGGAACTGGAGAAGCCGATGAGCCTGCACGCGACATTGCACAAGAATTTGCAGCACTTCCGCCTGGAGCTGCGCCTGGACTGCGGCGACGGCGAGCTGCTGGCCATCGTCGGTCCTTCCGGCTCCGGCAAGACCACTGTGCTGCGCTGTCTGGCCGGGCTGGAGCCCCTCGACGACGGCGAGATACGCTTTGGCCAGGAGACCTGGTGCCAGGGAAACCGCCGCCACATGACGCCCCAGCGCCGGCGCGTCGGCCTGCTCTCCCAGGACGCCCTGCTCTTCCCGCACATGACCCTGCTGCAGAACGTGCGCTTTGCCGCCGCGCAGGACATGGTCCCGCCCTCGGCTCTGCTCGCATCCATGGGGCTGGAGCACCTGCAGGACTGCAAGCCGCACGAGGTTTCCGGCGGCGAGCGCCAACGCGCCGCCCTCTGCCAGGTGCTGGCGCGCATGCCGCGCCTGCTCCTTCTGGACGAGCCCTTCTCCGCCCTCGACGTGGAGAACCGCTTCATCCTGCGCAAACGGCTGCACGCCATCCGCACCACGTGGAAGATTCCGGTCATCCTGGTCACGCACGATCTGGCCGAGGCCACGGCCATGGCCGACACGGTGCTCTCCCTGCGCAACGGCCGCGAGGACCCGGCCTGGCTGGAGCGGCAGCTCCGCCTGCTGCACGGCGAGGAGTCGCTGGAAACCGCCGAGCCCGAACCATCATCCACCTGCTACAACACCATCGACGCCCGCTACGGAGCCCTCTCATGAAAAAGCTCGCAACACTCGTTCTGGCCTGCCTTGTCCTTTTCGGCGCAACGCAGCTTGCCCGTGCCGACGACTCCCTGACCATCGCCGCCGGCGCCGGCTACAAGAAGCTGGTCACGGCCCTGGGCAAGGCATTCACCGCGGAAACCGGCATCGAGACACAGCAGATATACGGCAACATGGGACAAGTGACCGCCCAGGCGCAGAACAGCGGCGTGGTGGATACGGTCATCGGCGATAAGCGCTATCTGGACGGCTCGGACCTGCCATTCAGCACGGAATACGTGATCGGCAAGGGCAAGCTCGTGCTGGCCGTGGCCAAGGGTGTGTCGCTCCCGGCCGTGTTCGACCTCAAGGTGCTGGACGCAGAAAGCGCGCCCAAGGTGCTGACCGATCCCGCCGTCACGCGCATCGCGCACCCTGACGCCAAGAAGGCCATCTACGGCCGGGCGGCCACGCAGTTTCTCGCCAACACCGGCCTGGCCGAGCAGCTCGAGCCCAAGCTCATCGAGGTGGGCACGGTGCCGCAGGTCTCGGCGTACGTGGTCAACGGCGAGGTGGACCTGGGATTCATCAACCTCACCGACGGCTACGCCATCCAGGACCGCGCGGCGCGCATCATTCCCGTGGACGAAGCGCTGTACGAGCCCATCACCATCGTGGCCAAGACGTTGAACGGCTGTCCGTCGCCGGATATTGCCAAGCGTTTCGGCGAGTTTCTGCAAACGGACACCGCGCGCGCCATCGCCACGAAGCACGGGCTCTAGGATATCGCGGCCATGCTGGACGTGATCGGCGTGCTTTCCGACCAGGCAGTGGCCGGACCAATGCTCCTCAGCCTGCAGACGGCGGCCGTGGCCGCACCGTGCCTGGCCACGGTCGGCGTCTGTTTGGGGTATCTACTGGGCCGCGGCCGCGGACCGTGGATATCGGCGCTGGACTTCCTGGTCACGCTGCCGCTGGTCTTCCCGCCCATCGCCACAGGCTTTCTGCTGCTCATGCTGCTGGGCCGGCGGGGATTGCTGGGAGCCATGCTCTCGGAGCGGCTGGGCGTGGAGTTCGTGTTCAGCTTCTGGGGCGTGGCGCTGGCCTCCTTCGTGGCCGGGCTGCCCCTCATCGTGAAGCCGGTGCAGGCGGCCGTACAGCGGGAGACCGGCCGGCTCATCGAGGCGGCCTACGTGCTCGGCAAGTCGCGGTTCACGACCTTTCTTCGGGTAGTGCTGCCGTCCATCCGCCGCAGCGTGTGCGTGGGGCTGTTCCTGGCCCTGGCGCGCTCCCTGGGCGAGGTGGGCGTCACGCTCATGCTGGGCGGCAACATCGTGGGCAAGACCAACACGGTCTCGCTGGAGATCTACAATGCGGTGTTCACCGGCGAGTACGACCGCGCCTTTGCCCTCGTGATTGTCCTGGGCATCGTCTCGCTCATGCTCGTGGCCTCCACGCGGCGGCTGGCCGTAAGCTAACGCCCGCCACTCTTCCTCCACAAGCCCCGCCGCATCCGGAATCACCAACCTACGCCCGGACCAGACGGAATCTACAGCCGCGTCCAAGTCCTGTCCCGGGCTCAGCTCGTCACCATCTTCGTCAGGTCCACGCCGTGCTTGCGCATACGGTTGAGCACCGTGCCGCGATGCACGCCCAACAGCCGCGCGGCCTCGGACTTGTTGCCCCCGGTGCGGGTCAGAGCATCCAGCAGCTCGGCCTTTTCCGGATCCACGCCCGCCTCAGCGCGTGCGGCCGCCGCGCCGTTGGAGACGGCATCGACAGGGAGATATGGCGGCGGTGCCGGCGAGCAGAGCCGCCTGGACGCAGTGACGTGCGGGGGCAGGTGCTCCACGCGGATGACGCCCTCGCCGGCGTGGGTGCGGGCGAACTCCAGGGCGGAACGCAGCTCGCGCACGTTGCCCGGCCAGTCATAGGCCAGAATCACGTTCATGGCTTCGGGCTCCATGCCCGAGTCTACGGGCAGCCGGCTGTTCTGGAGGAAGTGGTCGCAGAGCAGCGGGATGTCCTCCTTGCGTTCGCGCAGGGGCGGGATGTGCACGGGCAGGACATTGATGCGGTAGAAGAAGTCCTCGCGGTACTTCCCTTCGGCCACGAGGCGGGCAAGGTCGCGGTTGGTGGCTGCGATGAAACGCACGTCCGTGTCGATGGGCTTGTGGTCGCCCACGCGCTCTATGCGGTGCGTCTCCAGCACGCGCAGCAGCTTGACCTGGATGGCCAGGGGCACGTCGCCGATCTCGTCCAGGAAGAGGTCGCCGCCGTGGGCGGCCTCCATACGGCCCTGCCGATGGCGGATGGCGCCGGTGAACGCGCCCTTCACGTGGCCGAAGAGTTCGCTCTCGAACAGAGCTTCGTTGATGGCGGCGCAGTTGAGCTGGATATAGGGCCCGAGGCGGCGCGGTCCCAGCTCGTGGATGGCGCGGGCCGCCAGCTCCTTGCCCGTGCCGGACTCGCCGTAGATGATCACGGGTGCGTCGCTCTGGGCGGTGCGCTCCAGGGCGCGGAACAGCTTGATCATGGCGGGCGAACGACCGACCAGGCCATGGAATCCGGCCGAGGCTGAGAGCTTCTGCGAGAGCTCGCGGATGGTCTCATCGCGCTGCACGAGCTCGGAGATATCGGTGAGCGTCTCCACGGCGCCGATCACGCGGTCCCCGTCCTTGAGCAAGGAGGCGTTCTTGAGCACGGGCACGCAGCCGCCGTCCTTGCGGATGATGGAGCACTGCTTGCGCGATTCATGGCCGCGGTCGAAGAGCCGGCACCAGTGGTCGCGGCCCTCCCGGCGCGATGTCTCGCACACGTCGCAGCGCAGAATGGAGCAGGAGCGCCCCACCAGCTCCTCGCTGCTATACCCGGTGAGCCGCTCGATGGCCGGGTTGGCCATGCGAATCCGGCCTTTGACGTCCACGACCACCAGCCCCTCGGCAATGGTGTTGTACAGGGTCCGCAGGCACTCCGAAGAGCAGGAGATGTTGAAATCATCGTCCATGGTCATGCTCGGAGTATGCGCACCGTTTCGACACCTGTCTAGACACCTGCTGCATCGCTTCGACACTTTTTCGCCACATTCTGCCGCACCGCATCCGCCCAACCCTGGTATAGCCCGCTTTTTACGCCGATCCGGAAGTGGCATGGTTACTGCTTTTCTGCCTTCAGAACCATTTTATGCTCTCAGTAATATCCGGAGGCTTTTGTTTCGTGTCCCGTAAAAAATCCACCATATCCCGGCGCTCCTTTCTGCGCGGCGCGGCCATCGCCGGTGTCGGCGCGCCTGCTCTGGCGCGTGCCGGCGCGCAGGACGCCAAAGGCGAAGAGCTCGCCACCCTGCTCGACATATCCAAGTGCGTTGGCTGCGGCGCCTGCGTTGTTGCCTGCGGCGAGGCCAACGAGTCCCGCTACCCCAAGCCCGAGAAGCCCTTTCCCGAGATGTTCCCGCCCCGCGTGAAGGTCGCGGACTGGTCGGACGACCGCTACGTGGACGACCGGCTGACCCCGTACAACTGGCTGTTCGTGGACAACATCACCGTGAACCACGAGGGCACGGAGCACGAGATCCACATGCCGCGGCGGTGCATGCACTGCACGAATCCGCCCTGCGCCAACCTCTGCCCCTGGGGCGCGGCGGCCAAGAAGGACGACGGCGCCGTGGTCATCGACCCGGACGTCTGCCTCGGCGGCTCCAAGTGCAAGTCCGTGTGCCCGTGGGACATTCCCCAGCGGCAAACCGGCGTGGGCTTGTACCTGGACCTGCTGCCTCGCTTCGCCGGCAACGGCGTGATGTTCAAGTGCGACCGCTGCCAGCCGCGCATGGCCGAGGGTAAGCTGCCGGCCTGCATCGAGGCGTGCCCCATGCAGGTGCAGCAGATCGGCCCGCGCAGCGAGATCATCGCCAAGGCCAAGGCCCTGGCCGCAGAGATGAACGGCTACATCTACGGCCTGGAGGAGAACGGCGGCACTAACACCATTTACGTTTCGCCCGTGCCCTTCGAGAAGCTGGAGCAAGCCCGCGCCAAGGTCGCCCCCAGCGCAGGAAAGAAAGGCAAGGGCAAGCACGCGAGTAAGGGTAAGAACTCTGGCCGGCCGAACCTCACGCAGGTGGGCTCGCCCTTTGAGAAGGAAGACATGTTCGCCGCCGCCGTGTTCACGGCTCCTGTGGCGGGCCTTGCCGCCGGGGCGATCCGGCTGCTGCGCAAGACGCAGTCCGGTCACGGGGAGGACTCGTAATGCGCACGCGCACCCTGCTCTTCGCCCTGCTCATGGCGGCCATGGCCATCAGCGGCTTCGGCCAGATGCCCATCTTCAAGCGTTACTACATCGCCGACATTCCCGGCATGGCCTGGACCGCGGACTACTACTTCACCCACATGATGCACTACGCGGGCGGGGCCATCCTGCTGGCGCTGCTGGGCTACGCCGCCGTACGGCTCTTTGCCGCGGCGGGCCGCGTCACCCTCTCCGGCTGGCTGCGCATCGGGCTGTGGGCGCTCATTGCGGTTACCGGCCTGGCGCGCGTGACCAAGAACCTGCCGGACATGCACCTCGGCCCGGAGCTGACCATGGCAGTGGATGTGACCCACCTCGCCGCCGTGATGCTGCTGGGGCTGACCGCGCTCATGGCGCGGCTTCTGGGCCGCGGCGAATACCTGCGGGTGGAGGAGTAGCCATGACGCTGCTCCTATTCGCTCTCTTTTTTGTTGGGATATGTGGTAATTTCATGTATATCCCATATAGCCAGAAGACCTTGCCCATCACCGTCTTGAACAGGCGGACACCAATAAGGACAGGGGGACAGGACCGATGAAACGAATCATGTCACCGAGCCTGTGGACGCTTCCGGCTCTCCTGGCGCTCGCACTGCTCTGCGTATGGCCAGTACTGGCGGCCACGGAGCAGCAGGACGACGCGCCGGCCAAACCCTACGGCGCGGACGAGGCGCGGGCCCGCACCAAGCTGCCGGCCCGATGGATCACCACCGACCACTCCAAGCACGAGGCCCTGCAGGGCAACTTCACCTCCGGCCCGGAGGTCACCAAGGCGTGCCTCTCCTGCCACAACGAGGCCGCCAAGCAGGTGCACCAGACCATCCATTGGACATGGCTCTGCCCGCATGACGAAACGCACGAAATGGGCAAGTACGGCCTCACGCTGAACAACTTCTGCGTGGCCGTGCCTTCCAACGAGCCGCGCTGCACATCCTGCCACGTGGGCTACGGCTTCAAGGACGCGAGCTTCGACTTCAGCGACCCCACCAAGGTGGACTGCCTCGTTTGCCACGATCAGACCGGCACGTACAAGAAGTTCCCGGCCGGCGCCGGCAACCCCGTGACCAAGCCCACGGTCTTTCCCGGCAACGGCAAGGAGTATCTCCCGCCCGACTGGAACAAGGTGGCGCAGTCCGTGGCGCGGCCCAGCCGCAAAAACTGCGGCGACTGCCACTTCATGGGCGGCGGCGGTGACGGCGTGAAGCACGGCGACCTCGATTCCTCCTTGTACAACCCGGACAAGGAGCTCGACGTGCACATGGCGGCCGACGGCGCCAACTTCACCTGCGTGCGCTGCCACACCACGGACGCGCACAAGATTGCCGGACGCTGCTACAAGAACCCGGCGCATGTGGACCGCAGAAGTCTCATCGACGACGACCAGATGACGCGCATCGCCTGCGAGTCCTGTCATACGGCCACGCCGCACAAACCCGGCGTCAAGGCCAACGACCACACGGACAAGGTTGCCTGCCAGGCCTGCCACATCCCCACCATGGCACGCGCCAAGCCCACCAAGATGTGGTGGGACTGGTCCCAGGCCGGCAAGAAAAAGGACGGCAAGCCTTTTACCGAGGACGGTCCTCTCGGCAAGCACATCTACGACACCAAGAAGGGCGACTTCCGCTGGGAAATGAACGTGGTCCCCGAGTACCGCTGGTTCAACGGCACCATGCTCTATGTGACCCTGGACGACGAGATCGACCCCGCCCAGGTGGTGGAGCTCAACTGGCCCGTGGGCGGATACAGCGACACCAACTCGCGCATCTACCCCTTCAAGATGCACCGCGGCAAGCAGCCCTACGACTCCGGCCGCAACCGCATGGTCATCCCGCACCTCTTCGGCAAGGATGACGCCGCGTACTGGAAGAACTACGACTGGGGCAAGGCCATCGCCGCCGGCCAGGCGTACAAGGGGCTTGAGTACAGCGGCCAGTACGACTTTGTGGAGACCGCCTACTACTACCCAACCACGCACATGGTCGCGCCCGAGGACAAGGCCCTGGCCTGCGAAAGCTGCCATTCCTCCAACGGCCGCCTTGTGAAGCTCGCCGGGTTCTACATGCCTGGCCGCGACCACTTCGGCATTATCGACACGCTCGGCTACGCCGCCGCCATCCTCGCCCTGCTGGCCGTGCTCGGCCATGGCCTGGTGCGGTACGTGGCCGGAAAGAGAAGGAGCAGCTAAGATGAGCGGAACCAACAACACCCGGCGCATCTTTCTCTACTCCCGGTTCGAGCGCATCAACCACTGGGTCCAGGCGGCCCTGGTGCTCACCCTGCTCGTCACGGGTTTCGAGATCCACGGCACGTACACGTTGCTCGGCTTCGAGACGGCGTTTGACGTCCACAACTTCTGCGCGTGGACCTGGCTCGTGCTCTTCATCTTCGACGTCTTCTACCTCGTGGTCACCGGCGAGTGGCGCCAGTACACGCCGACCATGAAGAAGCTCTTCGACGTGATGCGCTACTACATGATCGGTATCTTCCGTGGCGAGCCGCATCCTGTGCCCAAGTCCGAGCGCGCCAAGCACAACCCGCTGCAGCGCCTCACCTATCTGGGAATCGTCAGCTTCCTGATTCCCTTCCAGATGGCCACGGGGTTCCTCTACTATTACTACAACGACTGGGCGACCATCGGCCTGGGCGGGCTCTCCCTGGGCACCATGGCCGCGCTGCACACCATTGGCGCGTTCGCCTTCCTGGTCTTCATTATCGTCCACGTCTACATGACCACCACCGGCCACACGGTCTTCTGCCACATCAGGGCCATGTGCACCGGCTGGGAGGATGTGGAAGACTCCTCCGAAACCAAGGAAGGCGCTTCAGCGTAAGACACTTCAAGCACGCGCCCGACCCAAGACAAAGCCTCGCACCGGACATCCGGAACGGGGCTTTGTTATATGAAGATTTCAGGAGACTGCGCGGTGAGGGGCTCCGCCTCACATTCCTGCAGGCTCCTTCATCGTATTTGCACAAACCGGACTATCTGGCCTGATCGCTCACATCCTCGTAGGTGCCATAGTCCTGGCCCAGGGGGATAATCAGATTCTTCCCGCCGTCCATGGGCAGCTTGTCGAAATGGACAACCTTGTAGTTCTGGTTCTCGTAGGTCCGCACATACACGGCCTTGCGCGCAAAATCATACACTGTGGTCCACTGGGTATAGTCGTACTCCGGCTTCCCGTCGCCGCCCACGCCCCGGGAGATGCCTTTGGAGATGGCGAAACCGGCGATCAGGTTCATGCCCAGGGCCACTGCAGCGTCTGCGTCATCCGGCTGCAGCACGGAGTTGGCGAAGACAGCCGCCCGCACGAAACGGGACGGCGGGGTGAAGTCGCCGGGCAGACCAAGCAGGCCGGTCCCTTCGCCCAGGGAAAGCGCCTTGTAGTCGCCGATCTGGGCGGAGTCCACGTTGTCGGGGCGCAGGTTGATGAATTGCCGCAGATGGGTCAGATGCCACTCGAAGGACGGCGCGTTGGTGAACACACCCACCGGGTTGTCTGTAATGGTCACCTCGCCGTTGATGGACTCGATGACGGCGGCCTTGCCCGTGGCGTCCATGACGTACCAATGGCACAGCACCACTTGATGAATCGCCTCGACCTCCACGCCGGCGACATGGATCTTGGGCAGCGCGGCCTTGACCTCATCGATGGTGGCGAAGTTCGTCAGCAGCCAGGCAATGATATGGGTCTGCGCCACGGTATTTGGATAATCCGCGGGCTTCACGCCAGGGAACTTCGTCTCCCCCTCCTTCATCCAGAAACCGCCCGCATACAGCCCCTTCTCGTTCATGCCTTCCAGCGGCACTTTCAGATTGAACCCGTTGGGGCCGACAAAGCCGTACTTGGCCGTCCACTGCAGGCCATGGCCGTCGTTGGGGGTGGGAGAGGTCCATTGCAATCCATGCGGGGAAACCATCAGCGCGGAATCGATGTAATTGCCAAACTCCATGGAACGCGCCCAGACAACGGAACCGTCCTTGGCGATAACCCGCATGCCGGTGCAGGCCGACGAAGAAACCGGAACGGAAAAGAGTCCGGCGACAAGAAAAAATAAAATGGCAAATGTTTTCAGGCTGAAAGATAGCATGCAATAACCCCTTGATATGTTGAAAGCCATACTCACAGTACTTTGCGACGGCCACTCCTGATTCCTTCATCGCAACACGGGACGCATGTCAATATCATTCATTGTAAAACTCGATCGAGACAAGGTCTTTGTGCGTGACTTTCTTCTGGTTCAACAATTCACTCCATCCCATTTGAGCTTTTTTTGCGTCATAGATACGCAGTATTGCTGCATCTGAGCGCATACTTGCCGCCACGCCTGCTGTCCTGGTGTTCCATCATCTTGGTTATATTGTCCGTTCCTTCAACTGTGACGGATGCGTTGGGGCGGCCACACCGAGTGATGCCCCATCCCGGCATGCAACCATTGTCCCGGCCATGGCCGTCAACAGCCCGCATCCGATTCATGACCCGAGGAACCGAGCACCGAGAAACACCACTCCGGTCCCCTATCCGGCTGGCCCTGTCCGGCCAGCGTAACACGCTGAAACAACTCGTATGCGCTTATTGATTTCAGCACGCCTACACCGGCTCGAATAATAAACTATCCTCTCAAATTTTTGCCTGATCCTCTAATAGACGGTTGGACCAGTTGTTCACGACCCCCCCACTCTGATAAGGATCACTGGACGAAACGACTGGCCTGATGGGTCGAAAGGGCGCCCCGCCTGAAGCGACGATTTCCGGTTTAATCGTTGTCAAAAAATGAGTATCCCACCGAGTGTACGAGCCGTCGGCCTGCTTCGTCATCCAGGAAACGAGACGGCTCATGACCACGACGAACATCCGGACTCCGCCAACGCGGCCTCTCAGGTCGGTCATGGAAGCCGTCGCCAACTCATGCAGCGAGCTGTCGCTCAGGGACGTCAGGGAACCATTGAAACCAGCCTCCTGATGCGGCGTTTGATATCGGTGCATGCCAATACGGCACGTGACGGCCACGATCCGCCGATACGATTGGGACGTGATCTCGTTTGAAACACGCATGGCAACGTTATTTGCAGGAAAAACGCATGATGCATGCACATTACGGCGTTGCAGTGAGGGAACCATTGCATCGCCGGATTGCATCATGATCGAAATAAGGAACAAACAACAAGCTGAGGTAAGGAAGCATGGAAAAAGCAAAAGTATACTTTACTGATTTCCGCACAAAAGCTTTTGGTGACGGACTGCCCACAAAGCTCAAGAAAATGATCAAAAAAGCCGGCATAGGCGACATAGAGATGGAAGGCAGGTTCGCCGCCATCAAGCTGCATTTCGGTGAGCTGGGAAACATCAGCTACCTGCGTCCCAACTATGCCAGGGCCGTGGCGGATGTGGTCAAGGAGCTGGGCGGCAGGCCCTTCCTGACCGACTGCAACACCATGTACCCGGGCAAGCGGAAGAATGCCCTGGAGCATCTTGAGTGCGCCTGGGAAAACGGCTTTACCCCGCTGACCGTGGGCTGCCCGATCCTGATCGGCGACGGTCTCAAGGGAACCGACGATATCGCCGTTCCCGTGGAGGGCGGCGAGTACGTGAAGGAAGCCAAGATCGGCCGAGCCGTGATGGACGCGGATGTCTTCATCAGCCTGACCCACTTCAAGGGCCACGAGGTGACCGGGTTCGGCGGCGCCATCAAGAACATAGGCATGGGCTGCGGCTCACGCGCGGGCAAGACGGAGCAGCACAGCGACAGCAAGGCGTCCGTCGACGAAGAGCTGTGCAAAGGCTGCCGCACCTGCCTGAAGGAATGCGCCAACAACGCCCTGGAGTTCAACTCCGAGATCAAGAAGGCGCACGTCATCCAGGAGAACTGCGTGGGCTGCGGACGTTGCCTTGGAGCATGTAACTTCGACGCCATCTCCTTCGGCTTCAACGCGGCTGTGGCATCGCTGAACTGCCGCATGGCGGAGTACACCAAGGCTGTTGTGGATGGCCGTCCGCACTTCCACATCTCGCTGATTGTGGACGTCTCCCCCAACTGCGACTGCCACGGTGAAAACGACGTGCCGATTCTGCCGAACATCGGCATGTACGCATCCTTCGACCCTCTGGCCCTGGACCAGGCCTGCGTGGACGCCTGCATGGCGGCCACCCCGCTGCCTGGCAGCCAGCTCGCCGACAACATGGCGAAGTCGGATTTCGTGGACCATCACGACCACTTCACCAACACCAGACCCGAGTCCGAATGGAAGACCTGCCTGGAGCACGCCGAGAAGATCGGTCTGGGGACCCGGGAGTATGAGCTGATCGTGGTCAAATAGAACGAAAACCGACGTCCTTGGGCATATCCTGTATGGGCACATACCGGCATGCCTGGGACGTTGCGACTTGCAGCGAACTCTCCCTCTCCTCCGGCAGGGGGAGAGTTGCTGTTATGATAGCCTGAATCCTAAGACTGTTGGATTAGACAGCCTGCCGGGCCTGACAGGCCGGCGCGGGCCTAGGCCCGGACCACCAGCCGCGCTCCAGCTCCCAGAGCCTGCCGCAGCAGCGCCGCAAGCTGCTCGGATACATGCGCGCGGTCGGACGCAGCCAGGCGCTCATCGGCGCAGCCATCCGGCTGGAAGGCCTGCAGCGCCCATGTAAGCTGACCTGCCGCCCTTGGCAGGGCGGCGATTTCTCCAGCCACCTCACACAGCTCCTCTTCGGAAAGCAGCGACGGATGCCACGTGGTGCGCAGCTCGAAAGGAATGCCCGCCTCCTGCAGCATGGCCAGGCTTTCCCAGGCCTTGTCCGCGCTCTCCGGTGCGCCTGTAATGCGCGCATAGACCGGGCGGGGAGCCTTCAGGTCGAACCCGACCCAGCCGCACAGGGGCAGCACGCGCGCCAGGGCCCGGGGCGTCATGCCGCTGGTGTGCAGCCCCACCTCGAAGCCCAGGTCGCGTACATGGCGCATGGAGTCTTCCAGGCCCGGTTGGAGCAGTGGCTCGCCGCCCGAGAACACCACGGCGTCCAGCAGGCCCTGCCGGGATTCAAGCCAGCGCAGGACCTCCGACCAGGGGCGTTCCCCTTCGCCGAATGGCCTCAGGACCGCATTGTGGCAGTAGGGGCAACGCCAGGTGCAGCCCTGGCAAAAGACCACGGCGGCCAGCTTTTCCGGCCAATCCGCCGTGCTCAGGGGGGTGAGGCCGCCCACGACCAGGTCGGCGGCCCCACTTTCAAGGTTCAAAGACGTCACGCGGGCACCGCGTTATCGTGCGCAGGCTCGCTGAAGCACACGCGCTCGTCGTACTCGCCCTTCTTGCCTATGTTGAAGGCCGAGCGCGGCCGGTAGTAGCCCATGACGCGGGTCCAGACCTCGCACGCCTGATCGCGGCCTTCGCCCGCACAGGTGGGGCAGGTCTCGTGCTCGCCCGCGAGGTAGCCGTGGCTGGGGCACACGGAGAAGGTCGGCGTCACCGTAATGTAGGGCAGAGCGAAGCGCGAGAGGGACCGGCGCACCAGCTCCTTGCAGGCGGCCGAGCTGGAAACGCGCTCACCCATGTACAGGTGCAGCACCGTGCCGCCGGTGTATTTGCGCTGCAGCTCCTCCTGCCGGGCCAGCGCCTCGAAGGGGTCGTCCGTGAAGTTCACGGGCAGCTGGGAGGAGTTGGTGTAGTACGGCTGTTCCTTGGTGCCTGCCTGCAGGATGTCCGGGAAGCGGCGGCGGTCCTCCTTGGCGAAGCGGTACGTCGTGCCCTCCGCCGGGGTGGCTTCCAGGTTGTACAGATGCCCGGTCTCCTCCTGGAACTCCGTCATGCGCGTCCGCACGTGGTCCAGGAAGCGCACGGCAAAGGCATAGCCGTCGTCCGTGGTGATGTCCTCCCGGTCGTCCGTGAAGTTACGGATCATCTCGTTGATGCCGTTGACGCCGATGGTGTTGAAGTGGTTGCGGAGCGAGCCCAGGTAGCGCTTGGTGTAGGGGAAGAGCCCGGCGTCCATGCGCGACTGGATCTCCTTGCGCTTGATCTCAAGGCTCGTGCGCGCGGTCTCCAGCAAGGCGTCCAGGCGGGCGAACAGTGCGCGCTCATCCCCGCGGAGAAGGTAGCCCAGGCGCGCGCAGTTGATGGTGACCACGCCCAGCGACCCGGTCTGCTCCGCGCTGCCGAAGAGCCCATTGCCGCGCTTCAGCAGCTCGCGCAGGTCCAGCTGCAGACGGCAGCACATGGAGCGCACCATGTTGGGCTCCAGGTCCGAGTTCACGAAGTTCTGGAAGTACGGCAGGCCGTACTTGGCGGTCATCTCGAAGAGCAGGTCCACGTTGGGGTTGTCCCAGGGAAAATCCTTGGTGATGTTGTACGTGGGGATGGGAAAGGTGAACACCCGGCCCTTTGCGTCTCCCGCGGTCATGACCTCGATGTAGGCGCGGTTGATCATGTCCATCTCGGCCTGCAGCTCGCCGTAGGTGAAGGGCATCTCCTCCCCGCCGATGACCGGATGCTGCTCGACGAGATCCTCCGGGCAGGTCCAGTCGAAGGTGAGGTTGGTGAAAGGCGTCTGCGTGCCCCAGCGCGATGGCACGTTCAGGTTGTAAATGAGCTCCTGGATGCACTGGCGCACCTCTTCGTAGGCGAGCTTGTCCTTGCGCAGGAAGGGAGCCATATAGGTATCGAAAGAGCTGAAGGCCTGCGCGCCCGCCCATTCGTTCTGCAACGTTCCAAGAAAGTTCACGATCTGGCCCACGGCGCTGGAGAGGTGCTTGGGAGGTTTGGCCTCCACCTTGCCGGGCACGTTGTTCAGGCCCTCGGTCAGAAGCGTCCGCAGGGACCAGCCCGCGCAGTAGCCGGAGAGCATATCCAGGTCGTGGATGTGCATGTCGCCCTCGCGGTGCGCCCGGCCCACCTCCGGCGGGTACACGTGGTTCAGCCAGTAGTTGGCCGTCACCTTGCCGGAGACGTTCAGTATGAGCCCGCCGAGCGAGTATCCCTGGTTGGCGTTGGCGTTGACCCGCCAATCCTGCCGGTCCAGGTACTCGTTCATGCTTGACGCCACGTCCACCACGGTCTTCCTGTCCTGGCGGAGCTTGGCGCGCTGCTCGCGGTACACGCTGTAGGCGCGCATGGTCCTGAAATGATTGGCTGAGATAAGGGCCTGCTCCACCGTGTCCTGGATGTTTTCAATATCCGGCACACGGCCCGAGAAGCGATGCGACAGGACCTTCACCACCTGTGCGGTGAGCAGGCCGGCCTCGGCGTCGTCGAATTCGTCCGTAGCCGCGCCCGCACGGCGGATGGCCGAGCGGATCTTATCGACATTGAAATCGATGACCTCGCCGCTACGCTTGCGCACCTGGACCGGCGGCGCAATGGGTCGCAGGGGCGTGAGTATGGCGGCGGGAGCAGCCTGATCTGGAAGAGGTTCAGTGAGGCGTTGGACGTTCTGGGACATTATGATCTCCGACTGCTGAAGGTTTTAGCGATGACGCGGGGGTCAGCGCCTGCAGCCGGAGAACATGGAACATGTTCCCTTTCGATCTGCCGCACGGCCCTCCCACGAGGCTCACGCGTCAAACCGCCGGGACGCTCGGTCCTGACGGGAGCGGGCAGGTCTTCGGACTTGCGGGCGTGTGCGGCATGCTCGCCGCCTTCCTCGCCCCCCGACTTCCCGGCATGCTCGCCAGTGTCTCACTGTGGGGGCTCGTTCCCGTTCACCGCTGCGGGGCAGCTCCGGATTCGCACCGGATTCCCTTTTCACCCGGACTGGTCCGGGCACCTGCTCTGGTCATTTTTTAGAGCTGGCGGACTGCAAAGTCAAATCGCGCCTGCCACATAAGAGATTGGTTTATTTATAGAAAATGCCAGAAAGTGACAGCACTGCAAGCTGACAATGGGTTGAAATTACGGAATTAACCGAGCCAATTTGGCTGACAGGAAAAAATTCTAGAAAAAATCTCAACGAATCGTTCCTGCCTCGGATGGAGGCTCTGCCGGAAGCTCCGCGACGGCACGGCGAGCACCTTCTGGCAGGTGTTCGACTCATATGGATGTGCTGGACGCTTCCACCCCTCAAAAGAATCTCGGATCATCGAGGCGGCGCGGGAAAAGCCCCTGCTGCGCCATGAAAAAGAGGGTGCCGTGAAACACGGTCACCCTGTTAAATGTCATGGCCAAGGGACAGAATCGAGCTACCGACGCAGGGGCTTTCAGCCCGCGTTCATATGGTGGGTGGGGAACCTTCGACTTCGACAACACCGGACGACCGCATTCCACTTGTGACGGCGGCAAGCCGATGTATCTATATCAAAACCCCAGGCCAGAGGGGCGCCCTGTCTGACCTAGCCCGGGAAGGCGGCGCAGCCCGTCACCATATTTCCACCGCACCGCCGCTCAGCTGTCCGAGGAGCCGGCTCTATAGGCCGCTACGAATTTATTCGCCTGCGTTATGGCCTCTTCAACACTCTCGATCGTCACCGGGATGGACATATTGTGGATGCGGCTTTTCGGGCGGAGCACAAACGTTGCCGTCTTGCGAAGCTGTTCTGCATCCGGTTCGGGTATGCCCAGGTCTTTCAGTGATGCCGGCAGACCCACCGCGGTGTAGAAGTCCAGCATATCCTTCATGAACGCGTCGTCTCGTTTTTCCAGCATGAACTGGGCGATCAGCCCCAACGCGACCTCCTCGCCGTGCAACACGCCCTTGGCTCCCGGCAAATCCGCCAGGGCCATGCCGATGGCGTGCGCGGCGGCCACACCGCAGCCTTCAAAGCCAAGCCCGCTCAAAAGCGTGTTGGCCTCGACGACCTTCTCGACAGCCTCGCTGACGCGCTGCTCCCGCACGTGGCGAACCGCCTCCGGAGCATATTTGCGTACGATCGTATAGCAGGCGTCGGCAAGACAGATGGCGGCCTCGGTCGGTCTGGCGCCGAAGAAGTTATCGCAACCGGAAGCGACACACTGATCTGCCTCGAACTTCGTGACCAGCGCATCCGCAATGCCTGCTATGAAAAACCGGACAGGCGCGCGGGCTACAATCCCTGTATCGACCAGCACCGCATCCGGATTGTTTTCCAGAAACCGCGGTCCGATGAAGGTGCCGTCGTCGTTGTAGGTGATGGCAAGCCTGCCGGTGGCGGAGTCGTTGGACGCGATTGTCGGCACGATGATCACGTGGATGCCGGTTTCGATCTTCACGGCCTTGGCGGTATCGATGGCCTTGCCGCCGCCAAAGCCGAGAACGCAGTCGCAGCCTTCGTCCCGGGCTTTTTGTGACGCGCTTTCGATAGCAGCAGGAGAGCATTCGCCGCCAAAGTCCACAAACAGCGGCGTAATGTCCTCTCGCTTCAAGGCCTGAACAAGCGCCTCTTCATAAAGACTCCTGACAAACGCATCGGCGACAACCAGGGGCTTTTTACCGAACGGCCGGACATACTCTCCAATGTTATCAAGTAGTCCGTCCCCCAGCTTGTACACCAGCGGAAAACCCATCGCTTTCATCTCAAAAAACCTCCGTCCCAAAAGTAACGGGGCGCCACGCTGACGCCCCGCCACTCATAGAGACACATTATAGACGTTACACAACCAGTGTCACTGATTGTTTACTTTCGCTTGTGCTTCTTCCACGGCGCTGAGCATGATCTTCAACCATTTGTCGCCATACTTTTCGACGTACCAGTCCTCCATATGCTGCCTGGCGCCGAGGAACGTCTCCCGGTCCGCGGCCGTGGGCTCGTAGATCTCGCCGCCCGCGGCGATAAAGTCCTCGTTGGCGCTGGCTTCCGTCTCTGCATTGAACTTGGTCTGCTCTGCGGCGGCTGCGGTGAACCCGTCCAGCACGACCTTCTGCAGGTTCTCGGGCAGGCTCTTCAGCCAGCTGTCGCTGACAAAGTAGTAGCCAAAGAGGAAGGTGTGGCGATCCAGGATCAGGTGCTTGATGCTCTCGTAAAACTTGTTGGACATGACGTCCGGCGTGCCGTTCTTGGTGCCGTCGACAACGCCGGTGGCCAGCGCCGTATACAGCTCGCCCCAGGCGACAGGCGTTGCCGAGGCGCCGAGGCTCTTGACGAACTCCTGCTGCAACGAAGAGCTGATGGTCCTGATCTTCAGTCCTTTCAGATCGTCAGCCGTATGGATTGCCTTGTCCGTGGTGAAGAATGAACGCCAGCGGCCGCCGTCGCTGACTGCGGTCAGCCTGACATTGGGCAGCTGTTCAAGGATCGCATCGCGCATCTTGTCGGTGAAGGACCCTGCCATGAATGCGTAGGCCACCTCGTCATTGGGCAGGACATACTGCAGATCCACAACACTCAGCTCCGGGATGAACGGAGTCACGCCGCCGATGGAAACGTGAGCCGATTCCAGAACACCGGCGTTCACCTGCTCCATTACCTCTTGATAATTGCCGAGCTGGTTGCCGGGAAAGATCTGAACCTCGATCGCGCCATCCGACTTTTCCTCGATGTACTTTTTGAGGGAGGTCGACCCGACGTAATCGTCGTTGTTCATTGTGGCCGGACCCGCATGGGCAATCTTCAGGGTGAAGTCCGCCGCAGCCGCCGGGTTGGCCATCAGCCCGACCATAACCACAAACGCGACGATACACATGGTGAGCTTCATCATGCACTCCTTCTTTGAAAGGTTGTTTGTCATACAGGAAATCCCAACAATCTTGGCAGAGTAAGCGATATCACCGGGCAGAACGTTATCAGAATCAGAACGAGGCCCTGGATTAGGTAGAAAGGCAGCATCTCGCGAACGATTGTCTCGACCTTGACGCCCGACACGGCGGAAGAGGCGAACAGCGCCAAACCAAACGGCGGTGTCGCCAACCCCATGGTCAGGTTGAGGCACATGATCACGGCGAAATGGACCGGGTTGATGCCCAGACCCAGCATGGTCGGTCCCAGGATCGGCCCCAGGATCAAAATCGCTGGTCCCGCATCGAGAAACATGCCTGTAATCAGCAACAGCACATTGGCGACAATCAGGAACACGGCCGCATTGTCGGTCAGGCCGATCACAAGCCGCGCAAGCGATTGTGGCACGCCTGCAATATTCAGCACCCAGCCGAACAGCGAAGCCGAGCCGATCATCAGCAGGATGATCGCTGAGGAACCTGCAGACCGGCGCAATATCTTTGCCAAATCGCCAACCTTCAGCGATCGAATCGCAAGGCTCAGGATGAGCGCGTAGACCACCGCGACCGCAGCAGCCTCGGTGGGGGAAACAATGCCCAGCAGGATGCCGCCCAGAATGATGACCGGGGTAAGGAGCGGAAAAAAGCCCTCGAACGACGCATGGGCGACTTCCCTTGCCGTGGCCCTGCTCTCCTGCTTCGGCAGATTATGCTTCCGGGCGATGAAGGCCGTCATGATCATTAGCCCCACACCCATCAACAGGCCTGGTATGAAACCGGCGGCGAACAGCGCTCCGACCGACACGTTCATGATGTAGGCGTAGACGATCATGATGATGCTTGGCGGTATGACCGGACCAATGATCGATGAAGCCGCAGTCACCGCCGTGGCAAAGGAACGCTTGTAGCCGTCTTGCTCCATGGCCGGGATAAGCATCGATCCCAGCGCCGAGACATCCGCGACGGCAGAGCCGCTCAGGCCCGCGAACAGGATCGAGCTGAGGATATTGACGTGCGCGAGTCCCCCGCGGCAGTGGCCGATCAATACCTGCGCCAGCCTGACAAGGCGATGGGTAATACTCCCGGCGTTCATGATCTCACCCGCCAGGATGAAAAGCGGGACCGCCACAAGAGGGAACTGGTTGATTCCTGCAAACATGCGCTGCAAGCTGATCTGAAGCAAAGCAGCATTGCCTTGCAGGGAGAACCCCAGCAAGGGACCGAACGCCAGTGCAAAGACGATCGGCACGCCTATCAGTGCGGTGACGATGGTGAAAATAATGAAGAGGGGCATGGGCGGATATCCTATTCAATCATTCGGACTGTACGAACGGGCTTAAGATGTTCTCGATGCACAGCGGCACGATCAAGGCGAACCCGACAGGCAGCGCAAGATAGGAGTAGCCGTGGGAAAGCCAGTCCATGGACGGGATGATTCTGGCCATCCCCTGTTTGACGAACGGAACGCCGTATACGATTACCGTAATCGCCACGAAGAGAACCGCAGCATTGGCAACCGCGCACAGCAATTTCGAGCATGCCTTGGGAAGCCTGTCAGAGGCGAGGTTGGTAGCGATGTGACCGCCCCGCATGCCCACCGGCGCCCCCAGGAACGACATCCAGACAAGACAGACAAGCGTGAAGTCCTCGCTCCACGGAATGGGGTTGTTCAGGCAGTAACGCCAGACGACGGAACAGAACAGCAACCCCGCCAGCACCCCCAGCAGAACGGTGAGGATGGCTTCGCACATCTTGATTATCAGGGTATTGCACAGCACAAGGCCGCTGAACGCACGCTTGAGCATGTTCCCTTCCCTCACTTCACTACTTCAGTTGGTCGACACATGGTTCTCGCTCCTGACAACGAAACGGCCAACGAACTATACGTGGCCGAGAAATACATCGACCTGCTCCCGGGTCGGGATACCCGTTGAACCCCCGGGGACAGTGCATTTCAACGCGGCGGCGGCGCTGGAAAAACGGAGCGCCTGCTCTATCCCCATGCCTTCCGCCAGCCCCACGGCAAAGGCGCCATGAAAGGTGTCGCCTGCGCCAAGCGTGTCTACGCAATCAATTTCGAACTTGGGCATGTGCTTGAAGATGTCGCCGTCCATCCAGCAGCACCCTTTCTCGCCTGCTGTGATGGCCACCCATCTGCCCGTTGCCTTGGCTGTTGCGCGAAGGTTTGCTTCCAGGTCTTTCTGTCCACCTACCAGTTCCGCGCCGCCTTCGGAAAAGACGATGTAGTCGGCCAGGGAAACCAGGGCTGTTGTGTCATACGGGGCCATATCCCCATCTATGACTGTGGTGATGCCCTTTTTCCTGGCGTACTCCAGCGCCGCACGTCCGCCTTCGGGCCAACGCACGTCGGCAAGAACCACGTCGGCTTGTCCAATGACGTCCCAGGGCAGCCAGGATGCATCCGGAGCGATATCCGCGTCACTGAAGTTGACCACCTGCCGTTCACCGTGGCTGTCCACAACAACGGAAGAAACCTGCGTGGAAAAGCCGTCCACAAGCCGAACGCATGAGGCGTTCACCCCGCGTTCAGTCAACGAGTCCACCATGAACCGGCCACCGGCGTCATTTCCAAGGCGGCCGATGAACCATGCCTCGTGCCCCATCGCCGCAACGGCAAGGGCGGCGACAGCGGCAGGGCCTCCGGCGGCCGCGGCATAGTGCGTGGCGAAGAACTTGCCCCCACCGGACGGGAGCTCGTTGACCCGAAACATGTAGTCCATACAGCCGAGGCCGACGCAGACAATCCTGGCCATGAAACAATCCGCCCTATGCTGCCTTGTTTACCGAATTGAACAACACCATCTTCTTTGACACCGCGGAAGCTATGGCGGCGATACCGCATTCGAAATCTTGCAGCAGCCCGCTGTCAGGGGATGCGTTGAGCTGAGCGGTGAGGGCGTTTTTGCAAGCGACCTGGAGACCCGTGTTCACGTTGATCTTTCGAATCCCATTGGCGACAGCATCTTTGACGTGCTCATCAAGGACTCCGGAGGCGCCGTGCAAGACGAGCGGAGCTTTGATCTTTTGGTGCAGTGCTCGCAGCAGATCCTGATCCAGGGAGGCGCCGGCTGTTTTCATGCCGTGGATAGACCCCAGGGAAACCGCGACGAGATCCACCCCGGTGCGCTCTACGAACTCAACGGCCATGTCCGGATCAGTCATGTCTTTTTCGGAAACCGGATCCGTGCCGTGGGGAACGATGCCCACCTCGCCCTCCGCTGTGGCGCCGTGGTCGTGAGCCATAGCGACCACTTCTTTTGTCTTGGCGACATTTTCCTCGAAAGGAAGCGCGGAACCATCGAACATGACGGAGGTGACGCCCAGCTCCAACGCCCGGCGCACCAGCTCCACGTCCCTGGAGTGGTCGATATGGATTGCGACCGGCACATCCGATTCTTCAGCAACGGCCCGGCACGCGGCCACGAGGGGCTTGAGCCCTATGTATTTGATAGAAAGCATGCCCACGGCAAGAATGGCGGGCGAACGATTTTCGCAAGCGGCTGTCACCACCCCTCTGGCAAACTCAAGGTTGTGGACGTTGAAATGGCCGACAGCCCAATTGTCGTCATACCTCAAACCCAACTCATTCACATTAACAAGGTTCAACACAATTCTCCAAATAATTAATGTG
Organism: Oceanidesulfovibrio marinus; assembly: GCF_013085545.1. Classification (NCBI taxonomy): domain Bacteria; kingdom Pseudomonadati; phylum Thermodesulfobacteriota; class Desulfovibrionia; order Desulfovibrionales; family Desulfovibrionaceae; genus Oceanidesulfovibrio; species Oceanidesulfovibrio marinus. Next base: position 2,928,090 of record NZ_CP039543.1, read on the forward strand.
TTAGCATAAGCACATCAGGACCCGCTTGGTCATTCTTGACTTTATGAAAATAGTGTAAAATATCTATCAAAACGTCAAGTTTTTTTCAAATTGCGGCCACCATTTTGTCACTTTGATACAATTTCTAGGTAATTATGGAAAAAAAATTACAGCACCTGACAGGGTTGCCGTCAGCCGAAAAAGTCGGCCATATGGACGCAAATGCTGTCGATAAAGACTTTCAGGATGCAGTTCCGTTCATCGGCAGCGTAAACACCTTAAACACAATCTTGCAAAGTGTAACACGCCCTACTATGTTATCGATTCATTGAATATCTGGACACGCGAACGGAATTGATGAACAGCAAACACATTTCGCACATGAATACTTAATCATTTTATGAAGGAATGCGGTAGCATGAAGGTACAGAGCAGGCGCGAGCTCATATCCAAGCTGGTCAATGAACAGGGTTTTGCATCCTTGGAGTTTCTGGCCGAAAAGTGTGGGGTGTCAACCCAGACTATCCGGCGGGATCTGCAAGCGTTGTGCGATGACAATATGATTACACGCCACCATGGCGGCGCAAGTCCAAACTCTTCTCTGCTCAACACCAGCTATGACGTGCGACGTATCTCTCTGCTGCCGGAGAAGCGGGAGCTCGCAGCAGAAGCCGTCCGCCAAATTGCGCCAAACCGCATGCTCTTTCTCTCCGCGGGTTCGACAATGGAGGTGGTTGCCCAAGAGCTCAAGAAGCTCTCTTCCATCTGCGTCCTGACCAACAACTTGCATGCCGCCATGCACCTGTACCGGGAAGAGAACATCGACTTGTTCATGTCCTGCGGACAGGTCCGCAAGAGCAATGGCGGCATTGTCGGCACCAATTCCATCGATTTTGTGTCCAACTTCCGCGTCGACTATATGATCATGGGTATCGGAGCAATCTCACCGGACGGTTTATTGCTTGAGTACGACTACAATGAAGGCTTGCTCATGCGACGTATGATGCAGAACGCCAACAAAGTAATCCTCGTTACGGACTCGACAAAATACGAGCGCAATGCAACGGTCAAGGTCGCCCATCTCAGTGACGTGGACATCCTGGTCACGGACCAGGAACCTCCTGTCGCCATTGCCGATATCTGTAGCTCGAACAATGTCCGCGTCGTCATCCCGCATGGCATGCACGAGGACAAATAGACGCACGCACTTCTGGAACGCCAGACGACTCCGATGCGCCAGCCTGAACGTGCTCGGGTTTATGAAACCGTCGCTATCCCGCACAACAAGCCACCGCACCCTTGAACAGGGGTGAATACGCCCTGACACCACGCCACATGGCGGCCGCGCCGTCCAGACTGGGTATCGAGGCGTTGCAAAGCGTCACGAACCCTTCCAAGGAGAGCGGGCAGGCTCGCACAACGCGACTTGGTATGAGAATGATAGGTTGCCAGGACTGACGATTGGCAACCTGCAGGACCGTGGGCATCGAGCAAGGCGTACATCCACACCGGCATGAAAAAAGGGCTTGGCGAAAATTTCGCCAAGCCCTTGAAATATCATGGTGCCGAGGGACAGAATCGAACTGCCGACACGGGGATTTTCAGTCCCCTGCTCTACCAACTGAGCTACCTCGGCCCAAAGAGAAGGTCTTTTACAGAATGGCGGCCGGGTCGGTCAAGGATTTTCCCAGAAAAAAATGAGATCGAGCCCTGCACCAACGGATTACAAGTCCGTTGCTCGTGTCCCGGCATCGCCATCGCACCCAAAAGCCGACAAGAAGTGTACGCCTGCACATAGACCTTGTCCATGTGCCGGAGCTTCTGGTTCGAGGTCTGTTTGCCCTTCGCCGATGTGCTGCATGTATGGCGATGAAGCCCGCGCCACCACGAGTGGAGCCCGGACATGCGGCGCCTGCCGCCTTCTACCGGGCTTTGTCCTGCTAGATAGCGCCCTGGCGGTCCAGCCCTCTATAGTTGATGGCCTCGGCCAGATGGGCCGTGGCGATGCGCTCCGCCCCTTCCAGGTCGGCTATGGAGCGCGCGATGCGCAGTACCCGCGTGTACGCCCGGGCAGATAGCCCCAGGCGCCGCACGGCCTGGCCCAGGAACTCATGCTCGGACTCGTCCAGCACGCAGTGCTTCTCCAGTAGCCGGCCCGAGAGCCCGGCGTTGGTGTAGATGCCGTCCTCGGCGTAGCGCTCCCGCTGGATGGCCCGCGCCGCGTCGATGCGTTGGCGCATGGTGGCGGAGTCTGCGCCACGGTTCCCTGGCCGCAGGTCCTCGTAGTCCACGGCCGGCACCTCTACATGGAGGTCGATGCGGTCCAGCAGCGGCCCCGAGAGCCGCGAGCGGTAGCGCTGTATCTGCGCGCCGCCGCAAGTGCACGGGTGCTTGGGATGAGTCAGGTAGCCACAAGGGCAGGGGTTCATGGCCGCCACCAGCATGAGCCCGGCAGGATAGGTAAGCGAGATGGCCGCGCGGGAGATGGTCACGTAGCCGTCTTCCAGCGGTTGCCGCAGCACCTCCAGCACCTGTTTCTTGAACTCGGGCAGCTCGTCCAGGAAAAGCACGCCCCGGTGGGAGAGCGAGACCTCGCCGGGCCGCGGGTACACGCCCCCACCCACCAGGCCAGCGTCGGAAATGGTGTGGTGCGGGCTGCGAAACGGCCGCTGCGTCACCAGGGCTTCGCCCGGTGGCAGCCTGCCGGCCACGCTGTAAATTTTGGTGACCTCCAGCGCCTCCTCGAAGGAGAGCGGTGGCAGCACCGTGGGGATGCGCTGGGCGAGCATGGTCTTGCCCGATCCGGGCGGCCCCAGGAACAGCAGATTGTGCCCGCCGGCCGCGGCGATCTCCACGGCGCGTTTGGCGTGCTCCTGCCCTTTGACCTCGGAGAAATCCGCGCTGAAGCCCGGCGCCAGCCGGTCCCCGTCAAACAGGCCCGCTAGATCCGGCTCCAGAGCCGGGATGGGCTTTTCCCCGGTGACGTGGTCCACGGCTTCGGCCAGATGGGAAACGGGATGCACGGGCAGCCCCTCCACCACGGAGGCTTCAGCGCCGTTGCCTGCCGGCACCAGAATGCCGCGGGCGCCCGCCTCACGCGCACACAGCGCCAGCGGCAACGCACCCGGTATGGGCCGGACCTCGCCCGAAAGCGAGAGCTCGCCGGCGGCGTACCAGCCATCCAGAGCGTCCGGAGGGATGATCTCGGCGGCGGCAAGCAGGGCCAGAGCCAGCGGCAGGTCGTAGCCGCTGCCCTCCTTGCGCCTGTCGGCAGGGGCGAAGTTCACGGTGATGCGGCCCGGTGAGAGTCGGAGGCCGGTGTTGCGCAGTGCGGAGAAGACCCGCTCCTTGGACTCGCGCACGGCGCCTTCGGCCAGGCCGACCATGGAAAAGGCCGGCATGCCCTGGCGGGCGAAGTCCACCTCCAGCCGAATCGTGTAGGCGTCGATGCCCAGGAGGGCTGCGCTGTGGATGGCGACGATCATCGTTTCTATCCAGAGAGCGAGGCGGAGAGTTCCACGAGTACGTCTATTCCACAATCTTGCCGATACGGTTCCAGCGGAAGTTGTCCAGGCCGTTGCTTGACCAATAGATCATCCAGGCCTTTCCGACAACGGCGCTTTTGTCCACAAAGCCCCAAAAGCGTGAATCCAGGGATTCATCGCGGTTGTCGCCCATCACGAAGTACTTGCCTTCGGGCACGGTACGCGGCGCCATGTTGTCGCGCATGGTCTGGAAGTGCGGATCGGTGTGCTGAACATACGGCTCGTCGAGCTTCTCGCCATTCACGTACACATCCTTGTTGCGAACCTCCACGGTGTCGCCTGGCGCGCCGATAACGCGCTTAATGAAATCCTCGCTCGGGTCCTTTGGATACTCGAAGACGATAATATCCCCGCGCTCCGGCTCGGAGAACTCTATAAGCGCGATATGCGTGTAAGGAATCTTGAGGCTGTAGCTGAAGCGGGGAACAAGAATGTGGTCCCCGATCTGGAGTGTTTCGAGCATCGATCCGGACGGAATGACAAACGACTGGACAATGAAGGCCCGGATTATGATCGCGAGAATGAACGCGAGGACAATGGATTCCGTATAGTCTTTGAGTATCTTCCGCCAGCGGGGGGTCATCTTCGGCTCCTGGGCAATAGCGAGATCGGTTGCGCAGTCCCCCTCTCCCCATCGTCAGGAACCGGGAAAATCGCGTGAACGTTATGGGTGCTTTGTACCGGCTTTCGGCTTTCCTGCAAATGATGCAAGACGGTCCGGGCAAGCCATGCGCTCCGGCAGCCCCCAGCAAGCCACCCGCGATCCCGGGTCATGCTCAGGATCGCGGGCAGGCTACACATGTCGGATGGTATGATGTACGCGCCGCACAGGGAAGGCGGCAGGCTGTTTCGCCGCGGAAGGCGGCGAGCAAGGAATCTCGTGAGCGTGTCGCGTATAGCAACAGGCTCACATTATTATCGTACGATGTCGCCGATCCGGTTCCAGCGGATGTTGCTCACGCCCCGCCATGACCAGTAGATGACCCAGGCCTTGCCCTCAATCTTGTGCCGGTCCACGAATCCCCAGAAGCGCGAGTCGTGCGATTCGTCGCGGTTGTCGCCCATGACGAAGTACTCGTTCTCCGGCACGGTGCGCGGCGCCATGTTGTCGCGCAAGCTTTCCAGTATTCGCGAGTCCGTGTGCTGTACGTACGGCTCGTCGAGCTTCTTGCCGTTCACGTACACGTCCTTGTTGCGAATCTCCACCGTGTCGCCGGGCAGACCGATGACGCGCTTGATGAAGTCCTGGCTGGGGTTCACGGGGTACTCGAAGACGATGACGTCCCCGCGCTCGGGCTGGGAGAACTCCACCACCTCGATGTCCGTGAACGGGACCTTGACGCCGTAAATGAGCTTGGAGACGAGCAGGTGGTCGCCGATCTGCAGGGTTTCGAGCATGGAGCCCGAGGGGATTTTGAAGGCCTGGACAAAGAAGGCGCGGATGATCATCGCGAGAATAAAGGCGATGACGATGGCTTCGGTATATTCCTTGAGCATCTTTTGCCAGCGTGGGGTCATGGTAGGTTCCTTGCGTAAGCCGTGGGTGCGGAAAAAACGGCGCGGCTAGTCGTCGTTGGTGCGCAGGGCTGCCAGAAAGGCCTCCTGCGGTATTTCCACGTTGCCCATGCGTTTCATACGCTTTTTTCCGGCTTTTTGTTTTTCCAGGAGCTTGCGTTTGCGGGTGATGTCGCCGCCGTAACACTTGGCGGTGACGTTTTTGCGCATCGGGGGGTTGCGTTCACGCGCAATGATCTTCTGGCCGATGGACGCCTGGACAACCACCTCGAACAGCTGCCGCGGGATGGACTTCTTCAGCTTCAGGGCGATGGCCCGTCCCTGCTGCTGGGCCTTATCGCGGTGAATGATCGTGGACAAAGCGTCCACGGGCTCGCCGTTGATGAGCATGTCCAGCTTCACGAGGTCGGCCGGCCGGTAATCGATGATTTCGTAATCCAACGAGGCGTAGCCGCGCGTGGCCGACTTGAGGCGATCGAAGAAGTCGAACACGATCTCGGCGAACGGCAGCTCATAGGTGATGATGACGCGGTTGGAAGACAGGTAGCGCACGTCCTTCTGCAGGCCGCGCTTTTCTTCGCAGAGCTTGAAGATGTTGCCCACGTACTCGCCGGGAGCGTGGATCTCCATGCGCACATAGGGTTCGCTGAAAACGGCGATCTCGCTCGGGTCCGGCAGCTTGGCCGGGTTGTCGATGAACAGTGTGCCGCCCTGCACGGTCTCCACCTTGTAGACTACGGTGGGGGCTGTGGTGATGAGGTTGGCCTCGAACTCGCGCTCCAGCCGCTCCTGGATAATCTCCATGTGCAGCATGCCCAGGAAGCCGGCGCGGAAGCCGAAGCCCAGGGCCTGGGATGTCTCGGGCTCGAAGTTGAAGGCCGCGTCGTTGAGCTGGAGCTTTTCCAGCGCGGACTTGAGCGCCTCGTACTCCGAGGGCTCCGTGGGGTAGAGCCCGCAGAAGACCATGGCTTTGACCGGCTTGAAGCCGGAGAGCGGCTTGTCCGCAGGCTTTTTCGCATGGGTGATGGTGTCGCCCACGCGGGCGTCCTGCAGCTCCTTGATGGACGCGGTGAGAAAGCCCACCTCGCCCACGCTGAGCCGCTTTACCTGCACGGCGTCCGGCGAGAAGATGCCGAGCTGCGTGACCTCGAACTCCTTCTTCGTGGACATCATGCGGATGGGGTCGCCCGGAGCCACGGTGCCGTCCACCACGCGGAAGAGCACCACCACGCCCTGGTAGGAATCGTACCAGGAGTCGAAGACGCGCGCACGCAGCGGCGCGTCCGGGTCGCCCTTGGGCGGCGGCAGGTCCTTGACGATGGCTTCGAGCACGGCGGGAACGCCCACACCCGTCTTGGCCGAGACCTCCAGCGCCGTGGAGGCGTCCAGGCCGATGGTCTCCTCGATCTCCTGGCGGATGCGGTCCGGCTCGGCCGAGGGCAGATCGATCTTATTCAGGACCGGGATGACCTCCAGGTCATGGTCCAGAGCCAGGTAGACGTTGGCCAGGGTCTGCGCCTCCACGCCCTGGGTGGCGTCCACCACCAGCAAGGCGCCCTCGCACGACGCCAGGGAGCGGGAGACCTCATAGCTGAAGTCCACGTGGCCGGGCGTGTCGATGAGGTTGAGTGTATACTCCTGCCCGTCATTGGCCTTGTAGGGGATGCGCACGGCTTGCGCCTTGATGGTGATGCCGCGCTCCCGCTCCAGGTCGAGACGGTCGAGGAACTGCTCGCGCTTCTGGCGTTCGTCCACCAGCCCGGTGACCTCGAGAATCCGGTCGGCCAGGGTCGACTTGCCATGGTCGATGTGCGCGATGATGCTGAAGTTACGAATGTTGGAGACCTTGGTCATAGTTGAGACGTACTCGCTTTGCGCCGGTGTAATCCGACAGGGGTACGGAGACACAACGCGGGATGATATGCAAAACAGCACTTCTTAAGCCATTCGTCCACCCTTGTCTAATCCCAACAGCCGGCGGTTTCCCCTTGCATTCCAGGGGGTAATTTTATACAGGGAAAATGGAGAAAATAGTTATGCGCCTATTGCACTTACATGGCATCTTGTCAATGCGAATGGTCGTCCCGCTCCTCACCCTGACCTGCCTGCTTCTGGCCTCGGGAGTCGGCGTCGCTCATGCCCAGTCCAAGAGCGGCCAGTCAGAGTGCGGCTGGGACTCGTTGCTCAAAACGGCTTGTTACAACGCCCAGGCCACCGACAGAACAGCACAGTCCGCGCAATCCCAGAAAGACTTCATGGAAAAATCCCTGCGCAAGGTGGACGAGGTCGAAAACGTGCCCGCGGAGGCGCGCCGCGACGTCAAGCGCAAGATACGCCAGGCCATCCGCGAGATGGGCGACGTCTCCCGCAGTGCCCGCGACGTCTCCCGTTCCATGGAGCGTATCTGCGGCGAAAAGATCGTGCTGCGCAATCGACGCAGCGCTGCTAAGAAATACGATGATCTGCGTCAGGAGATCAACTCCGCGGCTCGGCGGTTCAACGGCCTGCGCGACGACTTTACCGGCGCCATCAAATTGTTCAATGAGGCCCTGACCGACCTCGCCATGTACGGCTCCGCCCTGCCCCAGATCGATACTACCCAATAATCCCCACACGCGCCCCTTCTCCGGATGCTGGGCCGTAGCCTGACGCCCGGCAGCACTGCCGCATCGGACAAGAAACCTGTCCCGCACGGGTTTGCAGTCGCCAGGTGCTGCGCCGCCTCTCCTTTCGTGTACCTTTGCTATCGGCCGTTTTCCACGTGCTGCGTCCAACGTATTTGGTTTTTCCACCAAATACTTCTTCCTACGCGCCGCCCCCTTCTGCTATTCTCTTGAACAAATCTGTCCAAGCCAGCGCAGAGGAGCATGTATGGTGGCGCTCTCGAACAGATATCCTGCCAAGACCCTGCTGATCGCGGGCATTGCGCTCTTTGCGACGCTTTCCCTGGCAGGGACAGGCAGCTCCGCCTCACGGCAGCATCGCCAGTGGGACAGGCTCTCGGCCGTAGCCTGCGAGTACGCCGACGAAGCGCGCGCCCTGGCCCTGCATGCAGCCGAGGTTCTTGTCTCCATCGACACCCTGGCCGGCGAGGCCAGCCGATCCGTCCCGACCGAGATCATGGCCCGCGAGATCGGCAATCCCCTTGCGCAGGTTCGCCGCGACGCCCGGGACTTCCGCGGCGCCGTCCGGAGCTTCGAGACCGGCATGCGGCGTCTGTGCGAAGGCCGCGCCGACGGCGCTTCCCTGCGAAATGCGACCGAATGGTTCAACAATCTCGTCCAGGAGATCAACGCCGCCCAGGATGAATTTTCCCGCACCCAGCGGCGGCTGGGCGAGCTGCAAACGATCTATCTCCTGCGCTCGGAAAGCCCGGACCCCATCCGGCGCATTGGTAAGGAACCCGGATTCGACCAGTAATTCCAATCTTTGCGTTCCACGCCCTCCGCATGTATACGGATCATGTAGGCCATTTCAGGCTATTGAAGCTCCCACGCTGACTGCGTTGCCTGGAAAAGCTCAACCCTCGCATATTTTTAATACGCATCGGCCTTGAGCTTTTCTGACGCCTGCCAGTGTGGTTTTTGAACAGCCTGTCTGGAAACGTCTTTTCAAACAGCTTGTTATGGATCGCAGCGGATAACCCATGCCCCGGCTGCTCACGCTCATAGTCCATACCGACCCGGCCACGCGCGATGACGTGCGCCGCTCCCTTGCGCCCGCCGATTTCCTGCAGGTGCTAGGCGAGGCCGCCTCGGTGGACGAGGCCATCTCTTTGCTGGAGCACGTGCCGTACGGCGCCGTGATCAGCGGCCTGGACATCGAGGAGCCCGGCGACGGCTTCGAGCTGGCGCGCAAGCTGGCCGGCCGCAAGAACAAGCCGGCCATCGTCTACCTGGCCGAGGAGGAAAGCCGCGCCTTCGAGGCCTTCGAGCTCGGCGCCATGGACTACATCCTCTGGCCGTGCACCAAGGAGCGCCTGGCCCGCACCATGGACAAGCTCAGGCAGTTCAAGGCGCACTTCAAGCTCGTCCCGGTGCCGGAAGGCTCGCCGGACAGCGGCTACATCATGGAGCGCTTTGACGAAGGCGAGCAGACCCTGCAGCTCGATCTGGGCGAGGAGGAGCAGGACAACTTCCTTTCCGCGCTGCGCCAGGCCTGGGACTACACCCGCCGCGTGGCCCCGGTGGAGCTGGAGAAGCTCGCCGTGAGCCTGGAAGGCCGCACCATCCTCATCCCCTATACCAAGGTTATCTTCGTGGAGGCGGTGGAGGACTACGCGTACGTCCACACCTCCCAGGAAAAATATCTCACGTCGTACCGTTTGAAGAACCTGGAGGAACGGCTCAAGCCGCACCGCTTCTTCCGCGTTCATCGCAAGTACTTGGTCAACTTGGACATGGTCACGGAGATCGCCTCCCTGCCCGGGTCCAATTTCATGTTGCGCACGGCTGGCAAGACACGCATCGAGCTGCCCATCAGCCGCCGCCGTATAAACGAACTCAAGCAGATGCTTGGACTTTGACATACCCCGTGCCCGTGCGTCCGTTTGCGCCATTCGCCGCTCACCCCCGCGATAGCGCCTTTGGCCGACAGATGCTTGGGTATGGACCGCCGCCACGATACAGGAGAAGAGCCGGCGCAGGTCCGCCGGTCAGTACAGCCGGCAGGCGACTCCGGCGCAAGGCGGTCCGACGAGGAGACAAATCATGCAAAACTCCGATGACAAACCCGGCGTACCCCTACGCTCCGCAACGTCCAACGAGGAGGCGCAGGGCGCCATCGATGCGTTACTCCACGAGGAACGCGTCTTCCGCCCCCTGCCGGAAACCCTCTCGCGCGCCAACATCTCGCCCCACCAGCTGGCCGAGGCGCGGGAGCAGGCCGACAGGGACTCCCTGGCCTACTGGGAAGAGGCTGCCGAGGAGCTGGAGTGGTTCGCCAAGTGGGACAGCGTGCTGGACGACTCCAATGCGCCCTTCTACCGCTGGTTCCCGGGCGCGCAGTGCAATATCGTGCACAACGCCCTGGACCGCCACATCGAGACCGCGAACAAGAACAAGCTCGCGCTCATCTGGGAAGGCGAGCCCGGCGACTCGCGCACCTTCACCTACTACGAGCTCTACCGGCATGTGAACAAGTTCGCCAACGCCCTGCGCTCCCTGGGCATCTCCCGCGGCGACCGCGTCATCGTCTACATGCCGCCCCTGCCCGAGACCATCATCGCCATGCTGGCCGTGGCCAAGATTGGCGCGGCCCACTCCCTGGTCTTTGCCGGCTTCTCGGCCAAGGCTCTGCGCGACCGCATTAACGACTCCCAGGCCAAGTGCGTCATCACGGCCGACGGCTTCTACCGCAACGGCCGCGTGGTACATCTCAAGAGCACCGTGGACGAAGCCCTGGCCGGCGTGTGCGAGACCTGCGCCGAGTCCATGGTCGTGGTCCACCGCGCCAACGTGGAAACCGACATGCAGGAGGGCCGCGACTACTGGTACGAAGATCTCGTGCGCCAGGCCCGGCCCTACGCCGAAACCGAGGTCATGGATGCCTCGGACCCGCTCTTCCTGCTGCACACCTCCGGCGCCACCGGCAAGCCCAAGGGCATTGTCCACGGCCACGGCGGCTATATGGTGGGCGTGCACCGCACCTTCTCCTGGGTCTTCGACATCAAGCCCACCGACCTCTTCTGGTGCACGGCCGATCCGGGCTGGATTACCGGCCACAGCTACGGCGTGTACGGCCCGCTGCTCAACGGCGCCACCACCGTGCTCTACGAGGGCCACCCCCTCTACCCTCAGGCCGACCGCGTCTGGTCCACGGTGGAGCGTTACGGCGTGACCATTCTCTACACCGTGCCCACGCTCATCCGGATGCTCATGCGCTTCGGCGACGAGTACCCGCGCATGCGCGACCTCTCCACCCTGCGGCTGCTCGGCTCCGTGGGCGAGCCCATCAATCCCGAGGCCTGGGTCTGGTTCCACAAGGTCATCGGCAAGGGTGACTGCCCCCTGCTTGACACCTGGTGGCAGACCGAGACCGGCATGTTCATGATCAGCCCCCTGCCCGTCTCCCTGCTCAAGCCCGGCTCCGTGACCAAGCCCCTGCCCGGCGTGGAGGTGGACGTGTACGACGAGAACGGCCATCCCGTGCCCCCCGGCAAGGGCGGCCTGCTCGTGGTCACCAAGCCGTGGCCGTCCATGATGATCGACGTGTACAACGACCCGGAACGCTACAAGGAAACATACTGGTCCAAGTTCCCGGGCGTGTACCTGGCCGGAGACGTGGCCCGCAAGGACGAGGATGGCTACATCTGGATCCAGGGCCGCGCCGACGACGTTCTCGTCATCGCCGGCCACCGCATCGGCACGGCCGAGCTGGAAAGCGCCCTGGCCTCGCACAAGGCCGTGGCCGAAGCCGCCGTCATCGGCATCCCGGACGCCATCAAGGGCGAGGTGGCCAAGGCCTTCGTGCTGCTCAACCAGGACTGGGAACCCTCCCACCAGCTCACCAAGGAGCTCAAGGAGCACATCCGCCGCGAGCTCGGCCCGGTCGCCGTGGTCAAAACCATCGCCTACCCGGACAGCCTGCCCAAAACACGCTCCGGCAAGATCGTGCGCCGCATCCTCAAAGCCCAGGAGCTCGGCCAGGACGTGGGCGACACCAGCACCCTGGAGCACTGAGAGCTTGGACTTACATTGTTCCGAGGGCCTTGCCCTCGGGCTCCCACCAGGGAGCAACGCTCCCTGGACCCAATATTGGGGTCCGAGGACCAGTGGTCCCCGGCAGGGGGACCGGGGGACAGAGTCCACCGGCTGCCATAAACACACCTGCTCAAATCAAAGCTCTTTCATGCGGGGCCGGTCGGCGGTGGGGTCGAAGGCGTCGAGGGTGTAGAGGCGGATCTTGGTGGAGCGGGGGAACTCCTTCTTGAGCAGCGTCTTGAGGAGTTTTTTCAGCTTTTTGGCCGTGACGTCCGAGTACACGGCGTGGTCAAAGCCATCCTGGGTCACGGTGTAGGTATCGGCGCCGGTCTTGTGCAGCAGCACGGAGCGGTTGCGCTTGTAGGTGCGCATATCCAGGGCGTCGCCCACCGGGAGCTTGGCGAGGCGCTCCAGCACGGCCTCAACGGCCGAGGCCTTGTCGATCATCGGGAAGTCTCCATGGTTGTTGTGGTACCGTCCATGGAGGGGGCATGGCAAGGCCGCGCTGGCGAAGGGGGACGCGGCGGCTGCGGTTGATCAGCCGAGGAAGGCGGTGCGGGATTTTTCGAACTCGATGCTCGCGTCCAGAAAGATGGCCTGGAACTCGTCTTCACTGATGGGGAAGTAGTCGCAGACTGTGGGTTCAAGCCCGCACTGCAAGGTAGCCGCGCCGGTGCCCACGCCGTGCATCTGGGCCAGGGCGTCGCCCAGGTGCACGCAGTAGACCAGGGGTCGGTACTCCTCCGGGGCCTTGTGCGGCGTATGGTGGTAGCGAATGGCGGCCAGCAGGTTGGCCGGCAGGCGCCAGTGCTTGCCGAGCACCATGCCCGCCTCGCTGTGGTCCGTCTCCAGGGCCAGGCGTTCCGCCTCCATGAAATCCTGCGCCGCTTTGGACTCCACGGCCTCCATCAGCTCGTGTGTCTTGCCGGCGACAAACTGCGAGAGCACTGATTTGCCTATATCGTGAAGTATGCCAGCGGTGAAGGCGTCTTCGGCCCGCAGGGGCTCGGTGCAGTAGGCGGCGATCTCCCGGCTGGCGATGGCCGTGAGCAGGCTGTGTTCCCACAGCTCGCCGCGTTCGGCCGCATATCCTGCCAGCTCCTCGCCGTACACCTCCGGCGCGCAGGAGGCGATGGCGATGCCGGCGATCATCTTCTCACCCAGAAACGAGACGGCCCGGCTCACCGAGGTAACCTTGTGCCCCAGGCCAAAGGCCGGGGAGTTGACCACCTTGAGCACGTTGGCGGTCAACGCGGCGTCAAGTTCGACGATGTGGGTGATCTGCTCGAAGCTGGAACCCGATGACTGCATGAGCTCAATGAGCTGGGTGGCAGAGGCGGACAGCGGGGACAGCCGCTTTATCTTGTCAACAATTTCCCGTAGTTCCATTGATTCCCTTTATTTCAGAACAGCCTCCTGAAACCGGCTGGCGCATACACATCACAGCCCCCACGAAGGCCGGCCCGGAGATGACACCAGGACATGCCCGGTGTCCTTTTCTATGCTCACTGTCCTGCTGATCGTGCCCCCCAGATCCGATGCCGAGACGCGCAGACCGTTTCTGGCCAGATGCTCCATGACGGCATCGCAGTTGCGCTCTCCGATGTTGAAGCTCGCGTTCGACTTGATGATGCTCGCTCCGCCGCACACCTTGACCACGTAGCCTTTGGATCGCTTGCCGCTGCGCGCCTTGGACGCCTGCTTCAAGAGTTCGTCCACGCCCGTATCGGCAAAGTAGCCCGGCATGGCGCAGGCCCGCTGCAGATTGGTCTGCGAGCACGGCAGCGCCACGTGCACCATGCCCACAAAGCCGCTCACAGGATCGTACAGCATGACCGCCACGCACGAGCCCAGAGCGAACGTCTTGATGCCGACATGCTCGCCGTTGATCACGCCGATGCCGCCGACGCCGATAACCATCATCGGTTGTTTGGATGTAGGCATAACGGATTTCCTGCTCATGCTCTACCGCTTATACGATTCCCTGTTGTAAGAAAAGGGAGAACCGCATCTTGTTGCTTCTTGACCGCAGCCCCGCCTCTCGGGCTATTATGGCCTCCTTTGAGAACGCGAATGATGCGCACCGGAAGCATCGAGGAGGCGGACAATGCAGTTACGGGGAAGCGGAATCCTGATGCACGTGAGCTCGCTGCCGTCCGGGTACGGCATAGGCGACGCCGGGCCAAAGGCGCGCGCCTTTGTCGATCTTCTGGCCAAGGCGAAGCAGCGCTACTGGCAGATATTGCCCCTGGGACCAACATCCACGGCCATTGGCAACTCGCCCTACTCCTCGTTCTCCGCCTTTGCCGGCAACCCCCTGCTCATCAGCCCGGAGGAGATCGCCGCGGCAGGCATCCTGCAGACCACGGAGCTTGGCCGTATCGTGGAGGAGGACCCCACCCGCGTCAACTACGACAACGTACAGGTCCACAAGGAGACGCTGCTGCACCGCGCCTTTGACGCCGTGGAGAACAGCATCGATAATGATCCTGGCTTCCAACATTTTTGCACGCGCGAGGCGCATTGGCTCGAAGACTACGCCCTCTTCGTCAGCCTGAAGGAGCACTTCGACGGCGCCATGTGGACCCAGTGGCCCGTGGAGTACCGCGACCGCAACCCCGGCGCGTTGCAGGACTGGCGCGGCCAGAGCGCCCGCCTGCTGCAGTACGAGCGTTTCGTGCAGTACCTTTTCCAGACGCAATGGCTGGCGCTCAAGGAGTACGCCAACTCCAGGGGCGTGCGCCTCATCGGCGACATGCCTATCTACGTGACCTTCGACTCCGCCGACGTCTGGGCCAACCCCGGTCTGTTCAAGCTGGACAACAACAGGCAGCCCTATGTGGTGGCCGGCGTGCCGCCGGACTTCTTCAGCGCCACGGGCCAGCTCTGGGGCAACCCCATCTACGACTGGCAGCGGCACCAGGACGAGGGTTTCGACTGGTGGATACGGCGCCTGGCGCGCACCTTCCAGCACACAGACTCGGTCCGGCTCGACCACTTCCGGGGCTTTGCCGCCTACTGGGAGGTGCCGGCCGACCACGAGACGGCCCAACACGGGTCGTGGGTGGAGGCTCCGGGCGAGGCGCTCTTCGCCACGCTCTACAAGACCTTCAACTGTGTGCCCATCATTGCGGAGGATTTGGGCGTGATCACGGCGGACGTGCGCGAGCTCAAGGACCGCTTCGGCTTTCCGGGCATGAAGGTGCTGCTCTTCGCCTTTGGCGACAACATCGCCCAGTCGCCGTACATCCCCCACGCCGTGGAGGAGAACTCCATCATCTACACCGGCACGCACGACAACAACACCTTCAACGGCTGGTTCTTCGGCGAGGCGTCTCAGGACGACAAGGAGCGCTTCAAGCAGTACTGCGGCCTGTCCACGGACCCACACCATCCGCACCGGCACGCCATCCGCCTGGCCATGACCAGCGTGTCGCGCACGGCGCTTTTCCCCATGCAGGACGTTTTCGGCCTTGGCAGCGACTCGCGCATGAACGTGCCCGCCGTGGCCGGCGGCAACTGGACGTGGCGGATGCGGCCCGAGGACCTGGACGAAGCCCACGCCTTTGACCGCGGCATGGGCTTTCTGGAGGAGATGACCCGGCTGACCAACCGCGACTGATTATTTTTGCCTTTCGCCCGGCGAGTTGGTATCGTTGCCTCCACGCGGGAAGCCCGGCTCCTGCGGCCGATGCCGTTACCACCTTCGAGGGGCGACACGCCGCGTCCTGCCGGCGTCCACGCGGATGGCGGACCTTCCCTATGCCCTCGTTCGATCAGCACAGCCCCATTGTTCCCTACCTCGGCTTTTCGTTGTACTCCATGGCGCCAGGTTCATTGGAGAACGAACGCGCTCTGGACCCATCCAAGGCGCCGGGGCAGCCCATCATTCCTGCGGTCCCTGCCGACGTCACCGCGCCCAACGAGGCGTTCTGCCGGGAGATGTGGGAGCGGTTCGGCATGCCGGAGCATATCCGCGAGCATTCGCGCCTCGTCTCGCTGATCGCCCACGCCCTGGCCCTGGCCGGCAAGGAAGCGGGCGCGCCCGTGGACCCGGACAGCGTACTTGCCAGCGCCATGCTCCACGACATCGCCAAGGACTTCACCATCCGCCACGGCGGCAACCACGCCCTGCTCGGCGCGGCCTGGACCCTGGAAGCCACGGGAAGCCCGCTCATCGCCCAGGGAGTGATGCACCACGTCTTCTGGCCGTGGGCCGTGGATCTGGACGCCGCCTTCCTGCCCCTGGCCCTTATTTACGCGGACAAGCGCGTGCGGCACGACGCCATCGTGACCCTTGAGGAACGCTTCGACGACCTCATGACGCGCTACGGCATCAACGAGTCGGTCCGGATACGGATCAGAATCTCTCAACGACAGGCCGAGGCCATTGCCGTGCGCCTCAACGACCTGCTTGGTGTGGATATCAATGCGTGTACTTTTGATAGCGGGCGGCTGGTCTGACGAACGCGCCGTTTCTTTGTCCGGGGCCCGCGGCATTGCGGACGCCCTCGGCGCTCTCGGCCACGAAACCGTCTGGTTCGATCCTGCCGGCCGGCTGACGGAGCTGGCGGACGCTGCGCGAGACGCGGACTTCGCCTTTCTCAACCTGCACGGCGCTCCGGGCGAGGACGGCCTGATCCAGGCCATGCTCGACCGTGTGGGCTGCCCCTACCAGGGCAGCGGCCCTGCCGGCTCGTTCCTGGCCCTGCACAAGGCCGCGGCCAAAGCGCTCTTCGAGAATGCCGGCCTGCGCACGCCGGCGTGGGAGTTCCTCACGGCGCCGCCCCCCCTGGAATGGGAGCCGGCTGTGGGTTACCCCCTGTATGTGAAGCCCAACCTGGGCGGCTCCAGCGTGGGCATGGGTCGGGCGGAAGACCGCGCCCGGCTCGAAGCGACCATGACCGTCGCTTTCCGCCACGGCCACGAGGTTCTGGTGGAAGAGGCTCTGAGCGGCGAGGAGGTCACCGTCTCCGTGCTCGGCGGCGAGGCCCTGCCGCCCATCCTGATCCGGCCCAAACGCTGCGACTTCTTCGACTACGCCTCCAAGTACGAGCAGGGCGGCGCCGAGGAGCTCTGCCCGGCGCCCATTCCGGACGAGCTCACCGCAGAGACCGGGCGCATGGCCCTGGAGGCGCACCGCGTCCTGGGGCTGGAAGGTTACAGCCGGTCCGACTTCCTGGTGGTGGACGGCGTGCCGTACCTCCTGGAGGTCAACACCCTGCCCGGCATGACGCCCACGAGCCTGCTCCCCCAGTCGGCGGCCGCCGCCGGCATGGATTTCCCGGCGCTGGTGGCCCGGCTCATCGAGCTCGGCATGCAGGACCGCGGCTGATCGATCGCGCAACGCCCTTGACCGACTGCCTGTGGGTTATATATCCCACTTCACAACATTGTTATTCATACCTAAGGATAGACGTATGCGCGCATTGCTCGCTCTGGAAGACGGCCTCATTCTCGAAGGCCGCTCCTTTACCGGCCCCGGCGAAACCTCCGGCGAGGTCATTTTCAACACCGGCATGACCGGCTACCAGGAGGTGCTCACCGACCCCTCCTACGCCGGCCAGATGGTCGCCATGACCTACCCGCTGATGGGTAACTACGGCGTGAACCAGGAGGACGTGGAGTCCCACCGCATCTTTGTGGAAGGCTTCATCGTCAAGGAGTGCTGCAAGACACCCTCCAACTGGCGCGCCATCGCCTCTCTGCCGGACTATCTGGCCGAGCAGGGCGTGATGGGTATCGAGGGTATCGACACCCGCGCCCTGACCCGCCACCTTCGCCTGCAGGGGGCCAAGCGCGGCATCATTTCCACGGAGGTCGGCGATCCGCAGGCCCTGGTGGAGCGCGCCAAGTCCCTGCCCTCCATGGAAGGCCAAAACCTGGCCGAGGTTGTCTCGCCCTCCGGCCCGTACACCTGGGACGGCACCCGGCCCCAGCCCGCCACCCTGGCCGCGGACGGCTCCTACGCCTGGCCCGGCCTGGCCCACGGTGAACGCGGCATCCGCGTGCTGGTCTACGACTTCGGCATCAAGTGGAACATCCTGCGCCTGCTCCAGGAGCAGGGCATGGACCTGCTCGTCGTCCCGGCCGGCTTCACCGCATCCCAGGTGCGCAGCGTCCGGCCCGACGCCGTGTTCCTCTCCAACGGCCCCGGCGACCCGGCCGCGCTCACCGGCTGCATTGAGCAGCTCACGGCCCTGACGCAGGAGTATCCCATGGCCGGCATCTGCCTGGGCCACCAGCTCCTGGGCCACGCCCTGGGCGGCTCCACCTTCAAGCTCAAGTTCGGCCACCACGGCATGAACCACCCTGTGAAGGACCTGGCCAGCGGGCACATCGAGGTCTCGTCCCAGAACCACGGCTTCTGCGTGGACATAGACACCCTGGCCGACGTGACCCTGACGCACATGAACCTGAACGACAACACCCTGGAAGGCTTTGCGCACAACAAGCTGCCTGTCATCGCCATCCAGTACCACCCGGAGGCCAGTCCCGGCCCGCACGATAGCCGCAACTTCTTCCGCCGGTTCCGCAACCTGGCCGTGACAACCTCCGGCATTGCCGCACCGGCCGAATGATTTGCGCATGACGCGCGCCTGGTGACACCTTTCTCCCCCACGAGGACGCCAGCATGTCTACCGAGCTGACACAAGCACGACAGAAAATCTCTCAGGTAAGCACGTTCCTCAAGCAGGCGAAGTACATACCTGCGGTGGAATCGCTGCACCAGGCGGTGCGCATCGTCATATCCCAGCCACTCATGCGGCAGGAGAAGGAGGAGTTCGCCGAGCTGCTGCAGAAGGCGGCCTACACCCTCGACTCCCACAAAGGCTTCCGGCAGGTCATCCCCCTCAAGGTGGAGTACACCCCCGGCCAGGAACGGGAGCTGCTCGGCGTGCTCGGCGCCTGCCTGTCCGAGCTGCGCAGTTCGGCCCTGAGCGAGGCCAAGGACCAGCTCGCCGCGCTGGAAAGACGCCGGGACGATGAGCTGGAGCGCGGCCAGCAGCTCATCGACGCCGCGGAGTACGATCAGGCCCGCGGCGTTTTTGACGAACTTCTGGGCATGATTCCGGACGATCCGGACCTGAAGGGCGACATCGGCGACCGTTTTCTGCGCGCCGGCCGCTACGAAGAGGCGTTCCACTACCTCTCCCAGGCCCTGGAGCAGTCCCCGGAGTCCATCCACTTCTACAACCGCATCGGCATAGCCCTGCGCAAGCTGGGCCGCTACGAAACAGCGGAGCGCTACTACCTCAAGGCGCTGGAGTACTCCAAGGACGACCCCAATCTCTACTTCAACGTGGGCCGGCTCTACGTGGACTGGAAGAAGTGGGACGACGTGGCGCTGATGGCGCAGAAGGCGCTCAAGCACAATCCGGACTTCAAGGAAGCGGGCAAGATGCTCGCCTTCGCCAACAAGCAGAAGGCCAAGTAGGCCCGGCAGGAACGGGCTCATGCGCCTGGCAGAGACCGACGTCCTCGTGCTTGGCGCCGGTCTGGCCGGCCTGAGCGCCGCCCGGTCTGTCCTCGCCGCCACCTCTCTCTCCCATACGCCGCTCCGCGTGACCGTGGCCTGGTCCAGCCCCGGCCCTGCCGGCTCCTCATTCGCCAACCACAACAACGGTTGGGGCCTGCTCGCCCCGGACGATGACGCCTCCCGAGAAGAGGTCGTCGCCCGCGCCGTGCGGATCGCCTCCCCCGGCTTCATCGACCCGCGCCTTGTCACCATCCTTGCCGAGGAAGCGGCGGACCGCCGCCGTGAGCTGGAGCCCCTGGGCATCCTTCCACTGAAACGCACGAGCCGCGTCTGCTTCGCCCCGGAGCTGCGCGCATACGTTTATCGCGATGCACGGGCCGTTTTCCGCGCCCTGGCCGGCCACGTCGCTTCCTGCGGCGGCGAGCTGTTGGAGGGTGTCGAGGCTGTCCGCCTCATTACCTTGGACAACGCCGTGCGCGGCGCTTTGCTCGTGGACAATGCGGGCGAACCCGTGCTCTGCGCGACGCGCGCCGTGGTCTGCGCTTTGGGCGGACCGGCCCCGCTCCTACCACACCACGTGGCCGGCGGCGGCAATCCCGGTACATCCCCGGCCCTGCTCGCCCAGGTTGGCGTGTCGCTGGTGAATACGGCGTATTTGCAATGGATGTGGCACGACGTGGAGGGCGGGCAGTTTGTTCGCATTGACCGTTTGCCCTGGGGAACAGCGCAGGACGGGGCCGCGGCGCTACCACCCGGAGACCTGAGGCTGCTCCAGGCGCGGGGCGACCACTTTCCTCGCAGCTATGACCTCCCGGACGAAGCGCTGGACCTGGCGCTGGGCCGGCTGGCCGTTGCCGATCCGGACGGGGCTGTGTCCGTACGCAACGAGGACGGCGCAGTTCTTCGCATTCGGCCGCATGCCCATGCCGCCAACGGCGGCGCGCGCATCGACGAGCACGGCCGCACCTCGGTGAACGGGCTCTGGGTTTGCGGCGAGTGCGCCGGCGGTATGCACGGCGCCAACCGCCTGGGTGGAGCCATGATCGCAGCCTGCCTGGTCTTTGGCCGCCGCGCCGGCATGGATGCGGCAACCTGCGCCGCGGAAACGCCGACTCCGAATCGAGGTATGCTTGTGGAAGCGGCCACGGCCTGGATGGCGGACGCAAAGCGCTCCGCAGAACAACACGGCCCGCGGCTGGACCCGCACCGCGCGGCCAGGGCGCTGTTTTTGCGCGATGGAGGCGACGCCCGCGCCATGCTGCAGGAACTGGGCGCATTGTCCCTGCACAAATCCGAGCCTGAGGACGATCCCCAGGGGCAGTTGCTCACCTGCCTCGCCAAGACGCGGGTTCAGGAAGCCATCGTCCGCCGGACCTGACGCGTGACCGCCCGCCCTGCCCGGCGACATCTCTGTAGAACCGCGCCCACACCCTGGCCGCAACGCGCCCGCTCTGGACGTTGTCCACGAACCGCCGGCAGGCCTGCAAAGTTCCGAACGGCCGGGAATGGTGGAGACCAGTGCCTGGAGCTGTGATAACGGCAAGTCTGGGCAGACGCCGCCCTGGAGCGGCGCAAAATTATCGGACAGAAATCACCGCGAGGTGTTGACAGCCACCCGCAGCTTGGATAAGTATTCCCTCCTTGCGTCGGGATGTAGCGCAGTCTGGGAGCGCACCTGAATGGGGTTCAGGGGGCCGGAGGTTCAAATCCTCTCATCCCGACCAGATATTTCGAGGGCTTACCGTTAATTCGGTAGGCCCTTTTTCTTTGCTGCACCACACGATTGCACCACAAACGGCCTAGCGGCGCTCCTTGATGTTGACCACTTTCCGGTCCTGCTTGGGCTCGGGTTCGGCCTCCGGCAGCCGGAGCATGAGCTCGAGGGCGCGGGCTGCGACATGGATGGCCGAGCGCCTTCCCAAGCATTCCTGGGCGGTATCGTAACCGACGAGGCCGGGGCAGAATGGCAGGAGAAACAGCAGAACCGCCAACCAACAAGAGGCGGAGTGTGGTGTTGCCCCCGCTAAATCGGACACTCGGCTGTTGCCATAGAGCGGATGAACTCGCGAGGAGATTTCATCCGCAACCCCTTGTGGGGATGCCTCTCGTTGTAATCTTCGATCCAGTCCGCCAGCTGTCCGAACACCGTCACGGCATCCGGCCTGTCGCTTATGCGCACGTAATCACGCTTGAACGTGTTCACGAACGCTTCGGCAATGCCGTTGCTCTCCGGGCTCCTGACGGGCGTGAACCGGCTCTCCAGGCCCAGCCACGAGGCGAACTCCACCGTGTCTTTCGCCGTGTAGCATGAGCCGTTGTCCGAAAGCCATTGCACCGGGCGGGGAGTTCGATTTGTCCCGAACCGCTTCTCGACGCACTCCAGCATCAGGTCCTGGATCATCGAGCTGGAAATGCCCCGGCTCGACGCCATATGGCCGATGACTTCCCTGTCGCAGCAATCAATGGCGAACGCCACCCTGACCGCCTCGCCATTGGCGCAGGACACTTCGAAGACGTCGGAACTCCAGCGCAGGTTGCTGCGCAGCGTAATTACCTTGCCGTCATGGGCGCGCGTCGGCCGCTTGCCGGAATGCCGCGTCAGCAGAAGTCCATGAAGGCGCATGATGCGGTAAACGCGTTTGTGATTCACGCGAGGCTGGCCCAACTCAACCAGGCGTCGATTGAGCACGGCGCAAACCCGCCTGTAGCCGTACGTGAGACGATCGTCGATGATGTCGCGAATGAGCGGCAGCAGCGCTTCATCTTCTGCCTTGGAATAGCGAGGCGGCCTCACCTTTGGCTGGGCGCCGACGCGCTCCACAAGCCTGGACCGGGAAACGCCCATGGCGTCTGCAACGCGCGTCATGGGGTATCGTCCTCGAAGGGCAATGGCGTGCGCGAGATCAGTTTTTTTTCGCGCGCAATCTCGATGGCCTCCTTGAGGATCTCCACTTCCATCGTCTTCTTGCCCAGAAGGCGCTCGAGATCGCGGATGCGCTTCTTCATGGCCCGCGCTTCGGCTGCCGAAACAACCGTGTCGTTGGCCTCGATGGCTTTCCTGCCGCCCTCGCTCATGAGCTTCCTCCAGCGGAAAAGGAGATTGGGGGCGATGCCGTGCTTGCGGGCCACGTAGGAGACGCTCATGCCTGGCTGCGACGACTCCTCGACGATCCGCAACTTCTCGGTCAGTGCCCAGCGCCGGCGCTGGACACTGTGCACCACCTCTACCGTCGGATACTCGTTAGCACTATGTCTAGACATGCCTCCAGACCTACCTCTTCGGTATGCCGAGGTGTCCGGTCGAAACGGGGGCTACTCCAGAGTGTCAGGTAAATATTATCTCTGTACAACCCTTCGCCTCATTAATATGGCAGATGATTGCTATTGATAGTAATGCTCAGGAAGCCTTTGCGGAACGAAAGACCCATAGCTTAAGGCAAAGGTAATTGAAAATTGTAGAAGCTGCTGTAGCGCAAAGGAATGCGAATTGGGTAGAGTATCTCAATGATCCTGAGAGACTCAACGCACCCATGTTAACAAATACATTCATTATTATACTAACAGCATACACTGTTATGTACTTGATAATGCGCTCAAGCCTATTTTCGGAATTAAATGTCCAAGAAACATTAATAAAATAGCTTACACAGACACTTGTTGTCACGCTGATGGCTTTAGAAGTGCTGACACCTACACCGAATGCCATTAGAATATTATATACAACATAGTCTATTGTGACGCATAATACGCCAGCTACCAAAAATCTTATAACTTGAGGCATTATTTCGTGCTTTTATGGATTATTCCAGAAAGGCTACAATGAAAGTTACTTCTCCACAATTTAATATCTGATGAAATAAACCCCGCCTCGATAAGAATCGGCCACATATCACGAGGGGAAAAGTACATCTTATGGGTGTCCACTTGATTGGAAATTATTCTTTTGGGATCAAGCAACTTTGTTGTCATTACATTTTCTAAGACCCATTTCCCAAACCAATTCGGGCTGTTAAAAAAGATATATCCACCTGGTAACAATAGCCTTCTGGCCTCTTTGAGCGCTGCTAGTGGGTTATCCAGGTGCTCGAGAATGCTCAAAAAAAGAATAAGATCAAACGATTCAGACTTCAGTTGCGGCATACACTCGAAAAGGTCACCCTCCATGTATTCAAAATTAGAGTCCCCTTTGATTTGGTCATTCACTGAGAAGTCTATCCCTACCCCAGAATGTATCTTCTTCGACAAAGAGCGTAGCAGGCGAGCATCATAGCCGCAGCCAACTTCTAAAACTCGCGTCTTACCAGGATTCATGAATTTTGCAAATTTTTTGCTCAATGATTTAGAGACGATCTGCACTTTAAAGCGATCAAGAAAGGGGATCTTAACGCCCCCTTCTCCCAAAACGACAGGTTTCTTATTCACCATTTCAACTGTCTCCATGGTCAAGATATCCCGGCAATGCCGGAATGTTGTACTGTAAACCGCTCAAGCAGCTTTATAAATCACCTTAAGACGAAAGCACACTCTCTCCAGAGCAGTTTCCCGGCAATCATATAATGATGTGTGACAATCAAAGCACTTGCAGTACAAACACAAACTTGGTTGGGGACTAACGCCAAGAATCATTCCAGAATGAGTCAAGCTTTTTGGATCCCCCGGAGCACACCAATTTCTGTACCGGGCTTATGTTAGTTTGCGCTCGTTTTGACCATCAGCCGATGGCCCGGGATGCCTCGGCAGGACGTTCCCTGTGTATAGCGCTCATTCGGGAGCGTCAGCCCATCTTCCCTGTAGAGCCGTCTCCGATTTCCCTTATTCGCATTCGAAGCGCTGTCTGGCATTGGCAACGGGCATATAATACTACGAGAAAATCAGGGTTAACAACATAATACAAGTACGCCGATTGCTTTTACATCAAAGCCGACCCATATGTACAAAGGTGGTTCAATGGAACTTTGCATAGCCCGTCGATGCCACTCTTCTCCGGCGCAATACGCAGCCTTGGGATATCTGTACTGCTACAGCTGCTTCAAGTTCTCCTCCAGCACATAGACCTTCATCGGAGTTCGGTCGGCATCCAGCAGATCGCACAGCTGGACGAGTTCTCCCCCGGGCGATGTCCCCCTTGTTCCCAACAGCCAACGCGCTTGGCCTCGCCGCAACGAACTCTGTCAATCAATGGCTTCGCGCCTAACTTGGCCACTACGCGAAAACGGTCGTAAACGATCTCGGCTTAGGCAGTGGGCTTCGATCTCCGCCTCGTAAACGCGTTCATGTCCATGCCCACTGTCTTGGGGCGCTTCAGTCATCTTTCCCTGTCGTTGAAAGAACGGCCTGATGCTTTTCTCTCGGCCGGGGCCGCGGTCGATCCAAGGCAGCAGTTTAACACGCGGCGCGACGATCACCGCGGTGTAGCGGTGGTCTTCCTGCAGGGGGAGGCGAATGCGCTGATTCGCGTTCACACCTCCGGACCGGTTACCGGGCCTCGCTTTCCGTATACCACGCATACGCTTGGGCCAGTCCCTCCCGCAGATCAATACCGGCCTTCCAGCCGATGGATGTAAGCTTGCTCACATCCAGCAGCTTGCGTGGTGTTCCGTCCGGTTTTTCAACGTCAAACTGGATGTCGCCTTCGAATCCGACAACCTCGGCAACAAGACGGGCCAGTTCGCCTATGGTGATATCCTGGCCCACGCCGATATTGACCAGCTCTTCCCCGTCATAGTTTCGCATCAGATAGACGCAGGCGTCGGCAAGGTCGTCGACGTGCAGAAACTCGCGGCGGGGCTGACCGGTTCCCCAAACCGAGACCGTGGCGGCACCGGCAACCTTCGCCTCATGAAACTTACGAATCAACGCCGGGACCACATGTGAAGTCTGCAGATCGAAGTTGTCCTCGGGTCCGTATAAATTAGTGGGCATCACGCTGATGGCATTGAAGCCATATTGCCGTCTGTACGCGGCGCACATTTTCAAACCCGCGATCTTGGCGATGGCGTAGCACTCGTTGGTGGGTTCCAGCGGCCCAGTCAGCAAACAGTTCTCAGGCATGGGCTGCGGTGCAAGCTTGGGATAGATACACGAAGAGCCGAGGAAGAGGAGCTTCTTGACGCCGTTGCGATACGCGGCATCAATGATGTTCGTTTGAATCTGCAGGTTATCGCGTATGAAGTCTGCCGGATACGTATCATTGGCAACAATGCCGCCCACCTTTGCCGCAGCCAGAAACACATAGGCCGGCTTATGCTCGGCAAAAAAGGCATTCACAGCGGCCTGGTTGCGCAGATCCAGCTCGCTGCTACGGCGCAGCAGCAGGTTCGTGCAACCGTCCTTTGCCAACCGCCGCACCAGCGCAGAGCCTACGAGACCGCGGTGACCGGCGATATATATGACATCGTTTTTCTGCATCTGAGCATCCCACCCTATTATTCCTGAGGCAGACATACCTCATAGCCGTTGCGCCTGCACAGATCTTCGCGCTTGGCCACGAGATAATCCTCCTGCACCATCTCCTGCACGAGTTCGCGGAACGTCACTTCGGGAGTCCACCCCAGCTCATTCTTTGCTTGGGATGGATCGCCGAGAAGCGTCTCCACTTCGGTGGGTCTGTAATATTTCGGATCCACCGCCACGATGACCTTGCCACTGGACGCATCGCGGCCGACCTCTTTCTCGTTCTTGCCTTCCCACTCGATCTTCATGTCCAACTCGGCGGCGGCAACCTCGACAAACTCGCGCACCGAGTGTTGCTCCCCGGTCGCGATGACGTAATCCCGGGGCGCATCCTGCTGCAGCATCAACCACTGCATCTTCACATAGTCCTTGGCATGTCCCCAGTCGCGCAAGGCGTCCAGGTTGCCCAGGTACATCTTGTCCATCAGGCCGAGCTTGATCCTGGTCAACGCGCGGGTGATTTTACGCGTCACAAAGGTCTCCCCGCGCACCGGAGATTCATGGTTGAACAAGATGCCATTACATACGAACATATTATAAGCTTCGCGGTAGTTTACACAAATCCAGTACGAATACAGCTTGGCAACCGCGTACGGCGAGCGAGGATAGAAGGGTGTGCTCTCGGTCTGCGGAGTCTCCTGGACCAGACCGTACAGCTCGGAGGTGGACGCCTGGTAGAATCGAGTCGATTTTTCCAGGCCGGCGATTCGGATAGCCTCAAGCAAGCGCAAGGTTCCCAGGGCCGTGACATCCGCCGTATACTCCGGGCACTCGAAGGACACCGCCACATGGCTTTGGGCTGCGAGGTTATACACTTCGTCCGGTTTCACCTGCTGTATTATGCGGATGAGATTCGAGGAGTCAGTAAGATCGCCATAGTGCAGGTAAAAACGTTTGTTCTCCGCGTGAGGGCCTTCATAGACATCATCGATACGGTCCGTATTGAACAACGAAGCACGACGCTTGATGCCGTGCACCTCATATCCCTTATCAAGCAGAAGCCTGACAAGATATGATCCATCCTGCCCGGTGACACCCGTTATCAGAGCTACTTTCTTCATGTATCAATCCCATTGCGTCCATATACATCGTCAAGCCGTACGATATCATCTTCCCCGAGGTAAGATCCTGTCTGGATCTCAATCAACTGCAGAGGAATACAGCCCGGATTCTCCAAGCGATGAACTGTTCCGACCGGTATGTACATGGATTGGTCTTCTGTGAGTAAAACTTCCTTGTCGCCGTTTGTTATCTTTGCTGTTCCGCTAACAACGATCCAATGCTCCGCTCGATGGTGGTGTTTCTGCAAAGAAAGGACGTGTCCGGGCTTGACTACAATACGTTTGACCTGGAAGCGCTCATCCTTGTCCGTTCCTTCGTAGGACCCCCATGGCCGGTATACCTTTCTGTGCAGAAGCGCTTTCTCGTCTTTGTTTTCGCACAATGTGTTCACGATGCTTTTCACATTCTGAGCCTGACTCTTCTTTGCGACAAGAATTGCGTCCGGGGTTTCGACAATGACCAGGTCTTCAACCCCTACTGCGCTGACCAACCGGGACTCCGAATGCAGGTAACAGTTTTTCACGCCGTCCACGAGCACCTCGCCCTGGCAGACATTGCCATTGGCATCCTTTGTACCTGTTTCGTAGATGGCGCTCCAGGAGCCCAGGTCGCTCCAGCCGGAGTTTTCGAGAACAACCATCGCGCACTTGTCTGTCTTTTCCATCACTGCATAATCAATGGAATCAGAGGGACAGGAGGCGAAAACATCGTGCGGGAGCCGCATGAAATCGAGGTCGGAAACCACTCCCGCCACAGCATCGGCGCAAACGGAATACATTTCGGGAGCGAACTTCTTCAGCTCGTCCAGATAGGCGGACGCCTTGAAGAGAAAGATCCCGCTGTTCCAGAAGTAGTCGCCCGAATCCACATACTGCCGCGCGAGCTCGTATGTGGGCTTTTCAGCAAAGGCATCGACCTTGAAGCCGTCTTGCAATGGCTGCCCTTTCTGCAGATAGCCGTATCCGGTCTCGGGCTTTTCCGGATCTATTCCAAAGGCGACGAGGTATCCTTCCTCGGCAAGCGGCAGCGCTGCTTCCACCGCCTCATTGAGCACCCCGCCATCGAGCTTGTGGTCGGCCGGCATGACCAGCAAAACAGGGTCTTCGTCCTGGCACATCAGAGCACTGATCGCTGCTGCGGGCGCCGTGTTCCTCCCGACCGGCTCCAAAATGATCCGCCCCGTTATGTTCAAACGCTGCAACTGCTCGGCGACAAGGAAGCGGTGCTCGACATTGCAGACCACCACGGGCTCGGCGACCTGGTCAAAAAGCTTGCTACGCAACAACGTCTGCTCAAACAAAGTCCCTTCACCGGGAAACGTGATGTACTGTTTGGGATACAGCTCTCTGGAAAGGGGCCATAAGCGGCTTCCTTTCCCGCCGGCAAGAATTACTGGCTGAATCATACAATTACCTATTTTTCAGCAAACAGTTCGAGGAGACGCAGAAGCTCGGCAGTCTTCTCGTTCATGAGTGTTTCATTCGCCTTGGCCTCGACATTCAACCGGACTATCGGCTCCGTATTGGAGCAGCGCAGATTGAATCGCCATTGGCCAAGGTCCATACTCAGACCATCGATTTTGTCGATGCCTTGCGCCTGGGTTCGGTACACTTCCTCGACATGCGCAAGGGCCTTCAGCGGGTCGGCTACCTTCAGATTTATCTCTCCGCTTACCGGATACGAACGTTTCAGCTCATCCACAAGGGCAGATAGTGGTTTCCTGGTACGGCTCAATATCTCACAAACGAGCAGCCAGGGAATCATGCCGCTATCGCAGTAACCGAAGTCCCTGAAGTAGTGATGGGCACTCATTTCACCGCCATATATGGCGTCTTCCTCGCGCATCCGGTCCTTGATGAAAGCGTGGCCAGTCTTGCTCACAACAGGAATCCCGCCAGCTGCGGTTACGATGTCCACGGTGTTCCAGGTCAGCCTCGGATCGTGAATTATTTTCGCTCCCGCATTGCGAGACAGCATGCTTTGCGCCAGAAGCCCTACGAGATAGTAGCCCTCGATGAACTCGCCGCGCTCATCAAAGAAAAAGCATCGATCGAAGTCGCCATCCCAGGCAAGGCCGATATCCGAGTCGGACTCGACCACCGCTCTGGAGGTATCGGCTCGCCGGTCGGGAAGCAGCGGATTGGGGATACCATTGGGAAAAGTCCCGTCCGGTTCTTCGTGAATGAACTGAAACGAAAAAGGCAGGTGTGCTGCAAGCTCCCGCACCACGGGTCCGGCGCAGCCATTGCCTGGATTGGCCAGTATCTTCAAAGGAGCAAGCGCTTCACGGTCGATGCAGTTCAAGAGAAAATCGACATACTCCTTGCGCTCTGCCAGCTCATGCCGGCGGCCAATCCGCTCGGAGTTTTTGAAACGCTTTTCGGCAACCCTGTCCCGAACGCTGAAGAGGCCGTTATCCCGGCTCACGGGTCTGGCCTGCTCCCGGACAATTTTCATCCCGTTGTAGTTGGCAGGGTTGTGACTGGCGGTAACCATGATTCCGCCGCCAAGGCCTTTATGGAATGTATGGAAGTAGACTTCTTCGGTTCCACACAGCCCTATATCGAAAACATCCGCGCCCCCATCGCACAGCCCTTGCATCAAAGCCTGGGCAATTCCGTCGCTGGACAGCCGGATATCCCGCCCCACGCAAACCGTGGACGCATCGACTTCAGACAAAAACGCTTGCCCGATACCATAGGCGACATCTTCATTCAACTGGTCCGGCACGATGCCGCGGATGTCATACGCTTTAAAGCAGTCCATATGTACTCGTTAACAATAAGGTTTGGCGAATGCAACAGAGGCCCGGACTCTACTGCGCACGTTTGACTGCTGGTGAGACGACGATGGATTCTCCCGACTGGGATCTCGTGAAAGAAGATGTCATCTGGCAGGCCCCCCTGCTCCCTGTCTCGTCCCCCTATTGAAAGTATCAACTGAACAAGCTGCCTAATACATAGGCATTCGGGCTTGTGGCAAGGATGGTGATTGCCGCGCACAAGGCATATCGCTCATTACGTTCGCCCTCCGCGCGGGGTGGGCGCCTGACGCCCACACTGAACGAAAGAGCATTTTTGAGAAGGCTTCTAGCTGCAACGTGCTCTGGCGTTCCATCGGCACTCCTGGCGATACAAGAAGACATAGGCCTTTGGAGTACGGCGCGGTGTCACGAGGCCACTTCGTTGTAGAGGTCGACATAGTTGGAAGCCATTATGTCCGCCGTGAACAACGTGGAATAGCGCTGTTGCGCATGTGAGCCCATCTCCGCGGCGAGATCGGGATTGTCCCAGAGCTGCAGCATTGCCTCGCGCAACGCGCCGGGGTCGCTCGGAGGAACAACGATGCCGGTCTCACCATGGATATTGATATAGCTCATGCCCGAACCGATTTCGCTGGAAAGCAAGGGCTTTCCGAACATGGCCCCCTCCAGAAGCGAAATGCCGAACGCTTCGGAACGCAAGTGCGACGGAAAGACCACAGCATAACATGCATTCATGAGAGCGACTTTGTCTTCATCGTTCACCCACCCCAGGAAATGAATATTCCGAAGGCCGAGTCGATCCGCCAGACCTTTGAGCTCTTGTTCAATCGGGCCTGACCCAACAATCACAATGGGGAAGTCGGTGTTTTTCGCCGCCTCAAGAAGGATGTGAAGCCCCTTGTAATATCGAAGCACGCCGACAAAGAGGAAAAATCGAGAGCCGAACTTATCTTTCCAGCGTTGGACTCCTTCCTCAGACGGGACAGGATAGGAATCCCTATCAATTCCAATCGGAATATTTACAACCTTTTCCTGGAACCGCTGCAAAATATTGCTCGTGGCGGAATAATTGGGCGACGTGGAGACGATTCTGTCTACACGGCCCAAGAACTTCATCATGAGAGGAGAATACAGCAGCAGCAACTTCTTTTGACGTACAATATCTGAATGATACGTTACTATGGAAGGTTTTCGAGTCCGGCTTATAAAATGAACCAAGTCCATGAATGGCCAGGGAAAATGATAATGAATGACATCTGCACTCTTGGACAATTCCATAAATTGCTGCAATGAGCGCAACGAAAAACGTGTTGACGCTATTTCCAAATCTGCTTTGAGCAAATGCAGGTCATATTCATCAAAATTTATTATGCGGTTCTGATCTCTAGAAAGTGCAAGTACATCGGATCGTACACCATACGCTGCCACACCTTTGGCTATCTGGTGTATTGCCGTCTCAATGCCGCCGGTTGAGTCTGGATAGGCCGATTTGTAGAAATGCAGGATACGCATGGGGCACACTGATGCAGCTGCAACTAATGAGAAGAACGTTCACAAGACGTTTTCATATGGGGAGCAGAATAACTTGACATCTTATTTCACTATAACCTTTCAAATAGAACTGCAATGCTCCAGATCAATCCATTGCTAAATGCTTTAGGATCCCTTAACCATACCGATCAAAACATCCCGACATCTCAGGAGATAAATCCTTTTCAGGCTTCCCCGAAATAACGGCGTCCAAAACAAGCCATCACATGGTTTGGCGCGCCCGGAAGTCAAGTTACTGAGCTGCGCTCAGATGCCGCCAGCAATGCCGAATGCATATAGCCTTGCAACGCCCGTCTTATCTATATGGAGATGCGACAACGATGCATTCGGCGCCGTGAAACGAGGAAAACAGGTCATGGGCGTGTTATAACAATGATGGAGTACGCATGCGATCGGGCCATTGTGTGCGACCATTACCACTCGCTCGTGCTCCCCATACGTTTCGATCGCGTTCATAAA
Source organism: Oceanidesulfovibrio marinus (assembly GCF_013085545.1). Lineage (NCBI taxonomy): Bacteria > Pseudomonadati > Thermodesulfobacteriota > Desulfovibrionia > Desulfovibrionales > Desulfovibrionaceae > Oceanidesulfovibrio > Oceanidesulfovibrio marinus. Next base: position 2,959,599 of record NZ_CP039543.1, read on the forward strand.
CCAATGCGTTGTGCGGTGGTAAAGGTCCATGTGCGACTCACCGCCTGGATACGGACGGTCAGGATCGAACTCACTGTAGAAATTCGAATGGTCCGCAAGAAACCGCACTAATGGCCACTCGGCACAGTGGCCGGCGTCGGTCTCCGCGATCTCGGGAAGCACAACGAACTTCTGATCAGGAAAGATTATCTCGGCGGATTGAACTGCCCGGAGCATGGGGCTGACCACGTAGCGATCGAACTCCAGTCCGCGGATTTGAATAAGCGTCCGCAACGAACGGCACTGCTCCTTTCCCTTGTCAGTAAGCGGCGACTCCTCGCCCCCTGTCACAAGACCCTGAAGGTTTGCCATGGATTCACCATGTCGGATCATAAAAAAATGCATCGCCGTATCTCGTTCAGGGATTCAAATCCGTAAGGCAGTTGCTGTGCACAGTTACCCATTTTATCTTCCACTATGAGCTAAGCAATTGCCAAAATACTTCAGCGCCATCTTTGATGTGAAAATTGCGTTTCACATCTTCACGGGCCTGCTCCCGTATGCGTTGTCTGAGCTCGTAAGAACTGGCAAGGCGATTCATGGCGTCAACCCAGGCTTCATACGTGTTTTCAACCAACAAGCCTGTCTCGCCATCAACAACCACATCTTTGTACAAGTCCGTATTCGAGTACACGCCAGGAATGCCCAGCAGGCCATAATTAATATACTTAAATGGATTCTTGCACGAATTGAAAAATCTACTCGCCTCGTCCTCACATCCGCCAAGAGGAATGATGGAAAAATGGTATGCGCCATTGGCGAGACACTGCAAGTAATCGCCGTATGAAATGCGATTCGTATAGTGGATGAATGGGAGTGATATCAGCTCGGGAAATGGATCACCGTAAAAATCGACTGTATACTTCGGGTGCGCAGCCCAGAAATCTTGCAGTACGCGCAGAAAATCCTTCCGAAAGCACTCGAGCTTCAATAAATCCGCATTGGTGAACACGAGCTTTTGCCTGGACGGCTCTTCAGGCTTCGCCTCGGGATACTTTTCCACATATATGCCGTTTGGCACCAAAACCAAGTCTTCGCGCATACAACGCAACGCCTGAAGCAGTCGGACATTGGCCACGGTAACCACATCGGCGAGTTCCAGCATCCTCCTGACGCGCTGTGTGTTGGCCGGATCGTTCCTGGGGCCGCCGCTGTAGGAAGGAAAATCGAGGGTCCAATCGTCGAAATCAAGCAGCACCTTCTTGCCCATATCCCGAGCGCGAGCCGCCAACTCTATGGAGTTGGGTGAAGCGTTCTTGCAGAACACGACCGCATCTGCCCACGCGAAAAGACGATAGACTTCCGGATCATTTTCCAAGTGCGTAACGAAGTGCAGACGCCCCTGGTCTCGCAACCACTCCATGGCTTCCACAACCCGGGCGAATACGGACAGCGAGAAGGACACGCCGGAGACGTGGGATTGACGTTGAGCGACCAGTACTCTCATTATAACCTTTTTGGGGTGTGGGGATGCACAAAAACTCTTTGCACGCGAGCAGCTTCAGAGGAATCAAAACCCAACCGTACAACCATCCTTTGGGCCGTGCCGGTCAGGTTGATTCAGCGCTCTTGGGTAAGCTCTGCAATCAGCTGCGTCAATGGTGAAAGTACATCGGGGAACAGGTGTTTCTTCATCAGATCGTTCCGCAGGACCTGTTTCTTGGGCACATCAAGGGTGCGCTCGATACCCTCGCGAATGCTGCCAGCATCATCAGCGTTCAGGTAGAAGGCGGCATCGCCAAAATGCTCCCGCGCCCAGGCCGACTCCCGTACCAACAACGGCGCACCGGCAATGGCCGCTTCGATCACCGACTTGCCAGGAGGATCGAGTGACGTTTCGATATATAACCGGCATTCCTGCATGGCTGACCGAATAAGGTCGGAATTGTGAGCGATTGGATCGAGGAACAAAAAATGCTCAGGCGCCGCAGCTCTGCACTGAGCATAATACTCTTTGTCGCGATAGTCGCCCACGATCACGAGAGGCAGATCAAAATCCGCGAGGGCTTCAATGGTCGAAAGCTGGTTTTTGGTCGGCTCGATAATGCCTACCCAGAGCAGATACGTATCCAGGTCGTATGAGCTACGGAACAGCCTGGACGGCGCGGCTTGAGCAAAAGAAGGGTCCACGCCGGCCGGAACGATGATCGAGCGAGTATTGTCCTGCCAGGCCACCGACTTGAACTTTTTCTCTTCGGTCCTGGATTTGAACACCACCGCGTCAGCTAGATCGAGATGGGCGGCAGCCACTTTTTTCACTCGATCCCGGTCATGAGACTCCACCCACAAATTGGGCCACAAGATGACTTTCTTGCCCTCGCTCTTCACGTGGCGAAGCAAGCCGAGCCCACCCTCTTCGACTGAAAAATGTATAATAATATCATAATATTGCACAGACCTTGAGTATGGGCTGTACACATCGGCTATGTGCCCCATTTTCCTTAAATTCAGAGCCACTTCAAGGAGTTCATACTCGCCACCGCCTTTATTAAGAAATGCATTATGATATGTAGTTATTAATATTTTTTTGTCTGCTGGCAAAATATACTCCAAAGCTAGGACGCCACTGCGCCCGCTTGATCATGCTGATGTCTTTCTCAGCAAGGTCCATGTCCCCACGTCTGGAGCGCCTTCGGAGCGTGGGTAAAGACCTGCCTTTCCCCGTGCAGGGAGCCTCTTGTGATGTCGATTACGAGGCTTCTCCTCACAACGGACTCGTATAAAGCGAAACACTGCAAAAATGAAGAGCTAAGGCGAGCTAATCCCACTGACCTCTTCTCGAAAATCAATCCACATAAAAACATCATGTGAACCGATCGCGTCCAGTATTGATGATACTTGCATGCCGGTCAATCATCTCAGTAGCAAGATGGCGGCCCATGAAAAAGCATATCCGGGTACTCGAATATCTCTTGTCACGGTGACGATACGAGTTATACCTTCCCGGATGCCTGCCCACAGTGCGGCTCCAAACCCATCTCACAACCGAACGGCTGCGCCTGCCTCTGTAGACATCCGCAAGCAAATGTGTTCATCCTCACCGAATTTGAATGTGCGAATACCCGTCCGAACACGATCTGGACGGTTTTGACGCACCGCGACGACTCAACCATGAACACGACTCAATCACCTGCTATCGTTGTCCTTGGATACAACCGCCCAGAATCCCTGCGACGCATACTGGGCGGCCTGAACGCGTCCCACTACCCGCATGACGTGACCCTGGTCATCAGCATTGATAAAAGCGACTCCCTGAACGTTTTGAAGGTAGCGGAAGAATTCCAATGGAAGGGAGGTCCCAAACGGATTCTCACGGCCGAGGAAAGTCTGGGCCTCAGGCGCCATGTGTTGCGTTCCGGCGACTTGACCGAAGAGTACGGCTCTATAATCCTTTTGGAGGACGACATCTATCCGTCGCCCCATTTCTATAACTACGCTGCCAGCGCCCTCGACTATTATCAGGACGACGATCGCATAGCCGGCATCTCGCTTTATTCACCGCAATACAACGAAACCTCTTTTATGGGCTTCCGGCCCATGCAGGACGACGTCGATGCATATTTTCTCGCACTACCTTCTTCTTGGGGGCAAGCTTGGACATGGGAACAATGGCGACGCTTCAAAGCATGGTACGACGCGAACGCCGACAAGGACATAGCCCCCATCGTACCGCCCAACGTGCGGCTTTGGCCTGAGAGCTCGTGGAAAAAGTACTTTATCGCCTACATGTGCGATTCCAATCTTTTCTTCGTTTACCCGTATCTCTCTTTCAGCACCAACTTTTCCGACATCGGCGTCAACCACAAGACCAACTCCACGCGCTTTCAGGTCCCCATCCACATGTTCCCCAAAGAATATGTCTTCAAGCCGATGGACGAGTCTCTTTGCGTCTATGACGAATACTGCGAGCTACTGCCTGACAGGTTTGTGCGACTGGCTCCACATCTGGGGGACAGCGACCTCGTGGTGGATCTTTACGGAGTGAAGGACTTGAACCAGTTCCAAGCCACGCACATCCTCACCTCGCGGCCCATGCCTGCCCTGGCCAGCTGGAGCAAAGACCTGAAGCCCCACGAACTCAATGTCGTCTGCGACATCAAGGGGAACGGCCTGAACTACGGATTGCTCTGTGACTGCGACAAGACTCCATTGAACATAAACGCCGAATCTGTCTGCTATTACTACAACGTGTCCCGCCGGGTTCTACGTTGGTGCCGTATTGATTAGCTAAAACATCAGGCTATGAATTTTTCCGTCTTCAACGATCTTTCCTGGCTGGAAGCGCCCCACTCCTTCGCGCGTTCTGGCGACCTTGTCGTCAGTGAGCGGCTGTACCTGTTCTGGACTCTGAACTCCTGGCTACAACGCTCCTTCGACCTCGAAGAACCCGCCCAGCGCAACGGCTATCTGCTCTGGTGGCTAAAATCCGGTCGTCGGGAGTTCCACTGCGATCCCTTTCTGGCCCCCGACGCCTACGAGTACTGGCGCGGCCAGGTGAACGAGGTTGAATCCCTGCAGGATCTGCCTGTGACGCGCCTCGCCTACCTGCTCTGGTGGGGACGCAAGGATGTCCAGCGATCGTACCCGCTGAGCACCCCGGAATGCTGTGAACGTTTTGTCGACTGGTACATGGACTGGGGCGTCAAGACCGCACGCCTTCCCCTACGGATGGCTCTGGCGCCCAACTACTGGGAGGAGCCGTCTTCAGCGCCCGGTCTGACCAGGCTCCAGCTTCTTCTCTGGGAGAAGTATGATGACCTGCGACAGCGTTTTGACATTAATACGCCTGAAGGACACGATTCCTATCTCGCATGGTTCGCCGAGAATGGCGACGCCGTTGTGGACGCCTTGCCCGAACAACGCCCCGCAATCTCGCCTAAACCTCGCACCATCCCGGCAGGCGAGTTCGAACGCGGCGGACTGAATGTTGTCGGCTTCGTTCGGGGCGAACTGGGCGTGGGTGAGGACGTACGCATGGCCGCAGCCTCGCTCAGGGCTGCCGGGATGGACTTCGCCCTGGTGGATGCGCCCATCCACAGCGCCTCCCGCAGCGAGGACGACCGCGCCGCAGAGCACCTGGCTCAGGCTCCCAGGTACTTGGCCAATCTCTTCTACCTACCTTGCGTGGAGACGACCCGACTCTTCATGGTCCACGGACCGGAATGCTTTCTGGGACGATACAACATCGCCGGCTGGCAGTGGGAGCTGCCTCGTTGGCCTCGCCCTCTGGAGCCGGCCTTCAAGCTGGTGCAGGAGGTCTGGTCTTCATCCAACTTCACAGCTCATGCTGCTGCCGAGGTCTCTCCGGTTCCCGTGCGCGTCATGCCCATGGCTGTGACCGTGGACGAAACGCCAGACTATGGCCGCGATTACTACGGCCTGCCGCAGAACCGTTTCTGCTTCGCTTTCGTGTTCGACAGCTTGTCCAAATACGCGCGCAAGAACCCCTTCGGGCTGCTCGATGCCTTCAAGCTGGCCTTCGAGCGCACACGCGACGATGTGGCGCTGGTGGTCAAAGCCATGAACGCCAACGGCGATGATCCCGTCTGGAAGGCCTTTATGGCCCAGGCCGAGCTCGACCAGCGCATCAAGGTCATCAATGCCGTCTACAGCCGCGCCGAGATCCTGGGACTGTTCAACTGCTGCGACGCTGTGGTCTCGCTGCACCGCTCCGAAGGGTTTGGCCGCACCTTGGCCGAAGCCATGCTGCTGGGCAAACCTGTGGTCGCCAGCAACTATTCCGGCAACGTGGACTTCACCACGCCGGAGACCGCCTTCATGGTTGAGGGACGCACCGTCCCTGTGGAGCCGTGGGAATATCACTTCTGGCAGGACCAGGTCTGGTTCGACCCGGACATGGGTCATGCCGCCGAGCAGATGCGGGCCTGTGTGGATCAACCGGCCCTGGCCGCGCGACTGGCAGAGGCCGGCAAGCGTACGATACAGGATATGTACAATCCGCTGACCGTGGGTCGCAACTATCAACGGCGACTCGCAGAGCTCGGGCTCATCTGAAGCGGCATTGCTCTCTGGAGGCAGCATGCATCCGGCCATCGTTGTAGCGACGCACAACCGTCCCCGCTCGCTCATGCGAGTGCTCTCCTCGCTCAAACGCGGTATCGGCTTGGACGACGTCACGCTGATCATCAGCATTGATCCCGATGGCGCGGACGTCGTCTTGGCAACGGCCGAGGCATTCTCCTGGGAGTTCGGCCCCAAGCGGATCATCGCCCACTCCGACCATCTGGGCTTACGTCGCCACCTGCTCTCGTGCGGCGATCTGTCTCAGGAATACGGCGCTGTCATCGTCATAGAGGACGATCTTTTCGTCTCGCCCTGGTTCTACGAGTATGCTTCGCAGGCATTGGGTCTTTACGGGGCTGATGCACGCATCAGCGGCGTATCGCTCTACGCCCCGCTTTTCAACGAAACGGCTGAGCTGGGGTTCACGCCGCTGAACGCCCCATATGACGGGTACTTCATGCAACTGCCCTCGTCCTGGGGGCAGGCGTTCACGGCCGCTCAATGGAAGGCGTTCAAGACCTGGCTGGCCGCCCAGGAAGGAGAGCCCGACATTCCCGTGCCCTGGAACGTGGAGGGTTGGTCGCAACATTCGTGGAAGAAGCTACTGCTGATGTATATGCTCGCTGCCGACACGTACTACGCCTACCCCTACCTGGGATTGTCCACAAACTTTTCAACCCCGGGCTCGCACCACTTCATCGCCTCGACACACCTCCAGACACCTCTGCGGATGCATGGGGGATTCTCCCTGCCAACGCTCGACGAGAGCCCAGCAGTCTACGATGTCTTCGGAGAACTCCTGCCAGAACGCATGACGCGCCTTGCCCCCTGGCTGGAGGACTATGATTTTGAGGTGGATCTGTACGGAAAAAAGTTTCTGAACCGCGTCAACAGCAAGTTCCTGCTCACCGCCAAGCCGGGCGTAGCTCCTGTGCGCACCTTTGGCCGCTCGCTCAAGCCCCATGAGCTCAACATAGCCTTCGATAGCGAAGGAGACACCTTCCGTCTCGTGCGGACCAACGAGTGTTCAGAACACCTTGTCTGGCCCAACAAGGATAGCCTGAGCTACTACTTCAACGTCTGGCGGCGCTGCATGGACCACCAGTACGTAGCCCTCAAGAGCGACCTGCCTGTGGACTATTTCGAACGATTGCTCCCGGCCGGAAAGTCCAGGTCGTAATCGAAATTACAGAATGCTTTTGTAGAAGGCGTGGAGCTCTGCCGCGGTCTTTCGCCAGTTGAAATGCTTTTCGGCAAAGGCGAGGGCGTTCTTCCCCAGTGTGGCGGCCAACTCCTCGTTCTCCGTGAGCAGCACGACCTTTTCGACGATCTCGTCCGGGTCTCCGCGCTCCATGAGCAGAGCGTCCACGCCATCGCGGATCATCCCTCCCAGGTTTGTGCGGCCCATGACGACAGGCTTGCCTGCGTAAAAGAACTCGGGGAGCTTGGAAGGAAAACGATAATCATTGAAGTGACCTGGCGCGCCGGGTTGCACCAGGACATCCGCCATGCCAAGATACTGTGGAATCTCTTCGCGTGGACGAAACCCAAGAGAGATCACGTGCTCGTTGAGCTCGGGTCCGATTCCCAGATCGCAAAAATCCACGCCAGTCCTTAGTAATCTGAACGAGTGCCCCTTTTGATTGAGCAAGGCCACAGCCTTGTACAAGGAGAGCACGTCCTCTTTGTTCGGTTCGCTGACGGCGCCCGGATAAAAGATGACGCGCTCGCCCTCCCCTATTCCCAGGTCCCGCCGCAGGTTCCGGTCACAACGCGCGTTCAGAAACATGGAGCTTTCGCACGAGGGCCAGAGCACCACAGAAGGCACATGGTCCGGCTTGAAATCATTCAGGGTCTCGATAATGACCGAAAGACCGGCCGCGCCCTCCAGAAAGGACTGGAAATAGTGCGGATGCGTGCACGGCAACTCCCCTGGGGCGGGCATCAAGGCATCCACTTCTTCCCTGGGCATAGCAAGGGCCTGCTCCATGCTCACGCCAAGAACGAACTCCAGGACTGAGAGCTCGTTGTCCTCAAGGTGTATCATGTAGCGGCAGCCAAGCTTTTCACACAGGGCGAGCGTGCACTGGCGAACATTTTCTCGCGGTGTCCAGGCATGCACCAAGGTGTTTTTCGGATCCTGGACCGTGAAGTCCGGCGCCAGGATCTCCTCATGAGTCATGCAAGAGAACAGAGGTTTGCCAATGTTGTGAACGAGTTCCACATTTTCTGTGACGCAAACAGTGCAGTCCACGCCGATCTTACATAGCTCATTGGCTATATTAAAGATATGGATGGCACTTTGCACCTTGAAATCGTAATAGCTTACGAAGATGATCTGCACTAATGGTCCTGGTCAAGATTGAAGCTTTGCACTAGACATTGAAGTGCGTAAAGTTCTTGGCTTGGTAGATATTGTCATGGATAAGATGAACTACACCATGGTATTAATTTTCGAAGAATTCGCAGCTTCTCTTTGACACATCTATTTGTATAGATTATTTAAGTAACGATCAATATATGATTCTGCCGCCCATATGCTATTATCCAAGGCGGACTCAACAATCTAACTAGGCTTTGAGCTTCTCTTCGCAGGGTGGGGATTGCCTTGGGTGACTTAACCTAGCCTTTACAAAAAAACGACTACTCGTTAAATATTATTCTTGTAGTTGAAAGAAGGTCCACCCTGCTCACACAAGATCTCGGCTGCACTTTTGACTGAGAAAAATCGTCAGAAGCGTATGTTTTTCATCATGTCCCTGCGGCATACTTGAAACGGTGCTTCAATGTCCATCCTTCAATTTGATCTCACTCGTTACCTCAAAGGCAAATCCGATGCCCTGGGACCAGGAATAGCAACAGGGTTCGCCCTTTGCGTCGGCCTCAATATTCTGAGTTACCTGCTTTTCATCTGCCACTACTTCCTCACGAACCACGCTGGCCGGTTTCCCTGGATCTCGCCCAATGACCAACTATTCGCCGGGCGTTGGTTCGCCATATTCTTTTACAGCCTCACGGGCTTTGCCAACACTCCAGCCCTGCAGCAGATTATGGGCATCCTGCTGCACTGCCTAGCTGCGTTCTGTCTGGCTCTGCTCTGGCAGCGTCAGACAGAACGCCGATCCCAGATCCTAGTCGTCACCCTGGTGGCTACGCTCTACCCTGCGAATTTGGCAGCATTCTATTACACATGGCAGGTGGGTGTCTTCTTCGGCGCCATCTTGCTGGTCGTCCTGGGGCTTATGGTGGCTGATTCTTTTCGTTTTTTCCGCTTTGCCTTGGGCAGCCTGTGCATCACGCTGGGCTTGGCAACCTATCAGCCCAGCCTGAGCGTAGCAGCGACCATTCTGATGGCCTGCATTGTCCTGGAGATTATCTATAGCCCGCCTGGCACGCTCTTCATCTCATTGTGGCGCCGGCAAATTCCACGCCTCCTGGCATTGCTGGCTGGCGGGTTTGGCTATTTGTTGAGTCTCAGAATCCTCGGCCTGGAGGTTAATTCTGTCCATAGTCTGAAGATCGTCACCTTATCTGAGCTTCCCGTCAGAATTCAACAGGTGGTTGTCGAGAGCTTCCTCTCCTTGGTGTATACGCAGCCGGATATCCGCACTGTTTTGCGCACTCTTCTCCTTGTGGCGAGCGGACTCGCAATGGCTGAGCTATTCAGCACCCTGTTGCGCAGGTACAAAGGCCGCGAGCTGATCATGCGACTTGTTCTTCTGACATTGGCAAGCCTGGGCCTCGTCATCGCCACCAAAGCTTTGTTTTTGATATCCAACAATAACTACTTCTGGCAATATCGCTACAATTTCTCTTTGTCCTATTTTTTCGCCTTTATTTTCTTTATCTTAAGTTCCTGGCGCAAGCCGCCACTGTTCAGAAGCAGCATCCTAGTATTGTGCTGCGCCACCATTTTCCTTTTCATGCAGTCCGATCTTCTGCGCCAGGGCGTGCTGCTGCGTGGCCAAGAGCACGACTTAGCCTTGGCCAACCGCATGCTGCAACGCATCGAACAGCTTCCTGAGCTTGACTTATCTAAAGAATATTATTGTGTGCGAACAGGCCCATATCCTCCTATACGCATGAACATGATGCATTCTTCCAATAAATTTTTTGGACGGGGCGGAGACCACCACATGGACCATGGTGAAATAACCGACGTCTGGAACCCGGCCTATGTATTTACCTACCTGGGCTCCAAAATCCGCTGGGCCAAGGGCGGTCATTACATGCCCGATTTCTCCGAAAAAATGCAAGAAGCGAAGAGAATCGCCAAGGCGCAACACAGAAAACCCTGGCCACACAACTCATCGATATTTATTCACAATGACTGGATAATAATTTACATGTAAAAGACACTGTACCCAAATAGGCACCGTCACATTCAAGCATTATCTCATGCTGCTGAGCATAAACCTCGAATCTCATCCAATAAACACTCTATGGAACCCAAAAGCACCAACGCACCGCTGAAGGCAACGGTTGTTGTTCCCGTCTTCAACGAAGAGAACGTGATCTCCATTTTTCTCGAAACTATCGAGGAGCTATTCAAAGCCCGACCGGATATTCAACTTGAAATCCTCTTCGTAAACGACGGCAGCACGGACGCGACTCTCGCCCGACTTATAGAACTCCAAGACATGGGACACCAAATTCGGATTATCGATCTGAGCCGCAATTTCGGCAAGGAGGCTGCCCTTGCAGCCGGACTACACCATGCCACGGGGCAGGTGGTCATCCCCATTGATGTCGACTTGCAAGACGACCCGAAGCTGATCTTCGATATGATCGAAAAATGGCGAGAGGGATACGAAGTCGTCCTGGGCCGGCGGATCGACCGTTCCACTGACACTCGACTCAAACGTGTAACTGCTAACGCCTTTTACTACGTGCACAATTTGATATCCCAGCCTAAGATCTCCTCCAATGTTGGGGACTTCCGGCTTATGGACAGGAAAGTGGTTGAGGCCTTCAGGAGCCTGCCCGAGTCCAGGCGCTTCTCCAAAGGGCTGTTTGCTTGGGTCGGATTCCGCAGCACGTATGTCGATTACTCGCGTACCCCCCGTGTGGCTGGCTGCTCCAAGTTCAACGGCTGGAAACTCTGGAATTTCGCTTTAGAAGGTTTTACCAGCTTCAGTACCGCCCCCCTACGTTTTTGGACCTATTTTGGGTTGGGTATCTCACTGACATCTTTCTTATACGCACTCCTCATCATAACAAAAGTTTTGATACGCGGCATCGATGTCCCAGGATATGCCTCCCTCATAGTCGCCATCATGTTCTTTGGCGGCCTGCAACTGATGGGCATCGGCATTCTAGGTGAATATCTAGGCCGAACCTACATCGAATCCAAACGACGCCCAATCTTTATTGTTCGCGAAGCTATCGAGCCCTCCAAAAATGCTTGAGGAGACATGTGCTTGCTGCACTTCTCCCTCCCAGCTCGAGAGCTCCAATGCCCATAACGAATGGTCGCGCACATCCGGGATAGAGCCAGACTCTACCTGGGCGTCATCCTGATTTCATACTGCCCCTACGGTCTAGGTCATTTCAGTCAGCTAGCAGCCCATAGCATCTGCATCAAGAACAGCATAGTCAAATATCTATACATATTGACTGAAACCTGGAGAAAGTCCCTCCGCTTCTAGGCTGCCTCGATCAAAAACGCGATGTCTGGGGTTAAAAAAGCCCGCTACAAGCGCCTCCGCGAGCAATCCTATACTCCTGCCCATCTGTGGTCCTTGACAAGGCTTGATAATTCAACGAGTAAATTTAATTCTCGATTTGTGCGGGCATCAATGTCTGTATGACTTATGCATCAGGCTCTTTTGTCTGCCCATGCCTTTCCTGATGCAAATAGTTTGGTTTTTATTATGACAAACATCTGCCTTTTCGCCGGCACAAGACCAGAGGTCATCAAGTTGGCGCCGGTGTTCCGGATGTTGCGAGCTGACGACAGCTTCTCCGCGCACCTGATTCTGACCGGACAGCACACGGACATACTTGAGCAGGCTATGCGGGATATGGAGCTCGAAGCGGATGCGAACCTGCACCTGATGACCACGAACCAGACCCTCAACAGCCTGACTGCCAAGCTGCTGAGTGCTGTTGACGTGGTTCTCGAAAACGAAACGCCTGACTGGGTTCTTGTCCAGGGCGACACCACGACCGCCATGACGTGCGCCATGGCGGCTTTCCATCGTCAGATACGCGTGGGCCATGTCGAGGCGGGCTTGCGCAGTTACAATCGATTTGCCCCGTACCCCGAAGAGGTCAATCGCCGTATTATCTCGACCATGGCGGATTTGCACTGTGCGCCTACCGAAGAGGCGCGCTCGGCGCTGCTGTCCGAAGGCGTGCCGGATAATAACGTAATCGTCAGTGGCAACACCGTGGTGGATGCGCTCTCTTGGATGTCGGAGCAGCTCAAATCTGGAGACACGGGGTTGCCCATTCCATTCAGAACAGCCCTTGAGGCTGGCCGTAGAGTCATATTGGTCACCAGCCATCGCCGTGAGGCCTTTGGACAGGGCCTGAAGAATATTTGCCAGGCCCTGCGAATCTTGGCGCAGACACACGACGATATCCACGTGCTCTACCCTACGCATCCCAACCCCAACGTGTTGGGGCCGGTTCAGGAGATGCTCGGCGGCGTGGATCGCATATCGCTCATAGATCCAGTGGGCTATCGCGAGATGATTGCCATGATGCTGTCCAGCCATCTGCTGCTGACGGATTCGGGCGGAGTTCAGGAGGAAGGTCTGTCGTTGGACAAACCGGTGTTGGTCATGCGAGAGGTAACCGAGCGCCCAGAGGGCATCGCGGCCGGAGGGGCCAAGCTGGTGGGCGTGGACTGCGACCGCATCGTCAATGGGGTTGGAGAACTGCTTACAGACGAAAACCTCTACCGGCGCATGGCAGAGGCAAAAAATCCCTATGGCGATGGCCGGGCCAGCGAGCGCATCATCGAGGCGATAAAGTCCTTCCATGCCTGAGACTGCCAACAACGACGGCAAGACACGCCGAGACATTGTTCTTCTCTCCACGGCGGATTGGAGCCATCCCTGCTGGACAAACAAGCAGTACGTGGGCCGCGAGCTGGCCGCTGCAGGTCACAGGGTGCTGTATGTGGAGTCCCTGGGGCTCAGGCAACCCTCCTTGCGCGAAGGAAGGGACATGCGTCGAATTTTTCGCCGGCTCATGCACATGTTCAGGCCTATGGTGAAGGTGAACGAGCATCTGTATGTCTACACGCCCTTTGTCATTCCGCTCCACCGTTACGCTTTGGTCCGAAGAATCAACCGCGGCCTGTTCAATCTCTCGCTGCGATTAATCATGCGCGTCCTGAGAATGGACGCTGATCTGCTCTGGACATACAACCCTATCACCACGGCGACGACTGACCTTCAGCGTTTCAAGACTGTGGTCTATCACTGTGTGGACAACATCGCCGCCATGCCTGGTCTGCCCAAAGAGACCATAGAGCAGCGTGAACCAGAGCTCATCCGCAACGCCGATGCGATTTTCACGTCCGCCCCTGCCCTTCAGGACAAATGCGCCGCGCTCAATTCGAACACACATTACTTTCACAATGTGGCGGAGTTCGAACACTTCAACCAAGCAACACGGGACGACCTTCCAGTCGCCGAGCCCTTGCGGGATATGCAGGGAGTCATTGTCGGGTTTGTCGGGGCCCTCAGCGACTACAAGGTGGACTTCAACCTCATCGCAGGCATAGCAGCCGCCCGACCGGACTGGACCATCTATTTATTAGGACAGCTCGGTGAATCGATTCTTTGCAGAGACGACTCGGCGCTCAGGCAACACGACAATATCGTGCTTCATGGTCCGGTGGACTATGCAGAACTGCCGTCGTATCTAAAAAGATTTGACGTGGTGCTCCTGCCCATGCTGATCAACGAGTATACCAAGTCGGTTTTCCCCATGAAATTCTTTGAGTACCTCGCCGCGGGCAAGCCGTTGGTCTCCACCCGGCTTCCGGCGATTACCGAGTATCGTCACCTGGTACGCCTTGCTGACGATGCAAAAGGGTTTGTGGCGGCCATTGAGGACATCCTGAGAAATAATTGTCCGCCCCGGGCTGGCATCGAAGAGGCGCAAAAACACTCATACCCAGCGCGCACTCAGGCCATGATGGAGATAGTCGCACAGACCCAGGGTGAGAGATAATATGAATCGGATTGCATTGATCGGCAGCAGTCCCGCCCTGAATATGGTGTGCTCGGCCCTGGTACGTTCTTTTACCCCGGGCTGTCTGGCTGGACCTGAGCAAGCAGCGTCGGCGTCTGTCGTGGTGGCCATAAGCCCAGGCGATGAGCATGCCTCGCGCCTGGAGCAAGCGTTTGAAGGCGGTGGCAAGGTGCTGGTCTTTGGTGCGCCTGGACCTGCCTGTGCTTCCGTGTTGGGATTGCGGTTTGAAGACGCTTTGCCCGTCACCGCCAGTGAGGCCGAAGCTCCCAATGCGGTGGGGCCGTGCAGCGGGCAAAGCATGGCATGTATCCAATATCTGCCGGGACATACTCTGGGCGAGGCCTCTCCCTATACTTTGCGGCCTTTTCTCCGCTTCGATTTCACCAATGAGTGGAACAACATGGGCTATGGTCGTGTCCGGGCTGACGGAGAGATCTGGGCCATTTCCGGCCGTTCTGAACCTGCGGGGGCGGTGGCGCTGGCGGAGATCGTCGTGGATGGCGACTGCCGGGGACTATACGCCGCCGTGGCAGACAACGCCAAAGGCGCGGCCCTGTGGTTCAACCGTCCTGTAGGGCCTCTGGACAGCCTGGAATGGGCGGTCGTGGAACGTTTCCTCTGTGATTATCGCAGCGAGGAGTTGTCGTGCCTGCCGCTTTTGACAGAGCTTCCCTACGGGGTCCGGGCGCTGGCGACCATGCGCTTGGATTGCGACGAGGACATCGCTTCTGCGCAGGGACTTTTCGAGTGGTACGCGGATCAAGGGCTGCCGCTGAGCCTGGCGGTGAAGACTTCGCTGGATGTGACGCCCATGGACATGCACCTGCTCGACGATGTGCTGAACGCCGGGGGATCGATCCTCTCCCATAGCCATAATCATCTTGAGAACTGGGGCCGGGACTATGACGGGGCTCTTGCTGACGCCAGAGCGAGCCGGGCCTGGTTCGAAGCGCATTTCCCCCGGGCCTGCCCCGTGCGCTATGCGGTGTCGCCATTTCACACGAATCGCCCCTGGTCCCTGCGCGCCCTGGCCGACGCCGGCTTCGAAGGGGTCATCAGCGGAATCGTACACAACGACCCGGACATGCTTGTGGCCCGACCCGGGATAATGCCCGAGGTGAAACGCGACATCATCAGCCACAGCCAGCAGTGCATGCTCCATGGCGACAGCCACGATGACGCTCTCGATGGGCCGAGCGTGCCCTCCCAAAGTTTCGATGCTTACGCCAAAGCAGGAGCGATTTTCGGCTATCTGGATCATCCTTTTTCGCCCCGCTACGATTACGGCTGGGGGAGCGAAGAGCGTCGCTTGACTGCCCATCGTGAGCTTGTGGAGCACATATCCGGGCATGAAGGGGTCCTCTGGCTGTCGGCCGGAGATTGTTTGGCCTACTGCGTTTTGCGAAGCCGCGCTGTACTGACGATGGATCCCGACGGTGCTATTGACTTGGCCGGATATTCCAACCACACCGGCCTACAGCCGGGAGTGCGAGTCCGTGGACATGACGTCCCAATAGGCGAGCTGGCATAGCACCTATCTCCAGATACTCTCCAGAGCTACGAGAGCATTATTCCGATGAAAGTTTTATTCAACACCTACCCGGTCGCTTTCGATTGCCCAGGCGGTGGCGAGGTCCAGCTCATGGAGTGCAAGGCCGCCCTGGAACGCCGCGGGATCGAGGTTCTGCTCTACGATCCTTGGCAACCTCAGTTCGACCAGGCCGATGTGGTGCACTTTTTTTCGGTCCAGGGAGGTTCCATTCCCTTCTGCCGACACGTCAAGAACAGAGGCCTTCCCCTTGCCATCTCCCCCATTCTCTGGCTTGGCGAAAACAAATATGATTATGCGCTGAAGGAAATTGGCGCATTGCTCGAGCTGTGTGATGTGGTGCTGCCGAACTCTCGGGCCGAGGGAAAGCTGCTGGCAAACTGGTACAAGTTGCCGGAAAGCAAGTTCGCGCCCGTTGTCAACGGCGTTGACGATCGCTTTTTTGCCAAAGGGGACCCTCTGATATTTTGCGAACGATTTGGCATTGAGACACCTTTCCTGCTGAATATCGCCAATATCGAACCTCGTAAGAATCAAAAGCGGCTGATTCAGGCGAGCAGAGACCTCGAAATGCTCGTTATCCTCGCCGGACGGATTCGGGATGAAGCTTACTGGAAGGAATGCCAGGAATATATGCACCCGGGAGTGCGTTACATAGGTCCTCTGGAGTATGCTTCGGATCTTCATCGCTCTGCATATGCAGCCTGCAAGGGCTTTATCCTGGCCACTCGCCTGGAGACTCCCGGCCTGGCAGCATTAGAAGCCGCGGCTCAGGGCGTTCCTCTATGCATTACCAGCGAGGGCTGCGCGGAGGAGTATTTTGGAGAACATCCGCATTATGTCGATCCCCAATCGGTGGAATCCATACGCGCCGGGCTCAAGGCAGTCTGTGGCATGGAGAGGTCCCCAGAATTGGCTAGGCTTGTAAAAAGGCGCTATACATGGGATGAGGCAGGGCGCCAACTGCACGAGGTGTACACGCGCTTGGTCTAGTAGTTGGTGCCGTACATGTAGCCTAAATGGACGTCGGTCAATGATTGGAAAAGGACTCATAACAGCATATATGGCCTACCCCATTGCCCAGCGCATGGAAAAACGGTCAATTCTTCCCAAGGCTCGCGCGTTACGCAGGGCAGCACGGCAGCCCTTCGCCGAGAGAAAGGCTCAAGCCAGTGAGATGCTTTTGGATACCCTCAGGCATGCCCAGGCAACCGTACCGTACTATCGCGACCTGTTCGCCTCTCTTTCGTTCGATCCGGAAAAAGTCGCCAAGGATCCCCGCTACCTTGAGGATCTGCCATGGCTCACCAAGGACATCCTGCAAGAGCAAGGCGCACGCATGCTCAGCGAGGATTACGAATACAAGTCGCTCTGCCAGTGCAAAACCGGCAGCTCCACCGGCCCTTCCGCATTGATCTATTATGATCCCGTCTCCCGGGACTGGACCGCTGCGCACAACATCGTTTCTCTGTGGCTAGGCGGCAAGCGACGCTGGAACTCCGAAATTCATCTCTCCACCCGCTTCATCGAACCACAGCACAAGATAGATATCCGGCGTGAGGCGTTCAAGTGTTTCGCCCTGAACCGCGTCAATGTGCTGACGGACAGCTACAGCGCGGAGGGTCTGGCGCCAGCCTGGGACAAGATCAGCAAGGTGCGTCCACATGTGGTGCAAGGACATCCGTCCACCATGTACGCCCTCGCACGGTATGTGGAGCAGTTGCCCAAGCACCCGGGCAAACGATTCAATATGTTCGTCTCCACCGGCGAGATGCTTGAAGAGCGCCAGCGGGAGGCCATCGAGCGCGTGCTGAAATGCAGGGTGGCCAACAGGTACGGCGCGGCCGAGTTCGGAGTCATGGCGCAAGAGCTGAAGGACCGGCCGGGAAACGAAATGCTGGTGGCCGACTTCATGGTATGGCCGGATGTAGCGGATCCGGACAACGACGGATATGGGGAGCTGGCCTTCACGAATTTACGCAATCCATCCATGCCCCTGATCCGCTACCGCATGGGAGACATGGGCCGGCTTGAGGAGCACGACGACGGTTGGTGGATCACGGATATCACCGGCCGCGTTCACGACAAGGTCAGCATCAATGGCGATGTTTATCCCACACATTACGTCCAGGACATCCTGGATCGCTGCGGTCACATCCAGGACTTTCAGATCGCTGTACGCCAGGGCGAGGTGGAGGAACTGCGCCTGGTGGTGGCGGAGAAGGATTGGGAGCCCATAGCGACGAAAGTGCGGCAGAACTTTCCGGATGTAGCCTTGCGTCGAATACGGGCAGACGAACTGCTGTTCCAGGGCTGGCGCGGAAAATTCCGCTATATATGCAACGTCGATGCGCACGAGCCGGACAAGGAGGAGTATGTCTCTTAGCGCGACATGGAGCTGGCGACTCGATCTCATCAGAGTGCTACTGAAAAAGGAGCTGCTTGTACGCTATAAAGGCAGCTTTTTCGGCTATCTATGGTCTGTCATGAATCCGTTGGCAACGGCCGGGATTTATTACGTGGTGTTCGGACTTATTTCTCGCTTCAATCAGCCGAACTACCTGATCATGTTGCTGGCCGCCCTCTTTCCCTGGCAGTGGGTTTCCAGCTCTATAGGATTTGGGGCCAACTGCTTCATCAACAACAAGCCACTGGTGAAAAAAGTGGCGTTCCCACGTCTCACCATTCCATTTGTGACTAATCTGCAGGACATGGTGCACTTTCTGATCTCGCTGCCTGTATATATTGCGTTCATGTTCGCCTATGGTCTCTACCCAGGAATCAACTGGCTCTGGAGCGTTCCGTTGATGGTCCTGATAACCCTGGGCACGGTGTATGGCATTTGCCTGTTCACTGGGAGTATCAATATCTTCTTCCGAGACCTGGGCTACATCGTCAGCATCGCCATGCACGCATTGTTCTTTGGTTGTCCCATTATCTACCCATTGAGTCATGTCCCTGACAAATTTCATTTCGTTTTTCTGCTTAACCCGCTGGCTCCCATGATGATCTGCTGGCGCAGTGCCCTATATGAGAACTCAATAGATTTGTATTATTTACCATACGCCATACTGTATGCATTTATTCTCTTCTCCATCGGGCTATTCACGTACCACAAGCTCCATTGGAAATTCGCGGAAGCACTGTAATGGGCGATATCGTTATTTCATTCCGTGACGTAGTGAAGACGTACCCCTCGTACCACCAGTTCAATGGCGGTATAAAAAATTTTATTTTCCATCTCCATTCGAACATCAAGGAGATGCGCAAGCGCTTCCTGGCCATCAACGGGCTGAGCCTTGATATCAAACGCGGAGAGAACTTCGCCTTTATTGGTCGCAACGGCGCAGGGAAGAGCACGCTGCTCGGTCTCATGGCCGGGGTACTGAAGCCAGATTCGGGTGAGATATCCGTTCACGGCAGGATCTCGCCCTTGCTGTCCCTGGGCGCAGGTTTCCACCCGGAGCTGACTGGCCGCGAGAACATTCTGCTTAACGGAGTGCTTTTGGGGCTCTCCCGAGAGAAAGTGCTTAGTCGTATTGATGAGATCATCGCTTTTTCAGAGCTGGAGGCTTTTATCGACCAACCTGTGCGAACGTACTCCTCTGGCATGTACAGCAAGCTCGGCTTCTCTGTGGTGACCATACTGGATCCGGAGATTCTGCTGCTTGATGAGGTCCTGGCGGTCGGCGATGTTGCTTTTGTTGAAAAGTGCAAGAAATCATTCGATGCGTTCCGCAGCGACAAGAACGTAACCATGGTTCTGGTTTCGCATTCCCTGCCCATGGTGGCCGAGACATGCGACCGAGCCGCATGGATTCATCACAAGAAAGTGAGGGCGCTGGGCCCCTCCGCCGATGTAGTTTCAGAGTATATGACGGCCATGATGCCCAAAGTCGACACGCCGGCGACGATCACCGCGCAGCCCGCCCATGTCAGCCTGGGCGTGTGCTCTCTGGATGCAAGCTCCGGAGCTGTGTTCAAGCCCCGCATTGTCAGCGAAGTGGAGGAGCCGACGATTCGTATATCTTTGCTGCGGCGGTCTGACGGCGCCGTTATCCGCGATTGGACAACGGCGCCGCAGCCAATGGCTCTATCGCACGAAGAAGACGGCTGGCTGCTGACGCCGCGCTTTACAGATAGGTTCGAGCCGGTTCCAATCGCTCCAAATGCAGGGAACAGAGCGGATGAAGAAGATGATTATGCGCTCATGCGCGTTTGGGCCGAAAAGGATGGACGGAAGATTACGCCGCCCATCCATACAGCGGTGGTCCTTGACCAGACCTCGCGCACTGCCCTGGAAACAGAGCGTGGTCGCATATTGTTCCATTACGGGGCGAACGGGTGCGAACGAGTGCCGGCCTGGCCTGCCGGTATGGCAATCCGGATAGTAGCGCGCAATCTGTTCTGTAAGGATGGTATTGGCGCGTTTGTCCTGGGTCTGGCCGGGCTTTTGACTTCGGCGGGCTTGCGTGTTCAGCTATATGCCTATGTATTCGATCCGGCGCTTTCCGGCTTCGTGCAATCCATCAGCGACCTTGAAAACGACGCCAAGGAACACGATCTCCTCATTTACAACTGGTCCATTGAGGACGAGTTTTTGTCCACAATTACCTCTGTGCCATGCAAAAAGCTCCTTTATTACCACAACGTGACCCCGGGGGCTTTTTTTGAGGCGTACGACAAAACATTCGCTGCTGTTCTAGATCGCTCTACCGAGCAATATGAATACTTCAAGCTTTTCGACGCCGTTCTTGCCAACTCGGAATACAGCTTGGAAAACATTCGTCCGTACTTGGATACAGACATCTATGCGTCCCACTGCCCTCCCACGCTCAATCCTGCCCGCCTCACCTCGGTAACTCCGGAACCTGTCAAGATGCCGGACACCAACCGCTTCCTGTTCTGGATCAGCCGTATGGCGCCGCACAAGCGTCCCACGCTGGCCATCGACATCTTCGCTGAACTTGCAGCCAAAGATGACAACATCGGGCTGGTCATGGTCGGTGGCGGCAGAAATGATTTCCCCAGCCAGGCCGCCCAGATCGAGGAGGCCCTGGCCCAATTGCCGAAAAAGGTGCGGGCGCGTTGTGCGTTGATGGAGGGCGTGAGCGACTCCAAGCTGGCGTTTTTATACTCGCGTGCGACAGTGTTGCTCGCAACGAGCGCTCATGAAGGTTTTGGCCTGCCGCTCATGGAAGCCATGGGCGCCGGTCTACCTGTGGTAGCAACTTCTCAACCCGCCGTGGAGGAGGTCCTGGACGGCGCGGGGATGATCCTACCGGATGATCCAGCCGCGGCGGCAACCGCCCTTGGCGAGCTTTTGAATGACGCTTCACGCCTGGAAACACTGAAACAGGAAGGGGTTGCTCGAGCCGAAACGCTGTACGCCATGGCCGACGGCTCTGTTGTGTTCGACGCCGCCGAGGCGGCGCTTGCGCGCGAGAGCGACAAAGCATGATTCGGGTGATTGTTCAAAAAGGACGTTCATGTTGTTAAACGTTGCCCTACTCTCTAATATTCTTAACAAAGTGATGATTCCATGACGCATCTGCAGGAGAAAGGCGCCTTCTTTCACAGTGGGTATCGATTTCTGAAGTTGACCAGTGCGACCGAAGTGGCCCGCATGTGCGAGGCTTATCCGGAGTTCCTCGCCGTACGTCGCAAGTTCTACGGTGAATCCGACGACGACTACACTAAGGCGCGTCTCAAGTTGGCCCAGGACTTATGTATCTGTGATTTTTTCCACTATCATGTCACAAAAGGCGCCAAAGTACTTGAAATAGGCGGAGGATTTTCCCGTTTGTTGGAGTATCTGCAAGACGACGTGGAAGGCTGGAATCTGGACAAGTTCGAAGGATGGGGAAACGGTCCAACCGATATCCCAAAAGATACCGGCTTTAAAATCGTCCCCAATTACATTGGTGCATACGACAAAAATATTCCAGACAACTATTTCGACATCGTCTACTCCATTTCAGTACTCGAACATATAAATCTCGAGGATGAAGCTTTGGATGATGTGATACAAGATATGGAGCGTGTCTTGAAACCTGGTGGGTTCAGCGTCCATTGCATTGACTGTAGATTCCCACCGAATTTAGCTCCTGATATCTCAAATCGCAGAATGTTGAAGCATTTGATGAAGCACTATGGTCTTTCCGAGAACTTTATCTATGCAAACCATGACCACGAAAACGTCTATCATATGTCAGCATATGCGTACAATGCGTACTGGAAGTCCAGCTGTGGCAATCGTCCTTATGAGTTAGACGGCTTGCCGTTCAACATCTTCGTTGCTGTGCAGAAGCCTGAATAAAGGTATCACAACTATTCACGCCTGGAATGTCTACATTGCTCTGCACCTATGGCATGGCACCTGAAAGGCTGTGTTTGAAATCATTGTTCTATTTTTGTAGTGGGGACTAGTCGGGGAAGTGTTCTCCGATTGTACAAATAATGACTTCAAACATAACACCGTGATCGATTGAGCTTGAACAATATTGATATTTCAACGTAGACCATTTGGCAAACCAAAAAATTTAAAATCAACCTTCCCATAGCATAGGTTTCACGCATGTGCATATAATGTTAAGATCTGCACTAGACTGCTAATTACACCAAGAATAATCTATGAAACAATGCCCAATCTGTCAGTCCATTAGTCCACTGAGGACGCCACAATCCGTTAGTGATTATATCTGCCCGGCATGTGGCGCCAATTCTCGTCAACGCATCGCTCGCACCGTCCAGGCCACTTTGGGCGTGTTATTAGATTTTGGCCATGTCGATGCTCTCATAATCGACCCAAATCATGTAATCGATATACAAATAATCAAAAAAGTGTGGAGAGCATGCTGCTGGGATACCGACAACAAACGTGAGCTGTTCGTTCACATGTCGCAATGGCAGCGCTTCATGGACGGGCAAAGAGTAGGGCGCGTACGTTACGATCCAGACAACTCGCCTCCCCATAAGCTTGTGTGCGTCTATAAGATGCTCAGCCGACTTCGCGATGATCGGTATGCTTTAAAGCAGGTCAAAGGAGTCATGACAGGGGACTCCATTGTCCTGATCAACGAACTCGACGACCTCAAGCTTGCACATACTATTGATCTTGACCCCGATGACGAAAAATCCTTTGGCCGTTTTCGTCGCTACGGCCGCGACCTGCCAGCTCGAATCGCTGAAGCGCTGGATGTACGTTTCGTCGCCAGGATTGAGGGCCGGGACGAAGGCTTCACGTTCGTGCAGGAGAACTACTACGTGGCAGGCAATGACCATCAACTGCTTGGCCTGCCGCTTCTCTACCCGCATTCGCTTTGCGAGCTCTACGACTTCTCCCTTCCGGACCGTGACGAATCCGGCCTGCCTGAGCCAATTACGCGCGAGAAACGTCTTGTTTTTTTCCCTGATTACAGCGCGGCTAATCCATACCAGACTCTACTGTACGGCAACATTCTCCTGGCCGGCCCCGGTGATATCGACAAGGCCCTGCAGCTTCAACAGCGTAAAAACTCCGACATTGCGACCATCTTCCATCTGCATTGGACCGCTCCCATATTTGAACACGCAGGCAACGATTCTCAGATGGTGCAGCGCCTCATGGACGAGTTCATCGAGAAGGTGGAGGCATTTATTCAGGCCGGCGGAGATCTGGTCTGGACCATCCACAACGTCATCACACACGAAAGCCTGCACAAGGAACTCGAGGAACAATTCTCGGCCCGGCTCGCCGAGCTAGCCACCAGGGTCATTCTGCACACAACAGACTCCCAGGAGATTCTGGCGCGCTATTTTCACCTTCCGGCGCAAAAGGTCACAATTGCCCCCCACGGCAACTATATTCACAGCTACCCCGTGGATTGTTCTCCCCTGGAGGCCCGAAAAAGTCTGAAGATCCCCGAAGATGCGACGGTCTTCCTTTTTTTCGGGCAGGTACGCCGATATAAAGGCGTTCGCCATCTCATACGCGCTTTCAAAACGATATCGCAAAGCAATCCCAACATCTGGCTCATTATCGTCGGACGAGTGCTCCCGGACGACTTCCGGCGTGAAATCACCGCACTCTGCACCGAGGCTCCCCGCATTATCACCGAACTTGAATTCATCCACGATCAGGACGTGCAACGCTACTTTCTGGCCAGCGACTTCGCTGTTCTACCATTCAGACAGATTCTCAATTCCGGCTCTGCGCTGCTATCGCTTTCCTTTGCCAGGCCCGTCATTGCCCCTCGTTTAGGCGTGCTGCGCAGCCTACTCCAGGGAATGGAAGAACTCACCTACGATCCCGAGGACCGCGAAGAGGCCTTGGTCAAACGCATGCTTGCCGCGGCAGCTTTTGACAAAAAACAAGTCCGCACATTCATGGAGAAAGCGTACGAGCTGGTGCTCGACATGCCGTGGAGCGCTTCCACCCAAATCATAAACGGCTTGATCAAGGAGCTGTTTTTCAAAGGAAACGAGCGCGTCGACCCGTCGGGTCGCCCCACTTACCAATCTCCGGCTTCCTCCTACAGGCCTCCGGCGCGCGTGGCGATTGTCGTCTGCCATTATGGCAACTTAGAAGACACCATGAGTTGCCTTCGCAGTCTCGACGCGGACAAGAGCGAACCTTTCCACGGGTACCTTGTCAGCAACGACGACGACCTCACGGCCTATCAGTACGTTCGGCGAGTCGCCACGCACTGGACTTGCATCCAGTCTCCGGGGAATATCGGCTTCGCCGCCGGCTGTAACCTTGCCTTGCGCGACATCAAAGACGCCGGGTATGACTACATATGGCTGGTCAATCCAGACACCATCGCACCATCCAACCACTTGACACGGCTGGTCCAAAACGCCGACGCACTCCCCGAATCCGATATCTTCGGCACGACCATCGTCATGGATGACGATCCGGATTTTGTCTGGTACGGCGGCGCCTGTATCTCGTTTGAGCACGGCTTGCAGGCCAAGCACCTTCATTACGGTGAAAGCCCAGGGGCCTTGCCAGAGGGACCGTATTCCGTGGACTATGTCACAGGGGCCAGCCTCTTTTTCAGATCACACCTGTTGGATGACATTGGCTTACTGCCTGAGCGATATTTTCTGTACTTCGAGGAAACGGATTGGTGTATGCAGGCTCGCGCTCACGGCAAGAACCTCGTCATGCTCCCCGAACTGATTTTACGCCATAAGCGACGCTCCGTGCAGAAAGGCGTTCCAACTTTCCACTATCTGTACTATTATACCCGCAATCTGCTATTGATGTGTCGGATCTGGAACCCGGATAAGTTGGATCGTTGCGTTCAGCATCATCGAAAGACGCTTGCGGCTTCGTGGTTGAAAAAGTATGAGCAACTAGGGCCGCAGGATATCGAACGCGCCAAGAATGTTATCGAATTGGGCTTCAGGGATGGCCTTGCTGGTGTTCAAGGTTATTGCGATTTGAATCGTTTTCTCGACCAGATGCGGCTCAAACGCTTGCTACCCGATGCTTCGTGACGTGATATCCTGTAGTTCTTGTACATATTTCAACACGAACCACGGAAAATTTTGTGCTCACATGGAGATACTTTCCCATCTTCCATCATCCGCAATGTGCAAATTCACTGCGACTGCTAACCTTGCGTATACCGTGCTCCATCACAAAATCCAAACAATTCTGCATGAACTTCGAACAAATCCATCTGTATTGTACTGAACTGAGATAACACCATGCATCTTTCCATAATTATCGCTACATTTAATTGCAAAGAACAGCTCGAGGAGACGTTAGGATCACTTCTTGAGCAGGACTTTAATGAGTATGAGGTCCTCATCATCGACGGGGGTTCTACCGATGGCACCCTCGACACGATAAAGAGCATTGATGGAAAGCTCGGCAACAGGGTCAGATGGATTAGTGAACCTGACGACGGTGTATACTCAGCCATGAATAAAGGAATCAGCAAAGCTCATGGCCGTTACCTTCAATTCATGAACGCGGGCGACAAGTACACCACTTCTGAAGTGCTGAGCAATGTCTTTGCCCTCGCGAACGATGATCCGGACATCATGTTTGGTGATATCTACCTCACCGACGAGCACTTCAATACTCTGCACCATGTTACATATTCAGAATTCTCTCTGAAACAACTGCGCTGCCGGGGCACTGCCACTTGTAACCATCAAGCATTCTTTATCAGACGCGAAATGGCGCCGATGTTTTCTGATATATACAAGATCAAGGGAGAGTTGAACTGGTACATCGACATCGTCCAGCAGCACCCAGGCATTTATGCCAAACACATAGACGCACCTCTGGTTCTGTACGCTCTCGGAGGCTTGGGCTATAAGCGATTCTGGAGCAATCTGCGTGAATGGATACTTCTGGTGCAGCGACGCTTTGGCACTTCCCAGAACATACAGAACATCCCGAGGTATTGGAGATTTATAAAATACCGCTACCCCCGACTAAAAAAACTTCCTTTCTAGCAGCACCCATCCATGCACATCAGCAATACAGATTATCAACGTTGGTTGGCAGACAAAGAAAAGCCAGATACGACTATCGGTTGCCCCACGCCGCCTTTGAATATCTTGGCCCACGAGGCCGAAGTATCCCACGAGCCCCTTCAACTCCTCCTCAACAGCATACCAGACGATGACTGCCTGCAGTGGCACGTCGAGTACGTCGTAGAAAGCTGTGCAGGCGAGAACACTGTTCCTGACCATAAACGCCTCGGGCTGACGCATGCCCCCGGGGAATCCATTGAATCGTCTTTCAACACCTTCCTCGAGACCATCAGCGGCTTCGTGCTATTCGCCCGTTCTCCTCTCGTCTTCAACGGTTGTATGGTCACCCAAATCGCATCCCACATGGCATCCGCCCTCGCTGTACAACTGTTCACCGTGGACAGTGACACCCTGGAACAGGGCTGCCGCGTTCGCCCCAGATTCATCAAGCCCTGGGACCCGGATTTGCTGCTAGCCCATGATTATATTCAAGGGGCTGCTCTTCTGGACGTAGACCTGGTGCGACAGTTGGGCGGGCTACGCCCCGAATACGGCCGAGCTGCTGTCTATGATTTGCTTTTGCGCGCCAGCACCATGCTGTGCCAAAAACAAACGCGGCACATACCAGTCATGCTGTTCCATCGACTTGCCGACACGCCTGTGGATCACGGTGCCGAAAATAGCGCCGTCTCTGCGTTTGTGCGCAAAGGCTCAGAGAACACAGAGGTCGCTGAGACCTCACCCGGTTATCGCCATATTGTTTGGCTACCTGCCGAATGGCCCAGGATCTCGCTGATTATCCCCACCCGCGACCAAGCGGCGCTGCTTGGGGCATGTCTACGCAGCCTGCTGGGGAGGACGGACTACCCTGATTTCGAAATTCTGCTGGTCAACAACCGTAGTGTCGAGCCGGCGACATTCAGGCTATTCGAGATGTACTCCCGTCACTCGAATGTTCGGATTATCGAGCATGACGCCCCCTTCAGCTTCCCGCACATCAACAATGTCGCCGCGCGCCAGGCCAGCGGTGAAATCCTGGGGTTGATCAACAACGATGTGGAGGTGATGGAACCGGGTTGGCTGAAGGAGATGGCGGGGCATGCGCTCCGACCCGAGGTCGGGGCCGTAGGCGCTATGCTCCTCTACCCCGACATGCGCATCCAACACGCTGGCGTGGTCCTCGGGATGTGCGGCACGGCGCGCCATGCCGATCTTTTTGAACCACACGACTCGCCCGGTTACCTGGGACGGCTTCGTTGCGCACAACGAATGAGCGCTGTCACCGGAGGGTGCATGCTCACACGGCGGGAACTCTACGAGAAAGCAGGCGGATTGGAAGAGAAACTGCCCGTGTCGTACAACGATATCGACTACTGTCTGCGCCTACGCGAGATGGGCAAACTGGTCATCTGGACACCGCATGCGCGTCTCATCCATCACGAATCCGTCAGCCGCGGCGACGATGGGTCTCCGGAAAAACGTGCGCAAACCATGAAGTCCATCGCCTTCTTCAAATCGCGTTGGGCAAAATGGATCGAATCCGACCCTGAGTACAACCCGAATCTTGCCCTGGAGCCTCCGGGGTTCAGGCTACCTGATGCCAGGTAATCGGTGCAAGGGGCCAATCCAAAAGCTGTCGAGATCACAACATCGCAGCAACCTCATTGTGAACTCATAAAACAGTATCTTACTCCGCAAACCATGCTTTCTGCACCACAACAAAAATATTAAAAGGCAGCCCATCCAGCTCATGTGGTCTGTTATTGCAATACGGCTTCCAGAAAACATCATACGCATACTCTGACATGTGATATACATTTTCATGATCATGATTTGCATAGATGAATTCTTCGGAAAACCCGTAGTGCTCCAATAAACGCTTCAACATCCTGCGATTGCTGATATCCGGATGTGAGCCTGGCGGGAACCTGCAATCAATGCAGTGGGCACTGAGCCCACCAGGTTTCAGCACGCGCTCCATGTCCCGTACCACTTCGTCCAAAGCGTCATCCTCAAGATTCACATGCTCGAGCACCGAGATCGAGAAAACGACGCCGAAATAGCTATTGGGAAGTTTCTCGTCAAAGGCTCCGATGTAATTTGGAATAATCGTATAAGACGTGTCTTGGGGGATGTCTGTCGGACCGTTCCCCTAGCCCTCGAACTTATCCAAGTTCGAGGCTTCCACATCTTCTTTCAAGTATTCCAACAAACGGGAAACCCACCACCTATCTCTAATACTTTGGCACCTTTAGTAACGTACCTATGGAAAAAGTCACAGATGCATAAATCTTGCGCCATTTTAAGGTCGGCCTTCGTGTAATCTTTACCGGCGTTTTTGAAGATTGTACGATGGACATCCAGGAGTTCCGGGTAACCCACATACATGCGGGCCACCTCGCTGATACTGGTCAACGCCAAGGAACGGTAACCGTCATGAAAGGCAGAGTGTTTTTCTTGCAGCCTAGCCATTTATAATCGCTTATGGTTATTTATCGTCATAAAACACTCTCGACAATAATCCTTGATTTCCGCATAAAACACTCGCATCCCACTAGCCGTACATGCAACTAGAATCATACCTACGGATAGCCACAATAGTCTTTGCAAAATATGCATAGTGGCGTAGTATAAATACGCGCGCTTTAAAATTTAAAAACGCTCTTGCAAACAATCACTACCTGTTGCCTGAACTTCCAACAGCGACGTATGGACCATCTCACGCGAAAAATTTACATTATCGACAGGATTACACAGCTTTTTGTTCGGCGAATGAGGCGCTAGGCGCTTACCCGTATTGACACAAACAAAGCCTTCAAATATTGAGTTGGTTCATTTATACGGAGTTATCTTATGCCTGTCGAAAGTCATCACACCTTTGAGCCATACGAATCCATGCGGCCTTTCGCCGGGGGCTCCTTGGACATTTCGCTCCTGCACCCTGAAAACGGCGGACAACTCGAACGTCGCGAAGAAACCGACGGAGTTCTATACATTCAGGGTTGGACCATGATCCCTGACCGCAGCGGGTTCACCTTGCCTGAACGAGTACTCGTCGTCCACGATCAAAAAATTATCGGACAGATTGAGTTGACGGATCTGCGTCCCGACAGGGCCGAAGAGTTCGGATTTGATCCAAAAGTTGTGTGCGGCTTCAGGGTAGCTGTACCCCTGTCAATCGCGACTGGTGGGCTCCAGATGATTTCCATTATTGCGGAGTCCAGCGAGGGCGAGTACTGGATGGTGGGGCCCCGCCGTAGCGAGTGGGTACAGCTTGAGGTAACCGGTCGCTGTAACCTCAAATGTCCCCAGTGCCCGAACAACTCTTTCAGTTCTGCGCACAACCAGGAGCTTGAGCCTCAGGACCTGAAGTTAATCCAGCCCGTGCTCGACATGGTGACCCATGGATGCCTCGACGGTTTTGGCGAGATCTTCATGTCCCGCCATGCGGAACACTTTCTCAGCGCTATCCACTGGTCCAAAAACTTTCTCTTTCACACTAACGCCCAGCTTTTGGATAAACAGCGCGCAAACCTGATTCTCGACCACTCCCCCCCGATTCGCAAAATCATCATTTCGCTGGATACGCTGGATACAGGCAAATACAGGAAGCTTCGCGCAGGGGGTGAGCTTGATCGAGCATTGGACAACACCCGACAGTTGATAGCACTGCGCGAAGAACGGGGTCAGAAATCCCCCCGTGTAGGCATCAACCTGACGTACATGAAGGAAAACGCAGGTGAGCTGGCAGACTTTGTTCGCATGGCTGCCAGCCTGGACGGCTATTTCGAGCTGAATTTCCTGTATGACGCCGCCCACCTGAATGACTCAGTCAGCGCAGACGTGGAGGACTGGACTTTCAACTACGAAGAGCAGAAGCCCAAGTACTTTGCTCGCCAGGCAGTTGAAGAAGTCGAGTCCGCCATGGCTACGGCCAAAGAACTGGGGGTGGAGTTCACTGTAAGCGGCTCCATGTGGAGATCCATGCTTACGCAGGAGCCCGATGAGTACGGGTATTGCGGCGGTAGGTTCCCCGTGGAGCAATGCGGCGCCGTGGACAACACACGAATGCTGTTGGCCGACGGTCGCGTGCAGTACTGCGTCTGGCAGACCAGCTCCATGTATAACTGGCGAGACTCCGGAATCGTCGAACCCAAGGATCACCCGCGCGGCAAGGCTGTCCGCGATATGATCAAGCATGGTATTGTTCCGCACGAATGCGCCGGTGCCGGCTGCTCCTGGGTGGGCCTCATGCCTTCCACCGAAGGCGGCAAGGGCGAGATGGAAGACGCCTCCAACGGCAAGGCCGGTGGGTGGTCAGGTTCCAAAGTCTAACTATGACGCTTATCCCTCTCGCGCCAAGCCGCTCCATAGGGCTCCTGGTATGGTATCTGTAGGTATGAATAGCATAAAAAAACAACTGCACCAGCAACTGAATACGGTCAGAACCCAAGAGGATGAATTGTAACCGGCGAGAGCGGTTCGAAGTCAAATACTACATACAGCGAGGATGGAGGAGATTATACCATGAACAAGGCTGAAATATATTACGACGCATTCAATAGTGACGTGGAGAGCTATTCCAAGGAGTATATTGACACCATCGAAAATGCGTTACTCTATGCCAAGGGCATAGATGGCGTATATTATAAACACACGCGGGAGATGTCTGGTTATACAATTTACGACAATACTAGCAACAATACAGAATGCCTGCCACTGCCTCCAGACTCTTTACGACAATTATATGGTATTCTTGATGATGGCACCTATGATGACCACCAATACCTGGAGAGTGGCAGGTTAGACTACAATTCACTTCTGAAAATTATCTCTCAGGATAATTTTGAACTGAGTTCTGGCACTCGTATCCTTGAGTTTGGGTGCAGTTCTGGAAGAATCATTCGGTGGTTCAAAGACCATACCGCTACTTGCGAGCTCTGGGGATGCGACGTAGATGCTGAGTCCATATCCTGGGCACAACAAAACTTGAAACCATTCTTTAACTTCTTTTTATCAACTACCGCTTATCACTTACCGTTTACTGACGGATATTTCGATCTTATCTATGCTGGATCAGTTTTCACCCATATAGGGGACCTAGCCGACGCATGGTTGTTGGAACTGCGGAGATTGTTGTCACCACATGGTAGATTATATATTACCATTTTTGATGAGGCCTCTATTGAAAGTATCAACAGGCGCTGGCCAAACCATCCGTACAAACATTTTCTTGATGAACAAAACGCAAAACATGGCAATGTTCTTGCCAACGAAAATGTATTTAAATTTGTATTTGGTGCTTCCCCAAAATACGAACATGTCGTATATTTCCGCAAACCTTTCATTGAGCACCTTGAAAAAATGTTTCGTATTTGTTCTATTACAAATGAAGCATATGGTTATCAAAGCGCATACCTTTTGACGCATCGATAAACAACGGAACCGCAAATATATACGCTCCTGCATTACTCTTGGAGTTTGGGTAGATATGCATGCAAATTGCCCAGAAATGGCTGTCCCTGATGCCTAATCTCCATTATCTAAGCAGCATAGTGCTATGTGCTGACCTTCTTGTGCTCTCTGCCACAGAGGGCCCCTGCACGGCATAACAGTCTGTACAGAGATAGTATTCACCTGACACTCCGCCCCTGGCGGGGTGATGGCTACGCTGCTTCTTCTTTTTCTACCTCTGCTTCGTCGATTACGATGCCGTCCAGGAACGCTTGGTAGGGCACTCGGCCGTCCATGCCGCGGCCCTGATGGGTGCGTTCCCGGTTGTAGTGGTTCAGGTAACTGTCCAGATCCTCTTGCATTTCCTCCACCGATTCGTACCACTTCTCGCGGCCCTTGATGCGGAAATGCTCGTCGAGCAATGTCCGATGCAACCGCTCCACAAAGCCGTTGCTCTGCGGCCGGCGAACCTGCGTTGTCCGGTGCTCAATCCCTTCTAATTGCAAGAACAATTCGTACGGATGCTTGTCCGGGCGACCGCAGAACTCGCGACCGTTGTCCGAGAGAATCGTCGAAATGCGCGCGATGTGCTCCTCGAAGAACGGCAGCACGTCCTCATTGAGCACGTGAACCGCGGTAACCGGCAACTTGGTGGTGTAGAGTCGGCCCCAGGCATAGCGGCTGTGGCAGTCGATAACCGACTGCAAATACACGCGTCCAACGCCCTTGAGCGTGCCCACGAAGAAGGTGTCCACGGCCACGAGGTCGCCGGTGTGACGCGTCTCGATGTGCCGGTCGCGAAACTCGGGACTGAAGCGCTCCAGGACGCGGATTTGTTCGTCCGAGAGCTCCAAACGCTGCTCTCGCACGCTCTTCTCCAGCCGCAGCAACCGCTCGTGGCGTGTGAGCAAGCCGTGCCGGCTCCAGACGCCGCGGACACCGCCGGAGCTGACCTGGACGCCTTGCAGGACAAGCTGTTGGGCGACGCGGAGCGGCCCGTGCGTGGGGTGAGCCAAGCAGTAGTCGAGGATGGCCTGCTCGACAGCCTCGTCGACGCGGTTGGGGTGCGGGCCTCGCGGCCCGGGCAGGCGGTCCAATAGACCTTCGGCGCCGAAGGTCTGGTAGTTGCGCCGGATCTCGTAGAACTGCTGCCTGGAATAGCCCATGATTTTGCACGCTTTGCTGACGTTGCCCAATTCAGTGGCCAGCTCTAGCAGACTCATCTTCCTTCGTGCTACTTTGCGTTTCGTGGTCATGGCGTTCTCCTCGAAAGGGTTCGTGAAGCTTCGCAACTCCATCGATACCCAGCCAGGGACGGCATGACCACAACCTTTTGGTGGCCCAGGTGTCAGGTTATATCCATCTCAGTTCATAATATTTCATGCTCCTGGTGGGAGATGGCTACGCTGCTTCTCAATTGTTTCTGCCCCTGTCTCGTCGACGTCGATTACGATGTCATCCAGGAATGCTTGATAGGGCACACTGGGTCATGCCGTGGTCCTTGATGCGGAAATGCTCATCGAGCAACCTCCGGGGCACCATTCCGCAAAACCGCTGCTCTGCGATCTGCATTGTCCGGTGCGCAATACACTCTAATTGCAAGGACAATACATACAGATGTTGGTCCAGCCGACCTCGGAGTTCGCGATCGTTGCCCAAAAGGATCGTGGAGATGCACACGAACAGCAGCACGTCTTCATCGAACACGTGGACCGTGGTCACGGGCAGCTTGGGTGGTGTAGAGCCGGCTCAGGCATAGCGGTTGTGGAACTGTAGATACACATCCAACGCCCTTGGGCGTGTCCGCGAAGAAGGTGCCCAAGGGCATCACGCCGGTGTGGCGTGTCTCAATGTGCGCCGGTCCGAGGAACTTTTGGGGCTCAAGTACGCCAGGAGGCGGATTTGCTCGCACGGGAACTCATGCCAGTCTTCTACTTTTAATAAGGAAGGGTCAGACTGTTTGAACTGAGATGGATATAACCTGACACCTGGGCCACCAAAAGGTTGTGGTCATGCCGTCCCTGGCTGGGTATCGATGGAGTTGCGAAGCTTCACGAACCCTTTCGAGGAGAACGCCATGACCACGAAACGCAAAGTAGCACGAAGGAAGATGAGTCTGCTAGAGCTGGCCACTGAATTGGGCAACGTCAGCAAAGCGTGCAAAATCATGGGCTATTCCAGGCAGCAGTTCTACGAGATCCGGCGCAACTACCAGACCTTCGGCGCCGAAGGTCTATTGGACCGCCTGCCCGGGCCGCGAGGCCCGCACCCCAACCGCGTCGACGAGGCTGTCGAGCAGGCCATCCTCGACTACTGCTTGGCTCACCCCACGCACGGGCCGCTCCGCGTCGCCCAACAGCTTGTCCTGCAAGGCGTCCAGGTCAGCTCCGGCGGTGTCCGCGGCGTCTGGAGCCGGCACGGCTTGCTCACACGCCACGAGCGGTTGCTGCGGCTGGAGAAGAGCGTGCGAGAGCAGCGTTTGGAGCTCTCGGACGAACAAATCCGCGTCCTGGAGCGCTTCAGTCCCGAGTTTCGCGACCGGCACATCGAGACGCGTCACACCGGCGACCTCGTGGCCGTGGACACCTTCTTCGTGGGCACGCTCAAGGGCGTTGGACGCGTGTATTTGCAGTCGGTTATCGACTGCCACAGCCGCTATGCCTGGGGCCGACTCTACACCACCAAGTTGCCGGTTACCGCGGTTCACGTGCTCAATGAGGACGTGCTGCCGTTCTTCGAGGAGCACATCGCGCGCATTTCGACGATTCTCTCGGACAACGGTCGCGAGTTCTGCGGTCGCCCGGACAAGCATCCGTACGAATTGTTCTTGCAATTAGAAGGGATTGAGCACCGGACAACGCAGGTTCGCCGGCCGCAGAGCAACGGCTTTGTGGAGCGGTTGCATCGGACATTGCTCGACGAGCATTTCCGCATCAAGGGCCGCGAGAAGTGGTACGAATCGGTGGAGGAAATGCAAGAGGATCTGGACAGTTACCTGAACCACTACAACCGGGAACGCACCCATCAGGGCCGCGGCATGGACGGCCGAGTGCCCTACCAAGCGTTCCTGGACGGCATCGTAATCGACGAAGCAGAGGTAGAAAAAGAAGAAGCAGCGTAGCCATCACCCCGCCAGGGGCGGAGTGTCAGGTGAATACTATCTCTGTACAAATATTATCTCTGAACAACCCCCTCTCACAGGTTTGATTCGCTGATCAAGTACCTAATTCTTATAGTGCAGATCTATTGCGCCGTCTGCAATTTGAGTCAATGTATCCACGTCTACGACGACAGATGATCGGCCTGATTTCTTGATAATATTGTCTCTGCGGAGTGCTTTGAATATCTTCGCAACAGTTATTTCATGCATTGATAGATAGAACGCTATTTCTGTATATGTGAGAAACCGTGGAATCACAGGCTCCTCATCGTCAGACATAAAGTCCAGAATAACCTGACACACACGCGCCGATGCCGACTTCGAAACAATCTCGGTCGATAAAGCAAGCAAGTTGACCATATTTTCTGTGAGGGACCGCACAAGAATCATATACAATGCAGGGTTCTTCTCGAGATAGTCCAGAAACACTTCACCCGGAATACAAATAAATCTGCATCGTGTCTTGGTGTATATTGTATGGTTTATCTTAGAGAACCGCCTCCGTGTGATGTCTATCTCCAATCCTGTTGTATGAATCAATATAGGGAGGAAATTTAAAAGCATTCCCTGCTTGAAGAATATATACGAACTCTCCTCCCCTGAAGGCGTTAAATATGTCAGCGCCGACACCCCCTCGATCAAATAATAAATATTCTCCGAAGGAAGCCTCGTCCCCTTTGGAATCACCACCTCTTTTCCAATTTTTTTCAGATGCTTTTCGTATATTTCGAATTGCCTGCTGGACACTTCGCGACGCCCCCTGCTCCCCCACGATATTTTTTTCACAAAGTTAGTCTGGGCTACTTTTTTCCTTCCGGGAATCTGGGAAACACAAATTGCTAGCTACAAAGGCGCCTACTCCAAAATAAAGCGTAGGTCGAGTTATGAAAGTATTTGGCAGGTGGGAATTTAATAGCATAGGGCTGCTCAACACCCTTGTTGGCATCAGTATCATGCTGTTCGGGCGCTTCGCGCCACCGCCGTCGATAGTGGTGCCGGCATCGGAAAAACTGCTCAACCTTGGCTTGCCCCAGGTCGATGGCGGCGTCCTGCTGTCCATCACGCCCATGGGCATGGCCATGATCTCGCTGTTCGTCGGGGTCGTTTACCTCTGGACCGCGGTAGACACCCTGTGGCCCAGCTTCTTGGGCGTCTTGCTGCTGGGGATGAGCGGCTATATGTCCATGCCCCAGGTCTTGGGAAAGTTCATGGGCAACCCCATGGTTGTCATGATCTTTTTCCTGTTCATCTTCGCCGCTGTTCTGATCAAGAGCAACCTGTCCGCGTACCTGGCGCACTGGTTCATGACGCGCAAGATAGTGCAAGGCAAGCCCTGGGCGTTTACCGGAACCATACTGCTTGCAACGTATTGCGTCGCCTTCTTTGAGCAGACATCGGCCTGCTTCCTGATGTGGCCCGCGCTGTACATCATCTTCGACCATGCGGGCTTCAAGAAGGGGGACAAGTACGTCAGCGTGATGATCGTCTATACAATGGTCATGGCGCTGCTGTGCTTTGCCACTGACCCTGTAAAAGGCGGTGCATTTTACTTGTTGTCCAACATGGACAACCTGGCCGCCTCGTCGTCGGACATCGCCATTGTACCGATCAACTACGCCAAGTACCTCTTCTTTGGCGTGTGCGTCTCATTGGTATGTATTGCGGCCATGCTCTTTGCCATGCGCTTCATATTCAGGATCGATGTTTCTCCCATCAAGAACATCAATATGGCGGAGATTGAAAAAGACGAACTGCCGCCCATGTCGATTCAACAAAAGATCATCATTCTTTTGTTCGTGTTCTATGCAGCCTGGCTGCTGCTCCCCGGCATAATAGGCCGCGACAATATCATAGGTGACTTCCTGGCAAAGAATGCGCTGGGCGGCACCCTGCTCGTCACCTTTATCCTGTCGTTCGTTCACATTGGCAAGAAGCCGATCGCGGACATTGTGGAGACAAACTCGGCGTATCCATGGCGGACACTCTTCCTCATCGCCACGGCGTTCCTTCTGGGCGGCTCCATGACGGGCCAGGGAACCAACGTCACGCTATTCATGGAATACCTGCTCCGCGACTATCTGTCCGGCCTGAATGGCGTAATGCTCACCGTTGCGGTGATCGTCATTGGCATTCTGGTTACCAACTTCTTCAACTCCGTTGTGGCTGGCCTTGTGCTCACTCCGGTTCTGTTGGCCATCTGCCAGGCCTTCCAGCTGGACGCCTCACCGGTCATCGTCTGCTTTTTCTACATTGTACTGGTCGCTGCAGCCACACCAGCCGCATCGCCATTTGCCGCTATTCTCTATGACAACACGCAATGGGTGGCCAAAAAGGATGTCGCATTCCATGCCGCTTTGGCTTCCGCCATTGTCGTATGTGTTCTCATTGTAGCAGGAATCCCATTAGCTCGATTCCTGTTCTGATTCTGGAGGTACTTATGAGTCCTATATCCCATTATGACGTCATTATTATTGGCTCAGGCCCCGCAGGATTGACTGCATCCATCTATGCAGCCCGAGCCAACATGAAGGTCTTGCTTCTGGACAAGCTCGCTCCCGGCGGCCAGATGATCAACACCAACGAGATCGAAAACTACACCGGGTATGGCGCAATCAACGGTGCAGAGCTCAGCATAAAGATGTTCGACCACACCCAATCACTTGGGGTCGAGTTCGATTACAAGACGGTCCTTTCCATTGAAGATAAAGGCGAGACTAAAGTCATTACCTGCGAAGAGGACGACGCCGTCTACCACGCCACGGCCGTAATCCTGGCTACCGGCACCGTGCCCCGCCGGCTCGGCATTCCGGGCGAAGAGAAGTTCGCCGGCGGCGGCATCAGCTGGTGCGCCATCTGCGACGGCGCACAGTACAGGGGCAAGGACGTCGTCGTCATCGGCGGTGGTAACTCCGCCGTGGAAGAGTCCATTTATCTCGCCGGGATAACCAACGCGCTCACCATCGTCACCCTGTTCGACCTGACAGCCGATCCCAAGGCCTGCGACCGCCTTTGCGCAATGGAGAACGTCACGATCTATCCATACCAAGATGTCCTGGAGTTCACAGGCGAAGACAAGCTCACGGGTGTCCGGTTCAAGTCCACCAAGGAAGACGCCACCGAGCGGTACGTCACGTGTGATGGTGTTTTTGAATACATCGGCCTGCAACCGACGTCGAAGTTCTTCGCCAGTCTTGGCATTCTGGACAAGTTCGGATGCATCATCGTCGACGATGAGATGAAGACATCCGTTCCCGGTGTATTCGGCGCTGGCGACATCACAGCAAAGAAACTGCGCCAGGTTATCACCGCCTGCTCCGACGGAGCCATCGCAGCCAACTCCGCAGCAAAATACGTTGAGTCTTTGCGCGGTTAATATTGGAGGTTCACTATGATCAAAGAAGTCAACACCCAGGAATACGACGCGCTGGACAAGTCCGGCGTCATGCTTGTCGAGTTTTACTCCAAGACATGCGGCCCCTGTAAGATGCTCGCTTTTGTGCTCAAGGACATCGACAAGAATATGTCGGACTTTCCCATATATACAGTCGATTTCGATGAGAACCAGGAGCTCAAGGAGCGGTGTGGCGTCAAAGGCTTCCCCACCATGCTTTTCATGAAAGACGGCGAGGAAGTGAGTCGCCTGGAAGGCCTGAAACAAAAGCCCGCAATCATCAAGGAAATTGAGAAACTGAACGCTTAACGGGAGAGATCATGAGCAATAAAGTCACATACACCTGCGAAGAGCACCTGATTACACAGCAGAACCGGGCGGAAGCGACATTTCTCAAAGCGTTTGAGGAAGCCAGACCTGGGCTGGACGATGCGCACGTCATCGTGAACCCGTACCTGATCAACCCGTTGAGCGCCCTGATCCTGTTCAATACCGAAGCGGAGACCGAAGTTACCCTGACGGTGCACGGCAAGCGTTACGCCCGGGAAGACATCACCCACACCTTCACAAAGGCCACGACCCACATCATCCCTGTACTAGGCCTGTACGAGAACCACGACACCAGGGTGACGGTGGCACTTTCCAACGGACAGAGCAGGATCTTCACGATAACGAGCGAGCCGCTGCCGGAAGATGTCTGCCGCTGCCTTAACATCCAGACATCCATGGACTACTTCGGCAACGACTTCATGTTCCTCACCCCGGCGGGCAAGAACCTGCCAACGGCCTATGACTACCGCGGCAACATCCGCTGGCTGCTCACCATCAACACCATGTTTGATATCAAGCGGTTGGCCAACGGCAACATAATGACCGGCTCGCATCGCTTCTGCCGCATGCCGTACAACGCCACCGGCCTTGTGGAGCTCAGCCTGCTGGGCAAGATTTACAAAGAGTTTCGCATGCCCGGCAACTACCACCACGACCACTTCGAGATGGAGGACGGCAACATCCTGGCGCTGACCCAGGACTTCACCACCGACACCGTGGAAGACATGATCGCCCTGCTGGATCGTGAGACTGGCGAAGTGCTCCGCACCTGGGACTACAAGGATTTCCTGCCCCAGGACGTGGCCGGTTCCGGCTCCCAGGACGCCCACGACTGGTTCCACAACAATGCCCTGTGGTACGACAAGCGCAACAACACCATCACCATTTCCGGCCGCCACCAGGACGCCGTGGTCAACTTCGACTACGATACCAGCAAGCTGAACTGGATCCTCGGCGATCCGGAAGGCTGGCCCCAGGAAATGGTGGACAAGTACTTTTTCACCCCTGTGGGCGATGTGGAGAACTTCGACTGGCAGTACGAGCAGCACGCCTGCGTGGTGTGCCCGGACGGCGACATCATGATGTTCGACAACGGCCAGTACCGCGCCAAGTCCAAGGAGAAGTACATCAAGAACCAGGACAACTTCTCCCGCGGCGTGCGCTACCGCATCGACACCGAGAAGATGGAGATCGAGCAGGTCTGGCAGTACGGCAAGGAGCTCGGCCAGGAGTTCTTCTCCCCGTACATTTGCAACGTGGAGTACTACGACGAGGGCCATTACATGGTCCACTCCGGCGGCATCGGCCGCGAAAATGGCTATGCCTCGGACAGCCTCGGCGCCTTCCTGGACATGAAGGCCCCCGGCGTGGAGCTCCGTTCCATCACGGTGGAAGAAAAAGACGGCGTTGTGCTGTACGAGATGGAGGTGGAAGGCAACTTCTACCGCGCCGAGAAGCTGCCCCCCTACCATGACGGCGAGAACATCGCCTTTGGCGAAGGAAAGCTCGTGGGTCAGCTGGATGTAACGCCCACCTTTGACACCATCCCGGACGTGAAAGAGGTGGACGAGCTTACGCCTGTGGAGCGCCAGATCGTCATCGAGGAAGACGAAGACCGCTTCGTGTTCCACGGCCTGTTCGAGCGCGGCTCCCTGGCCATGGTGGTGCTGCAGGGTGAAGAAGAGACCCGCGGCTACTTCCTGAACACCGCCGCGACGCATCATCTGGCCATGTGCTCCGGTGCCTTCCTGGAAGATGACGACCGCATGCTCAAGATCAACATCAGCAAAAACGGCCTTGCCGGCAAGTACGACATCAAAGTCATTGTTGATGACGCAATGTACCAGACCGGTGTTACCATCTACTGCTAGTTGAACAGCAAAACGTGGCGCGGCATTGCGTAGACGCCGCGCCACGTTTGTCTCTGGAGGCATCAAATGGATCTGAATCTGTCAGGCAAGGTGGCGCTGGTTACCGGAGCCGCACGAGGGATTGGCGAAGGCATCGCATCGCGCTTTATTGCAGAAGGCGCCAAAGTCGCCGTCGCAGATGTGGATGAAATACGCGCCCAACGCACACTGGAGCATCTCGGCCCGCAGAGCATGTTCGTCAGGATGGACGTCACCAACGAACAAAGCGTGCAGGACGCCGTGGATACGGTGACCGACGCGTACGGCCAGATCGATATCCTGGTCAACAACGCAGGCGTCAGCACGCGTATCAGCCTTGCGAACATGACCTATGACGACTTCGATTACGTGTTCAAGGTCAACACGTATGGCACGTTCCTGGTCACGCGGGCTGTCATTCCGCAAATGATCGAGCGGAAGCACGGCAAAATCGTGAACATTGCGGCCATGGTCGGCGCTTCACCCATGCAGACCTTCTCCCACTACAGCGCGTCCAAAGCTGCGGTCATCGCCTTTACCAAAGCCGTTGCCATGGAGCACGCCGAGTACGACCTGAACATCAACTGCGTCTGCCCCGGCGGCGTGGACACCCGCCTGTGGTCAAAGGACAACCTGCAGGTCAAAGGCGGCACGGACATCATCAACTTCAAAGCCGACATCGAACAGCGGTTCTCGCTGGGCCGGGCGCAGAAGATCGAAGATATCGCAAACATGGTCTGCTATCTTTCCTCCGACCTCACGCAGAACATCTCCGGCCAGAACTTCTTTGTTACAAGCTGACACCCCACACCGCTCGAACCACACCGCCCGGGCGCTTCAAAGACAGTCCTGGCGGTGCCCGGCGCGTGGTGGCGGTGGTTTTATTTTCTGCTCACCTTTGTTGAGGCGGATTCCAGGGGCCTGTCGCGGCAGGACCAGTGAGCACGCCATGTATGGTAGTATGGTAGTGCGGCCGGGAAGGGGGGCTTCCCGGCCGCATCCAGCATATGCACCCGTTTCCATGGCAGGACGGAGGGGCTCTGATGGGTGCTGCTGTTCCACATTGTACTGCCGCCGTTGCGACGGACCGCGCCCGCAGTCAGACACGCGGGCCGGCAGGCCGTTTACGGAGCAATCGGCAGGAGAGTGCAACCAGCGAGGCTAGCGATAGCTCTCGACAAAGCTCTTGATCCGTTTTCCGGAAGCCTCCATACGCTCACGCAGGCTCACGGCGTAGCCCTTGAGATCGTCAATGGGCGCTTTGGCCACCCCCGAACGCATGGCCGCTTCGGCAACCGCAGGCGTCTCCCACTCCAGCACGCGGGGATCAAGGGGCTTTGGAATAACGTAATCCAGGCCAAAGGACATTTCCTTCACGCTGTAGGCATCGCAAATTTCACTCGGCACCGGCTCCTTGGCCAGATCGGCCAGGGCCCTGGCGGCAGCCACCTTCATCTCCTCATTGATTTCAGTGGCCTGTACGTCGAGCGCACCGCGGAAGATGTACGGGAATCCGGAGACGTTGTTGACCTGGTTGGGGAAATCCGTGCGGCCGGTGCCCATGATGCACTCGGGGTTGGCGCCCTTGGCGTCGGCGTAGCTGATCTCCGGGTCCGGGTTGGCCATGGCGAAGATGATGGGGTTGTGCGCCATGCTGCGCACCATGTCCTGCGTCACGAGATCCTTTCTCGATAATCCCAGGAATACGTCCGCGCCTTTCATGCACTCCGCCAGGCTGGCTTCCTTGTTCTGGGCAAAGAGGACCTTGTACGGGTTCAGCCCGCCCCTGCCCTGGTAAATCAACCCCTTGGAATCGAACATATAAATATTCTCATTGGCGATTCCCAGAGAGACGTAGAACTTGGCGCAGGCGATGCCTGCCGCGCCGGCGCCGACAATCACCACCTTCATATTTTCCATTTTCTTGCCGGAAATCTCGGCGGCGTTCAGCAACCCTGCTCCGGATATGACGGCCGTGCCATGCTGGTCGTCGTGGAACACCGGGATGTTCATCTCGTCCTTGAGGACCTCCTCGATGTAAAAACATCCAGGCGCCTTTATGTCCTCCAGGTTGATGCCCCCGAACGTCGGCTCCAGGGCCTTGACCACGTCGATAAGCTGATCCGCATTGCGCACGTCCAGGTTGAGGTCGAAGACGTCGATGTCGGCAAAGTTCTTGAACAGCACGCCCTTGCCTTCCATCACCGGCTTGCCGGCCAGGGGTCCGATATTGCCCAGTCCCAGCACGGCCGAGCCGTCGGAGACCACGGCGACCAGGTTCGCCCTGCCGGTATAGAGCGCCGCTGCGGAAGGATCTTCGACAATGGCGTTGCACGCCTCGGCCACCCCTGGCGAGTAGGCCATGGACAGCTCTTTCTGGTTGCCGCACGGTTTGGTGGGGACCACTTCGATAATTCCCGGACGGGGGCTACGGCGATACTGCAGCGCTTCTTCTCGGGTATACAAGGCCATTTGGATTCCTCCTGTCGTTGTAAATGTGCTGGCACAGAGCGCGCCGTATCACGCCGCCACGCATGAACAGAGCGGAGCAACCCGGCGTTTTTCTTCTTTATTCGTTGGTTAAGCGTGCTAACGGCCAGAGAGCCGCTGCGCTGGTTGCCCGTTGGAACGACCAGGGAAACCA
Source organism: Oceanidesulfovibrio marinus (assembly GCF_013085545.1). NCBI lineage: Bacteria > Pseudomonadati > Thermodesulfobacteriota > Desulfovibrionia > Desulfovibrionales > Desulfovibrionaceae > Oceanidesulfovibrio > Oceanidesulfovibrio marinus. The sequence goes on from NZ_CP039543.1 coordinate 3,002,769, forward strand.
GAAAACAAGGAGGTCGACGTATCCTTCATATCAAGTTGCAATCCGTTGCAGCCGGAAGTGAGCGGCGCACGCTTCGCGTCCAGCCCTGCCCGGCTGGAGGGCGACCGCGATGCCGCGAATCTCACTCCGTGCCGAAATCAGTCCGAGCCATCCATGCGTTCCGCCCTGAACAGCGCCAACCGATCGAAAAGGCGCTTGTCGCGCGTCCGGCGCAACGCATCTGCGGCGTCGTCACCGTAGTCGTAGAATCCAGCGCCGCTCTTCAGGCCCAACTTGCCGTCCTGGACCATTTTTTCCAGCAAGGGCGGCGGGGCGAACTGTCCTCGCCCCAGCATTTCGTGCAGGTATTTGAAGATAGAGAGATACACATCGATGCCTGCCTGATCCGCAATTTCAAAGGGACCAAAAGCGCTCAGCCTGAAGCCGAAGGATGAGGTCACGATGCGGTCCACTTCCTCAGGCGTCGCCAGCCCCTCTTCCACGATGGCCAGGGCTTCGGCCGCCATGGCGAACTGGATGCGGTTGGCCACGAACCCCGGGGAGTTGGCACACGCGGTCGGATACTTGCGTACGGCCTCGGCAATGACTTTGGCCGTCTCCACGGTTTCCGCGCTGGTCGCGCCGGCCGGGATGACCTCGATGCAGGGCGTGATCTGCGGGGGGTGGAACCAGTGCATGCCGATGACCCGCTCCGGGTGCTGCGTCACATCACAGAGCTTGGCGATGTCAAAAGAGGATGTGTTGCTGGTCAGAACCACATCCGGCCTGGTCAGGGCGCCGAGACGGTGGAACAGCTCGCGTTTGACCTGAAGATCCTCGAACACGGCTTCGAACACGAAGTCCGCCCAGGCGGCTGACGCCTCCAGGTCATCATGAAACTCCATGCGCCCAAAAGAGGCTTCGGCCAGCTCGGCGTCGATGCGCCCTTCTCTGACCATGCCTTCCAGATGCTCTTTGACAAGCACCTTGGCCTTGTCCAGAACTCCGGGAAACTGATCCACAATGCGCACGTTGAAGCCGGCCATGGCGACGCACTGCGCAATGCCGTGGCCCATGGTGCCAGCACCGACAACCATAATCTTCCATGACGTATCCATTATATCTCCTCGTACCGCGCGTGATTAGCCAACGCCCATCAAGCGTTGCTGCAGAGCCTCATCCTTGGCCAGGACATCGGGCGAGCCGGAAAAGATCACTTCGCCCATTTCCATGACGTAACAATGGTCCAGATACGGCAGCAGCTTTGCCGAGAACTGCTCGACCACGACGGCGGTCAGCTTGAAGTCCTTCCGGATCTCGAGAATCATATCCAGCATGTCCTTCGCGATGTTCGGGGCCAGCCCTTCCGTGGGCTCGTCCAGCAGCACCAGGTCGGGGTTGCCCATCATGGTGCGGGCCACGGTGAGCATCTGCTGCTCGCCACCGCTCATCTGGGCGCCCAGTTTCTTGCGCAGGATATGCAGCTTGGGAAAGTACTTGTATGCTTCATCGAGCCCGAAGAGCTTGTCCTTATTCGGGGTATGCCTGGCTGATTTGATGCCCAGCCTGAGATTGCGACGCACAGTAAGGTTGGGAAAGATCTTGCGGTCTTCGGGAACCCATCCCAATCCGAGATTCGCGATCTTATGCGGTGGCAAGCCCACGATATTCTGCTTCTTGAAGACAATTTCACCAGTGACACGCGGCGGCGTCAGTCCCATGAACGCCCGGAACAGACTGGATTTGCCGGAGCCGTTGCGGCCAAAGAGCCCTACGAACTGCCCTTCGACAATATCGATATCGATATCGAAGATGACATGCGCGCCGCCATAGTACACGTTGAGATTTTTCGCTTGCAGCATCATTGCACCTCGTGCCCCAGATAAGCGGCCTGGACTTCATTATTATTTGCAATTTCCTTGGGCGTGCCCGTAGCCAGGATGGTCCCGTGGTGGAGTACGATGATCTCGTCGGAAATGCCGAATACGAGGTCCATGTCATGCTCAACGATGATTATCTTCGTGGTTTTGTTCAGCTCCTTGATCAGATCGGTGATGCGCAACCGCTCGGCCTTGGACAAGCCGGCCATGGGTTCGTCGAGTAGCAGGGTCTGCGGCTCCGAGGTGATGGCTACCGCCAGATCCAGAATCTTGCGGTCGCCATGGGGAATATAGGCGGCGCCGTTGTTGGCCTTATCCGCAATATTCACACGCTCCAGGATTTCCATGGCCTTCTCCTGGACCTGCTTGTTTTTCTTGAAGCTTCTGAAGGGGTGTCTCATCTGCCCCAGGCGGTGCTGCACGCCGATGCACACGTTTTCCAGCACCGTCATTTCTTCAAACAGGCTGACCACCTGGAATGAACGGGCTATGCCCTGCCCCACCACTTGGTACGGCTTGAGGCCGGTGATGTCCTTGCCCCTGTAGTGGATGGAGCCCGAGTCCGGTTTCAGCAACCCTGTCAGTAGGTTAAAGAACGTGGTCTTCCCTGCGCCGTTGGGCCCGATGATTGACAGGATGCCTGTCTCGTCGATGTCGCAGCTCACGTCGTTGGTGGCTACGAACGCCCCGAACCGCTTGACAAGATTACGTATCTCAAGAAAAGCCATAGTAATGTTCCTTATTAAGGTCTTATGGCGGAAGGCGCATGGAAATTGCGCTAATTTGTCTGCTCCACCTGCTCCTCTGCACCGCCGCCTTGCTTGGCAGGTGTGGGCAGCAAACCTTTCTTGCTCTTTTTGCCGCGGGAGCGGTTTATAATGATGCCCATCAGCCCCGTGGGGAAAAGACTCAGCACCACGACGAACAGCAGCCCGTAGATCAGCGCCCAGTGGTCCCAGAGCGCACTGAGAAGCTCTTTAAAAAGAATGAAGATGATGGAACCGACGATCGGGCCGTAGAAGCTGACTGTGCCGCCGCCAAGCAGCGTGGCCATGACCACGTCGCCTGACTTGCTCCAGTCGAGGATGTCGGCAAAGGCCGACTGGGTCAGCATGCAGTACATGCCGCCGGCCAACCCGGCAAAGGCGCTGGAAATGGTGAAGACGGCGAACTTGTACTTCCCTGTGTTGTATCCCAGGTACTGCGCGCGGATGTAATTCTGGCGCACCGCCTGCAGCGACATGCCGAAGCAGGATTTCGCCAGGGTCCGGATCAATATCGCGCACAGCAGGAACACCACGAAGCAGAAGTAGTAGTAGGTATGCGGGTCCTTCATGTTCAGGCCCAGAATGCTCACGCGGTCAATGCCGGAAAGCCCGGCTTCGCCGCCGGTCACGGCATCCCACCGCCAGCAGATGCCGAACACCACCTGGGTGAAGACAACGGTCAGCATGGCGAAATACACGCCCCGTTTTTCGCGGATCATCCAGCCCAGCATGGCGCCGAACAACGCCCCGATGGCGATCGCGGTGATCAGCGGCAGAAAGAAGGAGTCCTCACCGTAGAACCTCAGAAAACTGATGGCCGCCGCATAGGAGCCAAGACCGTAGAACGCGCCGTGGCCGAAGGAGGGCAAGCCTGTCTGTCCCAGGCAGAGGTTGAAGCTCAGGGTAAAGATGAACCACAGTAGCAGTTCTGTTCCCAGGGAAACGAAGTTCCCCAGATACGGCAGAAACGGATAACAAAGAAAGACGAGAAAAATCCAAAAGAGAGGATCCTTGCGTACTTTGTCCATGACATTCTCCATGCACCTGGCGAGCTTGTGTCTGTGCGCTTCACGATTGCAGAATCAGCACCGCTGTCGCCTTACTCGATGATGTTCTGCTGCCCCATGAGCCCGCGAGGCCAGAAGTAAACGATGACGCCCATCAGCAGGTAAGGAATGATGTCTACGTAGCGCGGCACGACAAGTGTGCCGAGGGAGATGGACAAGCCCACAAGCAGCCCGCCGATAAGCGTACCGGGGATGCTGCCCAGGCCGCCCATGAGCACGATGAGGAAGGACGGCATGAGGATGGCATTGCCCATGCCCGATTTCACGCTCCAGATAGGCGCTGCCAGGATGCCGGCGAGACCCGCCGCAGCCGAGCCCAGAACCATCACGTACAACCGAAGCTTGTAGAGGTTGTGACCCAACGCACCGACCATCTCGCTGTTGAACATGCCGGCTTTGACCACGGCGCCGAAGTTGCTTTTTTCCGTGAGAATCCAGGTTCCGCCGATCATCAGGATGGCGACGCCTGCGATGAACAGCCGGTAGTAGGAGTAGACAAAGTCGCCGATGATCAGGAGGCCGCTTGCAAAGCTCGGCGGATCGACGTTGTGCGCGGCAGGACCGAAGATCATGCGGATGAGCTCTTCCATGGCGATGGCGAAGCCCAGTGTGATGAGGAGTCCGAAAAGGGGGTCTTGTCCGTAGACCCTGCGGATAATCACCCGCTCAACAAGATAGCCGATGCCGGCTACAAAGATCGGCGCCAGGACCATGGCCGGCAGATAGCCGATGGATTGGTACATGGCCCAGAAAAAGTAGGCGCCGAAAGTGAAGATGATACCGTGGCTGAAGTTGATCACTCCCGAGACACCCAGCACCAAGCTGAATCCCAGGGCAACGGCGGTGTAGACCAGTCCGAGGACCACGCCGTTCAGAATAAGCGACAAGATAAGCATGCAGGCCTCCCTCAGAGGGGCCCGGCCGCCCTTGCAGCGGCCGGGCCGTCATTGCGAGTTATTTCTGGGCGCCACAACTTACGTCGACAGGATTTTCCTCCTCGGTCATGTCATATTCAGATGCGTGGTAGGCCTTCTGCACATCCCAAATATTGAGACCCTTGCCTTCAGGATTGGCCTTCACGATGTCCACGGTGCTGAGCACCTGATGCGTCTTGGGGGAAACGTAGCTGGGTTGAGCACGCAGGTTGTTGGTAATCTCAAGACCCTCCATTGCGCAAATCAGCTTTTCCACATCATCAAGACTGCCGGCTTTATTCGCTGCCTCGTTAATCATCATGATTGCGATGTAGCCGTTGTAATTCCCGTTATCCATGACAGGCGCGGCTGCGTCAGGGAACATCTTCTCGAACTTCTTGGATGCGGCTTCCATCTTGGGATTCTCGTTCCAGGACACTTCCACGGCGGCATACGCCTGACGCTCATCCGGATCGAGTGGATACATGTCCACATATTCCATGAGCGTATACACCACCTTCATCTTGTCATAGATCTTATACTCGGCGAGTTGCTTCAGCAGCGCCACGTTGTCGAAGCCGGCACAGGTGATCATCAATACTTCGGCGCCGGAGTTGCGGATCTGCAAAAGCTGGGAGCTGAAATCACGAGTTCCCAGAGGCACTTTGACCTCGCCCACTTCGGTGGCACCGGTTTTTTCCATCACGTCGCGAGCCCAGCGGGTTCCGGAGTGGCCCCAGGAGTAATCGTGGGTCAGGTAGAACCACTTTTTGCCCAGATTGTTCGTGGCGTAGGTTGCAGCGGCCCGGCCCAAGGCGGCCATGCTGGCGCCCACGCGGAATTGATAGTGGTTGGCTTTGGCTGAAGTCAGCTCATCGGAGTTGCCGTTGGTGCAGACGTACAGCACCTTGCGCTCTTCAGCCACGGCGCCGACGGCCATGCCGACCGAGGAGCTCACGCCGCCCACGAGGACCTTGACCTGGTCCTTTTCGATAAGGCTGCGGGCGCGTCTTGCCGCGGCATCAGGGTTGCTTTCGGAATCAAGCACTTCCAGCTCCACGGTCCTGCCAAGAATCTTGCCTCCCAGATCCTTGAGCGCCATTTCCATGCCTGCACGCTCCAGGGCGCCATGGTCGCCGTAGTTACCCGAGACCGGGCTCACCACGCCGATTTTAAACGGCTCTTCAGCCATTGCCTGGGGTGCGACTAACAGTACGCCAAGCAACATCAGACCGACGATCCAAATGCGTTTCATGGAGCTACCTCGTTTTTGTTGAGGGTTAGTGTTCCAAAGTCTCCGACAAACAATTCCCCTTCTTGTTCGGGTTAATGCGCTGTCCATCCGCCATCGACGTACAGCACGGTTCCTGTGACCATGTCCGAGGCCCGGGACGCCAGGAATACCGCGGCTCCGACAAGGTCATCGGTTGTGGCCATTCTTGAAAACAGGATGTTCTCGTCCACGTAGGCCTTGAACTCAGGCTCTTCGAACATCGCCTGCGTCAAGGGCGTCAGCAGAAAGGTGGGGGCGAGGGAGTTGACGTTGATGTTGTGTTTGGCCCACTCCACCGCAAGCACGCGGGTCATCTGGTCCATGGCCCCCTTGCTGGAACAGTAGGCGCTGCGACGAATGAGCCCTACGCTTCCTGCTTGCGACGAGATGTTGATGATCTTGCCGCCCTGCTGGGCAATCATGATCCGCCCCACAGCCTGGCAGCAGAAGAAGCTGCCCTTGAGGTTGATGTCGAGCACCTTGTCCCAGGCCTCTTCGGTCACTTCTTCCGCGATCTGAGGAATGTTGATCCCCGCGCTGTTGACGAGGATGTCGATGCGGCCATACGCCTCGTTCACCTCGGAGACGCATGCGTTGATGGACGCCGTGTCGGTAACGTCCAGCCTGCTGGACAAGGCCCGCCCCCCCCAGGTGGAGGCGATATCCTCGGCAGCGCGTTCCACCGCTTCGGCCTGGATGTCGCACAAGGCCACATCCGCGCCGTAGCGGGCCAGAGTTTGTGCGACTGCGAGACCAATGCCCCCTGCAGCGCCCGTGACCATGGCCACCTTGCCGTCAAGATCGAACTCATAGCCGCGCGGTTTGTCGTTCTGCGCCATGTTGCCCGTGGACCCCATCGCTTACCTCCATTATTGTATTTTCATATGCTCCGTCGGCGCCGCACACCCTACGCAGTGATCACAGGCAAGGTCGAGCCGCCCATGGGCATCACAAGAATGCGTGCATCTTCGCCACATTGCGCCACGGCTTCCTGCAAAGCTCCTTCGATGCTGTCCATGGGTTCGAAAAACAAGCTCCTGGCAACGTCCTCGTCCATATCGCTCACGACAAACACCCGCGCCTTGCGCAAGGCCAGGGCTATGGCTGCTGCCTTGTGGCCGCCAAGCTCAAATTTCCTTGCGATATCTTCAATGATTTTTTCGGGAGAGACGGCGTTGCATATCCAGCGCTCGAAAGTTGCCGAGCCGTAATGCTCGGGGCAGGACGCCACCAGGATGATGCATCCGCCCTCGCGCACGGCGAAGCGCGCGTTGTCCAGGGCTTTTTGCGCCTGGTACATGTTGATGTCTTTGGGGTAGCCGCCGGCGCTGACCACCACGATGTCGGCAGGCCGCTCCAAAGGAAACTTGTACAGAGAGTCGAGGAACGCGCAGCCGGCGCGGTGGGCCTCTACATAATGTCCCGCCACTGCCTTGAGGATTTGCTTGCCCGGGCCGAGCACTACGTTGAAGATGAAATCGATGGGCAAAAAGCCATGCACTTCCTCAATATCCGCACGCACGGGATTGCCTTCGATCTTCCCGGTGACCGCGCCGTCCTCCACCATCATCCGGTGGTTGGCCTGAATGCTGCGGGGCGTGGAGACGCCGGGGAACAACGCTTTGGCCCCTCCGGAGTATCCAGCGAAGTAGTGGTACTCGATGTTGCCCAGGCAGACCCTGATGTCCGCTTCCACCACAGGACGGTGGATCTCCACCGGCGTGCCACGTGAGGTGACGCCCACTTCCACGCAATCGTCCGCATCTGAATCGATGCAACGATACTCGCGCAGGATATCCGGCCCCACCAGGGATTCCATTTCTTCCCAGGTGTGTTTGCGGTGCGACCCTAGGGCGAACACGATGCAGATATCTTCCTTGCGCACTCCGCCTGCCGCCAGCTCATCCAACACCGGGGGCAGCATCTTCCGGGAGGGGCACGGCCGGGTGATATCGCTGGTCACAATGGCGACGGTCTTGCCGGGAGCGACCAGCTCGCGCAGACGCGGCGAGCCGATCGGCTGCTCCAGACTGCGGCGCATCTCCTTTTCCTCGTCGCAATCGCCTTGCGCCACGGCAGGCATCAGCACCGCCATGATGCGCCCATCTTCCAGCGCGAGGGAAAGTTTCTCCTTGCCTTTCGCCAACACCAAGTCCATGTCCCCACCTCCCATGAGCGTTTCCTTGTCGCGCTCCCCCATTGCAGGATCGCGCGCTGGCCGCGGGTTCCTGCCGAGAAGACAAGAACCCGCGGCGTTGCACATGGCTGCTAGTCGAGCCCGAGAACGTCTCTGATCTGCTTCACGCCCGTGCGGAAGCTGCACACCACGGGCTTGCCCATGTCTTTGGTCTTCTCCAGAAGCGACATCATGCTGCCCTGCGCCAGTACGACGGCGTCGTTTTCATCAACAGCCTTCTGGATGGTTTCCATGAGGATTCTGTCGTGCTTGGGCTTGTCGCCTTCTTCCAGCAAGGCTTCGTACGCACCCTTTGCGAAACAGGAGCTCACGGTGACGTCCGCGCCCATTTCCCTGGCCGTGGTTTCCACAAGGCGCGTGGAGGGGGCGACCGTGGAAATGGCAGTGGCGACCACGCCCACCTTGCCGCCGCCCTTGAGCGCCTCCTGGATGGCGATGGCGCCCATGGGCTTGTCCACCTTCACGTAGGGGATGGAGATGAGCTTCGCGGCCACGTCTGCGGCCTCGCCCACCGAGGAGCACTGGTTCAGAATGCATTCGCAGCCTAGAGACTCCAGGAGCACGGCGTACTGGCAGATTCGCTTGACAACTCCGGGCGTGGTGCCCGTGTTGGCCAGCACTTCCTTGAGCAGGCTGTCGTCGATGATGTTGACCATCTCGACCTCGGGCAGCATTTCAGCGAACAGCGCCTTCAGATCTTCAACCGAATACAAGAAGGTGTGGATAACTCCGACTTTACGTTTCGACATGGTCCTATCCTTTACTGTTTTTCGCGTATGCCTTTTCCATTGCGGCCAGCAGCGGCATGGTTTTGCCGGAAAGGTACTGCACCATTGCGCCCCCGGCGGTGCAGACATGTCCTATTTTCGACATGTCGATGAAGGACGCGGCGCAGCTCACGCTGTCCCCGCCACCAATGACCGTGTATCCGGGGGCATTTTGGATGGCTGTGAACAGAGCGCGCGAGCCCCGTTCAAAAAGCGGATTCTCATACACTCCGGGAGGGCCGTTCACGAAAACGGTTCCCGCTTTGACGATTTTTTCCTCGTAGGCGGCTATGGTCTGCTCGCCGATGTCGAGCAGATCGGCGTCCAGGGGCAGGTCTCCCACTGCGATTTCATGCCTGGCGCCGTCTTTCTCGTACGCCACGTCCAGCGGAAGATGGATGTAGTCCCCGTACTTTTCCAACAACTCCAGAGACTGGGGAAGGAATGAGTCGTAGCCACGATCGAGGATATACTTCTCGGCATTGGCGCCCAGGCGCACGCCTTTGGCCTGCATCATCACCAGACCGGTGACGCCGCAGGTCAGAATGGTCTGGGCCGCACTGCGCGACAGCACTTCGCCCATCATTCCATAGGCATCGGAGATGCGGTTGCCGCCCAAGAGATAGACAGCTGGTTGCGCAGGTGTTTCGAGCACATGGGAAAGCGCATCCACTTCCGAGAACAACAGCTCGCCCGCCGCTGCAGGCAGCAGCTCCTGAAAGGCGACCTGGGAAGGGGAGTTGCGGTGCGCCGCCGAGAACGCATCGTTGACATAGGCGTCCGCCAGCGGAGCAAGAGACCTGACAAGATAGCAGTTCAGGTACTCCCCGGGCGAGACCTTGAGCGCGAACTCGAATGCGGAGATTTCCTCCGCCAGATAGCGCAGGTTGCCCAGCAGGACTGCCTGCCCAGGATTCAGGGATTTCACTGCGGCTTGCGCGGCCGGTCCGCAAACGTCGTCAATATAGTCGACCGTGCAGCCCGCGAGCTCGGAAAGGCGCTGCGCATGCTGCGCCATGGGAATCAGGCCCTTGTAGTCCTGGGAATCTCCCTGGTGGGCGATGATTGCGATCTTCGCGCCCTGGCGCAACAGCCACACAAGAGTTCCAACACTCTTGTCGATGCGGTTTGTGTTGCGCAGCTTTCCGGTGTCTGCATCCACCGGGCAATTGATATCCAACCGCAAGATTACGGTTTTGCCCCGGTAGTCGAAATCCACAAAGGAGTGGATGCGCATGTCCTTGCTCACTTCCATTTCCCCAAACCAAGATAATCGTTGGTCTTGCCGACGCCTTCGAGCCTGTCGGTCTGCATCTCCATGGCCGCCCGGACCGCATCCATGGTTTCCGGAATGGTGATGGATTCCTGCGGGATGTTGATGGCGAACATGATGTCTTCGCCGGACTTGACCAGCGTGTCCTTCCACAGGGCGATCTCGTACATATCGCTGCGATAGTTGCCGAGATCGCGCGCGTAGCGGAACAGGGAGGCGTTGCCGAGGAACCCTTCGGCCCTGCTCACGACCCTGATTCTGTCGTGCTTGCGGAACTCCTCTTCAACGGCTTCCAGGGAGACGGACTTCTTGGGGGTCACGCACAGCGTGATGATGTGGCCATGGGTCACGGGGGTATGGACGAGGATGCCCGTGGCATGGATGTGGGGCATGATGTGCATCAGATCCAGGCATTGATGCGACGGCGCTTCGTCCACCATCAGGGCGTTGGTCAGGCCGCGGTGGTAATCGCCAGGGTCGGCCACGCGCCGGATGATGGTGATGGCGACCTTTTCAACGCCGACGCTGCGGTCCATGCTGTCAACGGCGCGGATCAGGCCGGTGGTGTTGCAGGAGGTCAGCTTGAGCCATTTCGCGCCTAGCCCCTTCTCATAGTTGGCGTAGCCATGGAAAAAGACATCTGCGACGCTGTCGGCTTCGCCGCCCTGGAACACGGCTTTCTTGCCGTGCTTTTCATAGGTCGCCTTGTTCTTGGCGCCTATGCCGCCCGGCGCTGCATCCAGAATAATATCACTGGCTTCCACCAGCTCTTCAAAGGACCCGGTAACGGGAATGTCCAGAGCCTCGAAGGCGCTGTTATCCATGCTGCCCGAGAAAAAGGGGTACGGCATGCCGCTTTCCTTCAGGGCGCGCACGGAAAGGGTTGGCCCGACATCGCACACGCCGACAAGTTCCATATCCTCTTGCCGACTGACGCCGTCAGCGAGCCTCTGTCCGATCACGCCGTATCCAACCACACCTACTTTGACCATGAAATCCTCCCGAATTGACAAAGGGTTCGAGAAAAGCCCCGCGTTAATCCCAGGTATGTGCGGAAACGGAGCCGGGCCTCACGCCGTCGGCCATGCGAGGCGGCAACGCCTGATGTAACCGCTTACATTGCAAGCCGCAAAAAAAGCCGGCCACAAAGTCCATCGCAAAACCTGCAAGAAAACAGAGCAGTTCACGGACAAAATGAAAGCGGTTACATTTTCGCATAAAAAAAACCTTTATCCCCTGCTACTGACAACAATCAGCAACACACTTAAATAGCTACACAAATCGAATCCACAAAATTTCTCCCCCATTTTGGGGGCCAAAACAATTTCCGCGTTCATTCTTCTTGCCACATTGTCCTGAGTAAAAATGTATGCGGTTACATTTTGCCAGAAAAAAAGCTGCCGCATGCCTCGTGAATTTTCTTTCTCTTTATGTCCGCTATTACGGCATTGTCAAGCTGAAAAATAAAAAAAATGTATTTTGCCGACAACGCCCTGCAACAACAGCTATTTTAATGGAGGTGCGCATGACGCCCGGCGGACCAGGGTCGTTTCCAGGGTGTGTTGGTACAGCTGGTGGCCGCCATTACGAACCAGATCCAGCAACGCTTTCCCGGCGATGCTGCCCATCATGTCGCTGGGAACCCTGATCGTGGTCAAAGCGGGAAAGACGTGCTCGGCAAACTCAATATCGTCAAAGCCGGCCACGGATATCTGCTCCGGCACCATCACCCCTGCTTCGCGACACGCGGTGAGCGCGCCTATGGCCAGCATGTCACTGGCGCAGAACACGGCCGTAGGTGGCTCCTGCAAGGCCAGAAAACGCCGCATGGCTTCACAGCCTTTGTTCAAGGTCGGCTGATACTCCAGAACGTACTCCTCGCGGCAGGGGATATCGTGCTCCTGCAATGCGGCCAGGTAACCGTCCAACCGCTTCTGAACGCGCTGGACAAGGGAGTACATGGCGCCGACAAAAGCGATGCGCTTGTGCCCCAGCTGTATGAGATGCTCGGTCATCTTGTACGAGGCTTCGAAGTTGTCGAAGCCGACATAATGCAGGGAGGTACCCGGCATTGTGTCCCACAGGAACACGCACGGCATGTCGTTCCTGGCAATATTCATGATGATCTCTTCATTCTGGGCCATGTACCCGAGGAACAGCAGGCCCGAGAGGGAGCGCTCCCTGCAGTATCGAAGCTGCAGGCGCTCCCTGTGTACATCGAAAAGGGTATTGTTGATGATCAGAGGATAGCCCTGACTGTTGATCACATCCTGCGCGGCAATGACCGTGGATGACAGCTTGGCCGATTCCGTGGTGGGTATGAACACGCCGAGCACTGATGATTTGCGCCGGGAAAGATCCCCGGCGGTGGCGTTGTAGACGTAATCATGCTCGCTCATGACCTGCAGAACACGCTCAAGCGTTTTCTGGCGCAGTAAATGCGGCTGATGGATAGCGCGTGAAACAGTGGCGGTGGAAACTCCCGCCAGTCTGGCTACATCCTGAATGGTTAGTTTTGGCACTGACGGATCTCGCTGCCTCGTTCACTCACGGTTTCATGCGGCACCGCGAATGGGTCGGCCGCCCCTGATTGATTCCCATACGCTGCTTCCCGGCCGCGGACGCCAGCTGTTCCTACACCCGCAAAGGACGGGCAAGGCGCAGGGGCCGAACAAGCTGTTCCCACGTATGCTTCCGTCTACGGCTTTGCTAAATTTGTAAATGAATATCCGGATCTACGTTGAAAGGCAAGCAACTCCCACTCAACGCAGGAGAACCGCGAGTCCACCTTGGAAGCAGCGCGTAATGCACGCAGGACTATTTGGTCGCAGACTGCTTCCTTGCAGATCGTCTTTTGGATTGCCCTCTGACCCGCCGCCATTTCTCGTGCAGGACAACTCTTCTCCTGCGCTCGGTAGGACACGCTCAAGCTCTGGCCTCGTACGGGTCTGGCTGGACCAGGACATGTGGGGGCGGATTCAGTTTGCCCGGCTCACTTGGAACGCCGCACCCCGTACTTCTTGCACTTCTCGTAGAGCGTGGCGCGGGAGATATTCAAATACTTCGCAGTGCGGACCATGTTTCCGGAGTTAATCTCCAGAGCCTTGAGGATGCAGGCCACCTCCGTCTCGACACCTGCCTCGTACAGCGATACCGGCCTGCCGGAAGCTTGCTGAACGCCAGGCGCCTGGTCGCGATCGGCCTGGAGCCTTCCCGCGTCGCCTGCGCCGCCATCGGGCTGTGGCTTGCAAAAGGTCTGCAACGTTGGGGGCAGGTCCTGGACCCGGATGGTCTGCCCTTCGGACACGCTCGTGGCCCGCACCAGGGCGTTACGCAGCTCGCGGATGTTGCCCGGCCACTCGTAGGCCACCAGCAGGTGCATGGCGTCCTCGGAGATCTGCACGGACGCCTTGCCCATGCGCGCGAGCAAGGCATCGGCAATGATGGGTATGTCCGAAGCACGCTCGGCAAGCGAAGGAACCTGCAAGGGCAACGCGCTGATACGGTAGTAGAGGTCTTCGCGGAACGTTCCCTGCTGGACGATCTGAAGCAGGTCCCGGTTTGTCGCCGCGACAAGGCGGAAGTCCACAGGCCGCGCCTTGGATGACCCGACCCGGTACACCGTCTTTTCCTCCAGCACGCGCAGCAGCTTGGCCTGGGCCGCCAGAGGCATGTCGCCGATCTCGTCAAGGAACAGGGTGCCCTTGTCAGCCAGCTCTATGAGGCCCACCTTGCCATCCTTGCTGGCCCCGGAGAACGCACCCCCCGCATAGCCAAAGAGCTCGGACTCAAAGAGCTCGATGGGCACCGCAGCGCAGTTGATACTCACAAAGGGACCGTCCTCGCGGGGACTCGTGGCGTGCAAGGCGTTGGCGAAAAGCTCCTTGCCCGTGCCGGTCGGCCCCTGGATGAGGACGGGAAAGCTCGTCTGGGCGTAGTTGCGCAGCCTGTTCTTGGCAAAGAGAAGCGGTTTGCTCTCGCCCAGGATATTATCCAGCGTGTACCGGACCGACAACGCGCTCTGCATGCGGCGCCTGTAGAAACTGACCCTGCTGTCCAGCTGCTCGACCCGCTCTGTCAGGGCCTTGAGCTCGGTGGGATTGCGAAACAGGCACAGGGAGACCATGCCGACGATCATGCCGTCATCGTCGCGCAGGGGCAGGCGGTTGACGATGGTCGTCTTTTTCCCCTCCCCTTCCCCGATAACGCACAGATCACCAATCTCCTCGTTCCCGGACTGCATGACGCTGAGCGCGCGTGTCTTGGGCAGGACGTTGACGATGTTCCTGTTCACCAGATCATCCTTCGCGGCCCCGATGATCTCGGCGTACACATCGTTCATGTAGAGAATTTCGCCTTGTGTATCACAGAGATAGATGCCGAGGGGAAGTCCGTCGAGAATCTTCCTGAACAGATCGTCCGGCATATTATTGCCAAATCTTTTCATCCCATCCTCACATGTTCTGTTCGTCAGGACATTGCTCCTGCACGAACCTTCCCCATTCATGCCTAGCAAAGCGAGAGCTGTCTAGACAACCGTGTCCGGAACTCAAGACATTACTGTCTGGCTGGTGTCAGGCAGGCCGGACACCTGTCAGACACTTTTCTCACCCGGAGAGACACTAACACGCCGCCACACACTTGTGAAAAAAATAACCTAGCCCGCACCCTGCCTTGTTTCCCGCATTTTCACCTTGTTAAGACGCTTCCAGTTGGCCCGCCCATTGCTGATGTAAATCCATTCTTGTGAAAAAAAGCTCAGATATCACCCTCAAAGGAGAAATACACTCATGCCCAAAATGACTCCAAGCGAAGCAATGGCGGAAGTTCTGGTTCAGGAAGGAGTAGGACATGTCAGCGGAATCCTCGGTTCCGCCTTCATGGACCTGCTCGACTTGTTCCCGGCTGCTGGAATCGACTTCATTTCAGTGCGCCATGAGCAGACTGCCGGACACATGGAAGACGCCTACTGCCGTATGACCGGCAAGGCAGGTGTCGTGATCGGACAAAACGGCCCCGGCGTGACGAACTACGTCACGGCGGTTGCCACGGCCAACATGGCCCACACCCCCATGGTTGTGCTGTCACCCAGCGCGGGCTCGATCTCCGTCGGCTGGGACGGCTTCCAGGAGTGCGACACCTGGAACCTTTTCAAGCCCATTACCAAGGCGTCCCTGCGTGTGCCCCACCCCAATCGCGCTGCCGACATCCTGCGCACGGCTTTCCGTATCGCCTATGCCGAGCGCGGGCCGGTACTGGTCGATATCCCGCGTGACTACTTCTACGGCGTGATCGACGAGGAGATCCTGGAGCCCTCGCAGTACCGCGTGGCCCCGGGCGGCATCGGCAATCCCAAGCACTTCGACGCCGCCGTGGAGGTGCTCAAGAACGCCAAGAACCCGGTCATCGTCTCAGGACGCGGCGTGGTGGACTCGGGCTGCGTCCAAACCATCCAGGCCATGGCCGAGCACCTCGGCGCGCCTGTGGCCACCACGTATCTGCACAACGACGCCTTCCCCTGCGACCACCCGCTGTGGACAGGGCCCATCGGTTACATGGGCTCCAAGGCGGCCATGCGCATCCTGCAGCAGGCCGACGTCATCCTGGCCGTGGGCACCCGCCTGTCCTACTTCGGCACCCTGCCGCAGTACGACATCAACTACTTCCCCAAGACCGCCAAGATCGTGCAGATCGATATCAATCCGCGCCACATCGCCAAGACGCACCCGGTCACGGTGGGGCTCTGCGCCGACGCCAAGGACGCCTCGGAAGAGCTCTTCACCAGTCTGCGCGCGGCCGTACCGGCCAAGAAGAACATCGAGGCCGTGTATGCCCGAGTCAAGGCCGAGCTCGACACCTGGTACCACGAAATCGCGGCCATAGCCGACGAGCCCGTGGAGGAAGGCCGCATGCATCCGCGCAAGGCCCTGGAGGTGGTCGGCAAGTTCGTGACCGAGTCGAACGCCATCGCCACCACGGATATCGGCAACACGTCCTCCACAGCCAACAGCTACCTGCGCTTCAAGCAGACCAAGCGCCACATCGCCACCCTGACCTTTGGCAACACCGGGTTCGCCTACCAGGCCGGCCTGGGCGCGCAACTGGCCTGCCCGGACGACACCGTGCTCGCCATCGTTGGCGACGGCGCCTGGGGAATGAGCCTTTTCGAGGTGCCCACCGCCGTCCAGTTCAACCTCCCGGTCATCGCCACCGTCTACAACAACGGCGCCTGGTGCGCGGAGAAGAAGAATCAGGTCGACTTCTACAACAACCGTTTCGTGGGCGCGGACATCTGGTCCAAGTCATACGCGAAGATCGCCGAGGCCATGGGCGCCGACGGCTACAGGGTCAACACCCAGAAAGATCTGGCCGAGGCCCTGGATGCGGCCAGGAAGAACCGGCGCCCTGCCGTCATCGAGGTCATGACCGACGGCACCCGCCTGGCTCCGCCCTTCCGGCGCGACGCCCTGGCGCTGCCGACGCGTTTCCTGCCCAAGTATGAGCATCTGGACAAGAAGCACTTTCCGGACGCCTAGAAGCAGAACCACAGACTTGCTCCTGCCGGGTCCGGGCCACTGACGACCCGGCCCGGCGGAGCAGTCGAACGCCAAAAGAGAGAAATACAATGAGCAGAGTAGACGAACTCATTCAGGCCGGTCGCAAAGCGCAACAACAGGTAGCCGGATATACCCAGAAACAGATCGACGACGTCTGCCTCGCTGTGGGCTGGGCCCTGTACAACGACGACAACGTCCACGCGCTTGCCAAGCTGGCTGTCGAGGAGACCGGCTACGGCAACTACGAAAGCAAGGTCACCAAGCACAAGCGCAAGGTCGGCGGAGCTGTTGAAGACATCATTGGCAAGACCTCCGTCGGGCTGATCGAGCGCAACGAAGAGACCGGCATTTCCAAGTATGCCAAGCCTGTAGGCCTGGTTTGCGCGATCCTGCCAGCCACCAACCCCACTGCCACGGCAGGCACCAAGGCCGTGGCCATTCTCAAAGGCCGTAACGCGGTCATCTTCCGCCCAAGCAGCCGGGCCCGCAAAGCCAGCAGCATGGCCGTGGAGTACATGCGCGAGGCCCTGCGCCGCATCGGGGCTCCTGCGGATCTGGTGCAAATCTACAGCGACGCCGACATCCCCACCACGGGCGAGCTCATGCAGAAATGCGACCTGGTTGTGGCCACTGGCGGCGGCCCCATGGTCCGTGCGGCCTACTCCAGCGGTACGCCCTCCTACGGCGTGGGCGTTGGCAACGCCGTTTGCATCATCGCCGATGACGCGGACGTGAAGGAAGCCGTGGCAATGATCGCGAGCAGCAAGACCTTCGACTACGCCACGTCGTGCTCCTCGGAAAACTCCATCATCGTGCAGCGGGGCATCCTGGATGAGGTGCTGGACGAGATCAGAGCCAACAAGGGGTACATCTGCTCACCCGAGGAGAAGGCGAAGCTGCGCAAATGGATGTGGCAGGTCAACGACAAGGGCAAGCTGAAGATCAACGGAAAGGTCGTGGCCCAGTCCGCCACCCGCATCGCGGCCGACGCAGGCATCAAGGTTCCGGCCGACACCAGCATGCTGGTCGTCATGGGCGACGAGCCCGCGGTGGAGGACAAGTTCGCCGACGAGAAGCTGAGCCCCGTCCTGACGGTCTTCACCTATGACGGCTTCGACGAAGCCCTGGCAAAGATCGCGTCCATCACGGACCGCTACGGCCGCGGCCATTCCATGGGCATCCACACCTACCGGACCGACTACATCGAACGCATGGGCCAGACCATGCTGACCAGCCGCATCACTGTCCGCCAGCCCATGGCCGCAGCCAACGGCGGGCACGCCATGAACTATATGCCGCCCACTGCGACCCTGGGCTGCGGCACCTGGGGCAAAAACAGCACCACGGAGAACATCCATTACAAGCACTTCCTGAACGTCACGTGGGTCAACGAGCCACGGCCGGCCAGGGAGTTCTCTGAGGACGCGATCTGGGGCGACTTTTTCGAACGCATCGGCCACAGCGTGCGAGAAGGAGATAGCTATGAAACTGTTTGAGTACCAAGCCAAGGACGCCTTCCGACAATGCGGCATCCCCGTCCCTGCGGGTGTGCTTGCCGGCAGTATCGACGAGGTTTCGACAGCTCTCGACGAGTTCACCATGCCGTGCGTGGTCAAGTCCCAGGTGCTCCATGGCGGGCGCGGCAAAGCCGGACTGGTCCGGGTCGTTGATAACGCGGACGCCGCCCGTGAGTACGCCCGCTCCCTCTTTGAGGAACGCGGCGTGCGCAGGGTGCTGCTTGAAGGGGCCGTGGAGTTCGAAAACGAGCTCTACCTGGCCATTACCGTGGATGCCGCCGCAGCCAAGGCGACCATCCTGGCCTGCGCCGAGGGCGGCGTGGACATTGAAGAGCTCGCCGCCACCGCACCGGAAAAGATCGTCACCCAGATGGTGGATCTGGACCGAGGCCTCTCGGGCTTCCACATGCGCAACATCGCCTTCGGGCTCGGCTTGACCGGTGACAGGATCAAGGCCTTCAACAAGGTCCTCTCGGCGCTGTATCAGGCATTCCGCAAGTTCGACGCCGAGCTGATCGAGATCAACCCCCTCTTCATGACCAAGGAAGGGACCTTCATAGCCGGCGACGGCAAGCTCTCCATCGATGACAACTCCATCGCGCGCCAGCCAGGCTACGAGATCACCCGCGACCACTTCGACCATGAGATCGAGTACGAAGCTGCGCTGGCCGGTATCCCCTATCTGCAGTTTGACGGCGACATCAGCCTCATGTGCGCCGGAGCGGGACTGACCACCACGGTCTTCGATCTCATCAACTACGCCGGCGGCTCCGTGGCCAACTACCTCGAATTCGGCGGCCCCAACTACACGCGGGCTGTGGACGCCATGGAGCTGTGCCTCAAGAACGAGCAGGCCAAGGTCATCCTCATCGTAACCTTCGGCACCGTGGCCAGGGCCGACGTCATCGCCAAGGGCCTGGCCGACGCCGTGGCCAAGTTCAAGCCATCCATTCCCATCGTGACCTGCATCCGCGGGACCAACGAGGAGGAGGCGTTCCAGATACTCCGGGACCTGGGCCTGACGCCCCTGTCCGAGACCGAGGAGGCGGTGCAGCAGGCCGTGGATATCGCCGCAGGGAGGATTTCATGAGCATCTTCATCGATCAAAGCAACAAGGTCGTGGTCCAGGGCATGACCGGCAAGGAAGGCAGTTACTGGACCAAGCACATGCAGGACATGGGGACCAACGTTGTCTTCGGCAGCACTCCCGGCAAGGAAGGACAGCAGGTCGAAGGCATCCCGGTCTACCACACCATCCGCAGGGGCCTGCGCGACCACGACGTGGACACGGCCATGCTTTTCGTGCCCCCGGCCTACACCAAGGACGCCATCTTCGAGGCCCTGGATGCGGGTATCCGCAAGATCGTGACCATCGCCGACGGCATTCCGCTGCATGAGCTGCTTCAGATCCGTAGCGCGGCCAAGTCCTGCGGGGCCATGGTGGTCGGCGGCAACACCTCGGGCGTCATCTCTCCCGGCAAGGCCATGATGGGCGTGCTGCCCTACTGGATCGAACGGGTCTACAAGCCCGGCCGCATCGGCGTCATGACGCGCAGCGGCTCCCTGACCAACGAGGTCACGGCCGAAGTGGTCAAGGCCGGGTTCGGCGTCTCGACCCTCATGGGCGTGGGCGGAGACTCGGTGCCGCTGACCCGGTTCGCCGAGATCCTGCCCCTCTACCAGGCTGACCCCGACACAGACGCCGTCGTCATCATCGGCGAGCTTGGCGGAACCATGGAGGAAGAGGTGGCCCAGGCCATGGAGAGCGGCGCCTTCACCAAGCCGCTGGTGGCCTTCATCGGAGGCCGCACGGCGCCCAAGGGTAAACGCATGGGCCACGCTGGAGCCATCGTTACCGGCAGCAAAGGGACTGTCGAGGCAAAGGTTGAGGCTCTGACCTCCGCGGGTGGGCGAGTCGCCAAGAAGCCCAGCATGCTCGGCCCCGTACTCCGCGAGCTCATTACATGACATGAATAACAGGGCGGGGTCTCTGACCCCGCCCCCAGCGGACTGCCGCCAAGGCGGCCCGCCTGGAGGCGACGCTATGGACTTTATTCCCTATTTATTTGCATGCCTGACGCCGATGAAAATCGCCCTCATGGTCGGCGGCGCCATCGGCGGCATCCTTCTGGGAGCCGCGCCGGGCCTGAGTCCGACCATGGCGGTGGCCCTCCTGGTTCCCTTCACCTTTCACATGGACCCGGCCGAAGGACTTATCCTCCTCGGCGCCGTGTACACGGCTGCTGTGGCCGGCGGGTCCATCACCGCAATCCTCATCAACATCCCGGGTGCACCGGCCAACATCGCCACGATGTTTGACGGCCACACCATGGCGAAGAAGGGCAAGGCGGAGAAGGCTCTCTACCTGTCCTGCATGAGCTCGGGTCTGGGCGGCATCTTCGGCGTGGTTGTGCTGATCCTCTTCACCCCGCCCATCGCCCGCATGGCCATGGAGTTCGGCCCGGCCGAGCTGTTCTGGCTGGCCATCTTCGGCGTCACGGTCATCGCCGGCCTGTCCTCGGGCACGGTCGTCAAGGGGCTCTACGCCGGTGCGTTCGGGCTTCTTCTGAGCTGCATCGGCGAGAACCCGGTCTACGGCGTTGAACGCTTCGTCTTCTCCGACAAGCTGACCGGCGGCATCGCCATTATCCCGGCGCTCATCGGGCTGTTCGCCATCCCGCAGATATTCACGCTGGTGGAGACTATCGGCCAGAGCCTGCAGCGCGAATCCTTCAAGGCCCAGAAAGGCGTGCTCCGGGAGGCTATAGGCGAGCTCCTGCGCCATCCCCGCGAGTGGATCATGGGCTCTGTGGTCGGCTCCTTCATTGGCGCCATCCCGGGGGCCGGCGGCCAGGTGGCCGGGCTCATCGCCTATGACCAGTCCAAGAAGATGTCCAAGACGCCCGAACGCTACGGCACGGGCATTTCCGAAGGAGTCATCTCGGTAGAGTCCTCCAACAACGCCACCGTCGGGCCCGCCATGATCCCCCTGCTGACCATGGGTATCCCTGGCAGCCCCACGGCCGCGGTTCTTCTGGGCGGACTGCTCATCCACGGCCTCTTCCCCGGCCCGGACCTGTTCACCAAGCACGCCGATGTTGCCTACACCTTCATCGCCAGCATGATCGTCGCCCAGGTGGCCATGGTGGTCTTCGGAATCATGATTTCCCGTTACTCGCACATCGTCATGAACATCCCCAACATCTTCATGGTGGCGGCTGTGACAGTACTCTGCGTCTACGGTTCCTACAGCGTCCAGAACAGCATGGACGACGTCATCATCATGTTCTGCCTGGGCCTCTTCATGTACCTGAGCAGCCGCAACTCCTTCTCACCAGCCCCGATTGTTCTCGGGCTCATCCTCGGCCCCCTGGCCGAGGACAACTTCAGCCGGGGCAAGATCATCGCGCAGACCGGCGACGGCCTGGCCAGCTACTTCCTGTCGGGCGGCGTCAACATGATCGTCATTGGCTTGTGCGCCCTCTCCATCGGCTGGAGCATCTACAGCGAGTACAAGCTGGCGCGAAACAAGGCGACCCGTCTCCGTGAAGAAGAGCAGCACGCCGCCGCCACCCTGTCCGAAGCATAAGGAGTTTTCAGCATGATAAACGCACGCAAACGCATTCTCGAAACAACCGTCATGTTCGTCATACCGGTGGTTGCCCTCCATATGCTGGATGACATTTCCATAAATGATGTCAAGACCTTCCCGAAGTACATTTGCTACGGGATGCTGTTCCTGGCCGTCATCAACGTCATCCAGCTTGTGGTCTACCTGAACAAGATCAGACCCATACAATGGCCCACCTCCCTGCGCTGGTCGTCGCCTTTCAAGGGCGGTCCCATTCCCTTCCCGACACGGCGCGTTGTCATCTCCCTGGTCCTTATGACCGCCTACATATTCACCATGGAGACGATCGGATTCTACCTCGCCGGGTTCCTGTACTTCCTGCTGATCCTGCTCGCCCTTGATCCGGCGAAGCCGTCACTGGCCAGCACAGGGAAAAAAGCACTCTACGCGCTTATTTTCATGGCGGTGATCTACCTTCTCTTCAGTGAAATGCTCGGTGTGGTCATCCCGAGTGGAATAGCACTGTAACTTAACTGTATTCTGGAGGATTTGATGAAAAAGTTATTATTCTCGCTATGCCTTCTGGTTCTGGCACTCTGCGGCTTCTCTGGCCCTGCCTTCGGCGCATACCCGGACAAGCCCCTCTCCATGGTCGTGACCTACCCGCCCGGAGGCGCCACAGACTTCCAGGCCCGTATCGTGACAACCCTGGCCTCGGACGAGAAGTTCTTTGGTCAGCCAATCGTGGTGATCAACAAGCCCGGTGCGGGCGGCCGAGTCGGCTGGAACTGGTTCGCCGAAAAAGCGCCCACCGACGGTTACTGGCTGAGCACCTACAACGCCCCGCACTTCATCGCCCAGAGTCTTGTCTACAAGGCCTCGCGGTTTTCCATGGAAAGCTTCGAGCCCGTGGCCACCTGGGGGGCTGATCCGGCCGTGTTGATCGTACCCAAGGACAGCCCCTTCAAGACCGTGAAGGACCTTGTCGATTTCGCCAAGGCCAACCCTGGCAAGGTCACCGTGAACGGCGCCGGTCTCTATGTCGGTCACCACATCGCCATGTTGCAGCTGGCCAAGGCCGCAGGCATCGAGCTGACCTACGTTCCTGAGCAGGGAGGCACCCCGGCTCTGCAGAGCGTCATGAGCGGCAAGGTCATGGCCGGTTTCAACAATCTCGCCGACGCCTTCCGCAACCGCGAAAACGTGAACATCCTGGCGATCGCCGACCTGCAGCGCCATCCCTATATCGAGGACGTACCCACGTTCATCGAGGAAGGAATCGAAGTAGACAACTCGAGTGTGAACTATCGCGGCATCATTCTGCCCAAGGGTGTCGACCAGGAGACCATCGACGCTTGCGAGAAGGCGCTCGTCGCCATGTTCAACACCCCCAAGGTCAAGGATCTCATGGCCCAGAGCGGTAGCCCGTTGCTTGTTCTCAATCGCCAGCAAACGATCGAGCTGTTTGCCAAGGTGAAGAAGAACCTTCAGGAGCTTCTGAAGGACATCAAGCAATAGGCACCCCTAAGGATGCGCCGGCGCGAACCACAGCCCGCCGGCGCATCCGCCGGTTCCGGCACACTGTTCCGAACATATTATTTTGGGGAAATGCCATGAATAACTGCAGTTGCAGCCCGTTGAAGGCCGTGGTTCTGGACTGGGCCGGCACTTCCGTGGACTACGGTTGCCTTGGGCCGGTCATGGCATTTCAAGAGGTTTTCCGTTCGCGCTTCATCGAGCCGACCGTCGAGGAAGTCCGCGTCCATATGGGTATGGACAAGCTCGAACACTTCAAGGCCATCAGCGCCATGCCCCGCATCCGGAAGCTGTGGGCTGCCATTTTCGGGAAGGAGCCGGCAGAGGCCGACTTTGACGCCATGAACAGGCATTTCGAAGAGGTCAGGACAAACACCCTCCACGAGCACTCCCAGCTGGTTCCCGGACTGATCGATACCGTCTCCGCCCTGCGCGGCATGGGCCTGCGCATCGGGTCCACCACAGGCTACAACGCCCGGGTCGCCGACCTCATACGATCCGAGGCCGCCCGACACGGCTACTGGCCCGATTGCCTGGTCAGCTCCTCCGATGTGCCCTCGGGGCGGCCCAATCCGTGGATGTGCTTCCGCAACGCCATGGAGCTCGGGACATATCCGATGTCGGCCATGGTCAAGGTCGGAGATACGGCCTTTGATGTGCTGGAAGGGCTCAATGCGGGCATGTGGGCTGTGGCTGTGACGACCTCCGGCAACGAAATGGGCCTGTCACTGGACGAAATCCAGGCCATGGACTCTGCCGAAGTCACCCGCCGCCAGCGCTCTATACGCAGGCGCATGGAATCCATCGGAGCGCATTTCGTCATTACGGATATTCAGGAGCTGGTGCCTGTCCTGGAAAAAATCAACCAGCTCTTGAACGAGGGAATCAGCCCGGACGACTACCTCGCATGGCTGCAAGCCGTTCGTGCGGAACACAACAACACCACGGAGACCAATGTATGTTCACCATCGTTGCGCGCGAGGAAATGGCCGCAGGCACGGTCATCCTGAACGAGATTCTAGCACCGTCCATCGCGGCCAAGGCCCGGCCAGGGCAATTTCTGATTCTCAAGGCGAACGAAAAAGGGGAGCGTATCCCCCTGACCATGGCCGAGACCGATCCTGAAAAAGGTACCGTCACCGTCATTTACATGGTGGTGGGTAAAAGCACCGAACTTTTTAAACGCCTCAAGGTCGGCGAGACCTACCAGGATGTCATCGGTCCTCTGGGCCAGCCCACCCATATCGAACCCGGCAAGAACGTAATCTGCGTGGGCGGCGGCACCGGCGTGGCTGTGCTGCACCCCATCGCCCGCGGCATGAAGCAGGCCGGTTGCAACGTCACCTCCATCATCGGCGCGCGCAACAAGGACCTGATCATCCTTGAGGACAAGATGCGCCTGGCCTCCCATGAGCTGCACGTCTGCACGGACGACGGCTCCTATGGCCACGCGGGCTTCGTGACCGAGGTTCTCAAGGAGAAGCTCAAGGACGGCGGCGTGGACCAGGTCGTGGCTATCGGCCCCGTGCCCATGATGAAGTTCGTGTCCCAGATGACCAGAGAGTTCGGCGTACCGACCATGGTCAGCCTCAACCCCATCATGATCGACGGCACGGGCATGTGCGGCGGCTGCCGCGTTACGGTTGGCGGCGAGATCAAGTTCGGCTGCGTGGATGGCCCCGAGTTCGATGGGCATCAGGTGGACTTTGATGAGCTGATGCTGCGCCTCAAGGCCTATGCAGCCGAGGAACGATGCAGCCACGAGCGCTGCGCGTGCGAAGAGAGAGGTGCACAATGAGCGCGACCCAAACGCCGCGACAGGCCATGCCCGAGCAGGAGCCCGCGGTCCGGGCCCGCAACTTCGAGGAGGTGCCGTTGGGCTACACCCCGGAGATGGCCATGGCCGAGGCCGGCCGCTGTCTGCAGTGCAAAAAACCGGCGTGCGTCCAGGGGTGTCCCGTAAACATCGACATCCCCGGTTTTATCAAACATATCGCCGAGGGCGAGCTCGACAAGGCCATCGGCAAAATCTGGGAGCGCAATCTGCTGCCTGCTATCTGCGGCCGGGTCTGTCCTCAGGAGAGCCAGTGCGAGGGCAACTGCCTGCTCGGCCGTAAAGGCGAACCAGTGGCCATCGGCAACCTGGAGCGTTTTGCCGCCGACTGGGAACGGGAGCACCACGCCTGCGTACTCCCCTCAAGCGACGATGCCACAGGAAAAAAGGTTGCCGTGATCGGCTCTGGCCCGTCCAGCCTGACCGTGGCCAGCGACCTGGTGCTCAAAGGACACGGCGTCACCCTCTTCGAGGCTTTCCACAAGCCTGGCGGCGTGCTCGTTTACGGCATTCCGGAGTTCCGCCTGCCCAAGGATATCGTAGCGGCCGAGGTGGCTTGCCTGGAGAGCCAAGGTGTCAAACTGGAGTCCGACGTGGTTGTTGGCCGCACCGTGACCGTGGACGAGCTCTTCGAGCAGGGCTTCGACGCCGTGTACCTCGGCGTGGGCGCCGGCCTGCCCAAGTTCATGAAGATTCCGGGCGAGAACCTCGTGGGCGTGCTCTCGGCCAATGAGTACCTGACCCGCGCCAACCTGATGAAGGCCTATCTCTTCCCCGAAGTGGACACGCCCATCCCGCGCGGTCGGCGAGTGGCCGTGCTCGGCGGCGGCAATGTGGCCATGGACTCGGCCCGTACGGCCATGCGCATGGGCGCGGAAGCTGTCAGCCTCATTTACCGCCGTTCCCGCGACGAAATGCCGGCCCGCAAGGCCGAAATCCATCACGCTGAAGAGGAGGGCCTGCACTTTGAGCTGCTGACCAACCCGGTGCGTTACGTGGGCGATGATCAGGGCCGCTTGAGGGCTATCGAATGCGTGCGCATGGAGCTGGGCGAGGTCGACGCTTCGGGACGCAGACGGCCGGTGGCGGTGCCTGGGTCAGAGTTCACGGTCGAATGCGACCTGGCCATCGTCGCTATCGGCTCCGGAGCCAATCCGTTGCTGCCCGGCTCCACGCCGGACCTGCCGCTCAACAAATGGGGGTACGTCATCGCCGATAGCAATACGGGCAAAACAGGCAAGAAAGGAGTCTGGAGCGGTGGCGACATCGTCACCGGGGCGGCTACGGTCATCCTGGCCATGGGCGCCGGCCGAAAGGCAGCCGACTCCATTCACGAGTACCTCACCTGGGGATGGTAGCCTCTTCCTGAGACAAACGCAGAGGATTCGCGAAAATCCCCAAGGCGTCGGATACGCCTGGCGCCTCATCTTCTGGGGAGGAATGGATTCAGGACGCCGGAGGTTTCAACCCTCTCATCCCGACCAGATACTTCAAGGGCTCGCTCTTTCGGGAGCGGGCCCCTTTTTCCTGGGCGGCACGGGCTCTTCCAGCGGTTGGCCGGCCGCGCCGCCTCTTTTATCTGCAGCAATATTCTTGTATATCCACCCCTGATCATTGAATACTCTCTGCTCGCAATCAACACGGAGAAATGGTGTGGATCAATTCGCGCGAATAATCGAGGAACGTTTTCCGTTCCATCAGCTCCTTGGAATCAAAGCAGATCTTGTCGAAGAGGGGCGTGTCCAACTGCACATCCCGTACAAGGAAGCGCTCCTTGGAGACAAGGACAGCAAGAGAATCCATGGCGGCGTTATATCCTCCCTGATGGATATCTGTGGCGGCTTTGCTGTCTGGACGCGATGCAAGCCCCAGGACAGGCTGGTCACCATCACGCTGAACGTCGATTACCTGCATTCAGCCATGGCGTCTGATCTGTATGCGGAGGCCAAGGTGCGCATGCTGGGCAATCGCGTGGGCAACGCCCACGTCGTGGTCTGGACGGCGGAGAATCCGACCGTACACGTTGCGGAAGGACGCGGCGTCTACAACATCAGGCGCACCAAGTAGACGCGCATCCACGTAGAACATGGAAGTGGAGCGCCGGGGATTCCTCTTCCAGATAAAAACGGACCCGCGGCGTCCACCGCAGGCCCGTCATCTCTATTGGCTTTTATGCTTGTCGCTAGCCGTAGACCTTGCCGGCCAGGCTCAGCTCGTGCAAGGGCAGGATGGTCACGCCCTCGTCGCGCAACGCCTTGAGCTTCTGAATCTCGTCGTAGGCGTTGAAGGCGTTGAAGTGGACGCCCGGGCACACGGCCGGGCCGTTGTTCGGGAAGTTGCTGAAGTTGCAGCACATGCCGGTGATGACCACCGGACCGTCGTCCGTCTCCACCTTCACGGCCTGGACACCGGGGGTGTGGCCGGGCGTGGCCATGACGCTGATTCCCGGAAAGAGCTCGGCGTCGCCGTCCACGGGATGTATGTCCAGATCCTCGATGAACGACGGCTCATAGCGGTAGTCCAGCGGGTGCGGGTGCTGGCAGCACTCCAGCTCCGTGCGCTGCACGTAGACGGGCTTGCCCTCGAACATGGGGTTGTTGCCGCAGTGGTCGTCGTGCAGGTGGGTGTTGATGACCGCGTCGATGTCGTCCACGGTCAGCCCATGCTGCGCCAGCGCATCGTCCATGTACAGGGCTTCCAGGCCGGTGTCCTCGGTGAACTCCGGCGGGTTGATGAAGTCATCCAGGCCGGTGTCCACGATGATTGTGCGGCCCTCGCCCCCTTTTTCCTGCAGAAGGAAGGCCCACATGGGCAGCCAGATGCGCTTCCCGTAGCCCTGCTGGTAGGTCATGATGCCCTGATCCACATTGCGCACGCCCACAAGCAAGGGCGTAATTGTATATGACATTGCTGCTCCTCGTTGTTTGATGTGGACTGCAAACCGGGGGAAGATACCCCAGAGTGCGCGGCCGTGTCGATACGGCGGCCGCGGCGCTATTACCAAGTCCCATCAACAGAAAGTAAGCACGAGGCGGCGCGCGGCAAGCCGCCGGTCGGAGAGGAAGAGCGAATCCTGCCGGCTTTGCCCGGCCGCTCCCCCCTACTCCATGCCCATGGGCCGCGGCTGTCCGGAGTCCTTGCCGCGCATCAGGCCCAGGTACAGGGCGCAGTTGATGAGTCCGATGTGGCTGAAGGCCTGGGGGAAGTTGCCCAGCATGGCGCTGCTGGCCGGGTTCACCTCCTCGGACAGCAGGCCCAGGGGCGAGATGTAGTCCAGGGTGTGGAGGAAGAACTGCTCGGCTTCGTCGTTGCGGCCGGCCAGCACCAGCGCCTTGACCATCCAGAAGGAGCAGACCGCAAAGGCCCCCTCCTTGCCGCGCAGGCCGTCGTCTATGGTGTAGCGAAAGAGCAGCCCGTCTCCGGCCGAGAGGTGCTCCAGGGCGGCGTCGATGGTGCCCAGCACGCGGGGGTCGTCCCCGGGCAGAAAGCCCAGCACCGGGATGAGCAGATTGGCCGCGTCCAGCTCCTCGCCGTCGAACACGTCCACAAAGGAGTTGCGCTGCTTGTTGAACCCGCGCTCCAGCACGGCGTTGTGTATTGCATCACGGGTGGCGCGCCAAGCCTCCAGGGGCGCGTCAAAACCATTGGACTCGGCCATGCGCACGCCACGATCCAGGGCCACCCAGCACATCACCTTGGAGTACACGTTGTGGCGCGGCTCGCCGCGCATCTCCCAGATGCCCTGGTCCTTCTCCTGCCAGACCTCGGCGGCCATGTTCACGATGTCCCTGGTGTAGCGCCACTGCGCGCCGGAGAGGTTCCTGCCGTAGCGCGTGGTCTGGTAGATCATGTTGGTCAGCTCGCCGAAGATGTCGAGCTGAAACTGCTCGCTGGCGCCGTTGCCGATGCGCACGGGCTTTGCGTCCCTGTAGCCGCGGAGCTCGGAAAGGGTCCTCTCCTCCGCGCCGTCTTCGCCGTGCAGGCTGTAGAGCACCTGCAGCGTGCGGGCGCTGTCCTCCTTGGCGATCTTCTCATCGATCCACCGGATATAGTTCATGGCCTCCTGGTGGTGGCCCAGGTGGAAGAGAGCCTGCAGCAGGAAGGAGGAGTCCCGCACCCAGGAGAAGCGATAGTCCCAGTTGCGCTCGCCGCCCAGGGCCTCGGGCAGGGATGTCGTGGCCGCGGCCGCCACGGCGCCGGTGCGCGGGTTGGTCAAAAGCTTCAGAGCCAACTCGGAGCGCGTGACCACATGGCCCCAGACGTCATCCTCGAAAGCGCAGGCGCGCTTGCCCCCGCACTGCTCCAGCCAGTTGTTCCACCACCGCCTGGTGCGCTCCATGGCGGCCTCGTTGGCTGCGTTGGAGGTATCGAAGTCCATATCGCCGTGCGCCAGTACAAGCCAGGCGCTCTGCCCTTCCTGGAGCACGAACCGGCTTGCCGCGCCCTCCTCGCCAATCTGGAAGTCGAGCGAGGTGACGAGTTGGAGCGCAAGATCGCCGTGGCTGGCGCGGATGCCGTGCTCTGTTTTTTCGTACTCCGGGGTCTCGGAGCCATACGCCGGGGCGGGCGCGAACAAGCCGTACATGCGGATGCTGCCCCAGGTGCAGTGCAACTTGCGATAGAGCACGGCCTGCTTGCTCTGCCCTACCACGGGCATGAAGTCCTGGATGACCATCTGGCCCTGGATGGTGCGGAAGGTGGTTTCCAGGATATTGGTGTGGCTGATGTAGCCGTGGAAGGAGTGGAACTTCTCCTCCGGCGTGACCAGGAAGCGGCCGCCGCGGCCGGGGTCCAGCAGAGCGCCGAAGACCGAGGGGGACTCGAACCATGGCAGGCACATCCAGTCCACTGAGCCGTTGCGGCCAATGAGCGCGCACGTCTCCAGGTTCCCGACTATGCCGTACTCCTCCAGGTCCAGGTACTCCTTCTGCAACGCCCACATGCCTGCCTCGCTTCCCATGAGTCCGTAGAGATCAAATGTGCTCGCCAGTCCGCAATCCTTATGCAAGATATTGCCATAACCGGAGTTTGAAGTCTCGCGTGAGCCAAAGGAAGGTTTTCGGAAGACGCCGGCGGCAGCCTAACGCGACCGCGCCGGTTAGGGAGCCGGGGCGGCGCGATCGAAAAGCAGCCTCACGGCCGATGCGTCAGCGACGTCGGCAGCGATTGCCTTGGCGCGTCCGCCGGCCTTTTCAATAGCGACGACGGCGCTCTGCACTTCGGCTTCATTGGAAAGGAAGGGCCCCGCTTCCTCAGCGGCCGCGCTGGTACTGGCCCGGGGTGGCGGCTGTATGGGCGCGGAAGACGTTGGTGAAGTGGCTCTGGTCCGTGTGGCCGGTCTCCACGGCCACCTCGGCGATGGGCATGCCTGCCGCGAGCAGGACGCGCGCCTTGGCCATGCGCAGCTGCACCTGGTAGGCGTGCGGCGGCAAGCCTGTGGCGCGTTTGAACGCCCGCAGCACGGCGAACTCGCTACGCCCCGTGGCCGCTGCCAGATCGGCCAGGCGCACCGGCTCTGCCCAGTGCTCGTGCAACCACTCCCGCGCCAGCCGCACCGTGCGTGGCTCCGGGGCCGCCTCCGCTTCCTCGCCCCTCCGCGGGTCCGCGTGCCTTTCCAGCAGTCTGGCCACGCAGTCGAGCAGCAGCGACTCCTTGGCCAGCGCCGCATCTCCCCTCCGGATCGACTTGTGGAGCGCGCGTAACATCGCCAGCAGCCGCGCGTCGCGCACAACAGGCCTGGCAAAAACCAGCTCGCCGACCACGGACTCCAGGACCGACGCTGCAGCCTCGGCGATCAGGCCGCCGTCCAAATAGAACATGCGGTTGGACCAGGCGCCGTCGCGGGCCGGATTGCAGGCGTGCACCTCCTCCGGATGGATGAGCACGATCTCGCCCTGCTCCAGCCAGTCCGTGCGGCCGCGCAGAAACACCGTGCTCGCGCCCGATTCAACATACCCCACCGAGTACCCGGCGTGGGTGTGCTTGGGATAGGCCACGGTGTGATAGCTGGAAGCGCGGACCTCCAGACCGGGCAGATCCGGATCGCGCAGGAACTCAATCTCCCCGCTCACTGTTGGATAACGCGTGCTCATATGTATGACTCCGGCAACTATAAACTGGTACGCATCTGGCGGCCGTTTACGGCTTTGCCCCCGGCGGCCAGAGGAACACTGTTCCCCTGGACCCCAGACTTGGGTCCAGGGAGTCTTGCTCCCTGGCAGGGTGCCCGAGGGGCAGCGCCCCTCGGCAAACGCCTCCCAGTAAGGGGCCAATGGCCCCGTGCAGGGAGCTGGAGGGGCAGCGTCCCTCCAAGCCCGAATAGTCCAAAGCGCAAGAACGTACAAGACGCGGCCACGCCGCCGGGGTAGCTGGTCTGGAAAACCCTGGAGGAGAATCATGCGGTTATGGCAACGATCGATGATCGCCCTGGCGCGCAGCCGGGCGGTGACCGAATTCATGCACGGCTCGCGGGTCGTGCGGCCCTTTTCACGGCGGTTAGTGGGCGGCGGCAACGCCGCCGAGGCAATAGAGACAGCGCAGGAGCTGGCGCAAAGGAGCATCGCCACCTCGCTCTTTTTTCTGGGCGAGTACGTGGATTCCGAGGAGCTCGTGCGCGAGAACGTAGAGGCGCTGCTGCAGGCTGTACCGGCCATGGCAAAGGCCGGGCTGCCTTTGCACGTGTCCGTGGACCCCACGCAGATCGGCTCCATGCTCTCCTGGTCCCTGTGCCGGGAGAACGCGTTCTGCATTGCGCGGGCCGTGGCCGACGCGGCGGCTGCGCATCCATTGGCACAGGCGCGCACGCCGGGGCCGGCGCTCATGCTGGACATGGAGGACGCGAGTGTAAACCGCGAGACTCTGGCCCTGTACCATGATCTGCGTCAGGAAGGCCTGCCGGCGGCCGTGACCATCCAGTCCTACCTGCACCGCTCAATGGATGACCTCAAGGAGCTTGCGGCAGGCGGCGCCTTTGTCCGGCTGGTGAAAGGCGCATTCGCCGAGTCCCCGGCCATCGCCCACACGGTGCGCAGCGCCCGCGATGCTTCGTACAAGACGGCGGTGAACCTGCTCTTTGCTCCAGAATCGCGCGAGAACGGCGTCTACCCGGCCCTGGGCACGCACGACCACGCCATGATCGCCTACGCGGCGGAGGTGGCTGCGAAAAACGGCTGGCGACGCGACCAGTGGGAAATCGAGATGCTCTACGGCGTGCGGCCCGCGTATCAGCGCCGGCTGGTGGACGAAGGCTTTTGCCTGCGGCTCTACCTGCCATTCGGCAGATCCTGGTGGCCGTACTCCATCCGCCGCATCGGGGAGACGCCGCGCAACCTCGCCTTTGTGCTGCGCGCGGCCGTGGGCGCGGGCCGATAGGGAGGGTCCACTCCACGGTGAACATGGTGGCCGTTCCCCCGCGGCCCAGCGCTCTGCGTCTGCTCGATCCTGGGCGGCGGCACGCCTGCTACCGCCCAAGATTTCTTCAAGATATTTTCAAAAAAGTTTCCAGGTAGTCTCTAGGACCAGTTTTGCAGCTCGATGATGTTGCCTTCCGGGTCTGCGGCGTAAACCATGGTGAGCAGGCCCACGCCGGGCACCTCACGCTCCACCACCTCGCCCACGGCCGTGCCGCCGTGCTCCAGCAGACTCTGAAATGTCGCCCGCACGTCGTCCACGGCAAAGGCGATGTGGCCCAGGCCGATGCGGTTGGCGGCCGGTTCCGGCCGGTCCAGCATCTCCTTGTACGAGAAAATCTCCAGGGTCGGGCCGGTATCGCCGTGGCCGGGCAGGCGCAGATGCTCGCCTTCCAGCACGGCGTTGGTCAGGCCGGTGCCCTGGTCCAGCCAGTCGCCGGACAATGAGCGCTGCGGCGGCACGGGCACGCAGCCGAAAACGTTCTGATAGAAGGCGGACAAGGCGCGCCAATCCTTGCTGACAATATTGGTATGGGCAAAGCGTGTGGGCATGACAGCTCCGAAGCATTGAAAGTTCGCGGCAGGGTCGTGCAAAACAACGTTTTTTGGAGTACGCCATGGCCACAGACTCCGGCAACCCTCTTGCACACCAAGGAGCCGCGCCATGAACTCGATGACTGTGGATGGGGAAACGATTCTGTACAAGGAGGTCGGCGAAGGCCCACCCTTTGTTTTCATCTCCGGCCTGGGCGGCCTTGCCGAGGAGTGGCAGGCCGACATGCTGCACTTTGCCAGCTCCATGCGCTGCCTCTCGCTGGAGCATCCCGGCATCGGCGGAACGCCTTTACCCACAGAACCCTGCGGCGCGATGGAGATGGCCGACCGCATCGCCGCCGGCCTGCGCGCCCTGGATGTGGAGTCCGCCACGGTGCTGGGCATGTCCCTGGGCGGAGCCGTGGCCCAAGAGCTGGCCCTGCGCCATCCGGATCTCGTGGGCAGACTGGTGCTCACCAGCGCATTCGCCCGGCTGGATACCCGCTCCAAGCGCGCCATCTCCACCCTGGTAAAGCTCATGGAGTGCGGCGACCTTCGAACCGCCATCCGCATGTTCTACTGGGTCGGGTTCGGCGCCACGTTTTACGACAAGAACCTGCCTGCTCTGGACGCGGCCGTGGACGAGTACGTGGCCGATCCCATCGACTACGCCGTGTTCGAGTACCAGCTGGACGCCTGCCTGACCCACGATGCGATGGACCGGCTGGGCCGGATCGCCTGCCCGACCCTGGTGACGCACGGCGCGGCCGATCTGCTGGTGCGGCCGTATCTGGCTCAGGAGCTGGCGGACGGCATACCGGACGCACGGCTGGTGCTGCTGGAGGACGGCGGCCACAGCTGCAACTGGGAGCAGCCGGAGCGCTTCCACAGCGAGGTGGACGCGTTCATCGCCGCAACCAGCTAGACCGCCGGCCCCATCCCAAACAAAATGCCGGTCCTCGCGTGGAGGACCGGCTTCCTTTCTTTTCAAAGCAATTGCGCTACTCGGCGCTCAGGTCCACGATGTAGAGGGTATTGCCGTCGATGGTGCCGGCGTCGAGGTACTTCTGGTGCAGCTTGCCATCCGTGGCCCAGAGAGCAAAGTCGTCATCGTTGAGCACGCCCAGGGTGTGGTCGTTGATGACCCAGAGCCCTTCCATCTTGTCGTGCGGATAGCCTACGGTCTTGACCATATCCACAACCAGGGACTTCTGCACCGGCTCGATGCCTTTGGCGGCCAGAGCGTCCCAGCCGCCGTCCTTCACCGCCTGCTCCACGGTCTTGCCGTCAATGAGCAGGCCCAGCGTCTCGTCCTGGATGGTCCCCGCCGCGGTAACGGCTTCGAGGTTCGTGCCCGTGCTCAGGTCGATTCTGTAGATGTGCTTCTGCGCATCGGGCTTCTGCAGGGCGAAACCGCCGTCGCGCTCGTCCACGATGAATACGGTGTCGGACAGGGCCACAATCTCGGAGTTGGAGTTGGCCGGCTTCTCCTGCTTGTAGAGGTACTGCGCGATAGCCCCGCTTTTCAGGTTCACGGTAACGATGCGCGTGACGTCCTGCTTCTGCAGGTCCTTGCTGGGGTTGCGCATGGTGGACTGCATGATGCCCACCAACGTCGTCTCATCCGGAGTGACTGCGAGGCCTTCCATGCCGCGGTTGGGCCGGCGGTTGGCAAACTCGGCCGGAAGGTTGATCCTGGTGCGTGTGTCGTTGGAGAACGGATTGATGCGGCCTATCTCCCTGCCCTCGGCGTCGAAGTGGACAATGTGCGGGCCATACTCGTCGCTGACCCAGAAGGTGCCGTCGGACAAGGCCACGAGACCCTCGCCGTCCAGGCCAAAATCATCCAGCCGCAGCGGGTTGTAGTCCGTACTGGCAGCGTCGTCGTTGAAGGGCTTGGAGCTGTCCGCCAGGATCGGATTGCCTTCGGCGTCGTATGGCGTCTCGCCGGTACCGCCCAGGTCCGAGGAGTTGGGCAGGCCGCTGATGGGTGTGCCGTCCGGCCGGCGCAGCAGGATGGTCTTGATCAGCGACACGGAGCCGTCCTCGCGGAGCTCGAACCGACCGATGCGCGGGGTGTACTCGGGCGTGGGAAAGACCTTGCCGTTGCCGTACTTGCCCTTGTACGAGGCGTTGGGGCCGCGGTCCGTGAGGGCGTAGAACTGGTTGGCCACGGTGGGATGCGCCGTCATGGAGGAGCCGAACCCGCCGTTGCGGATCTCGAAGGTCTGGCCCGGCTTCTGCGTATCGGGCAGGTCGTCCCGCAGTACGGTATACGGCAGCAGAACACCTTCCTTGGGCACGTTTTTCAGCGCTTTTTCGAGAACGTCCGTGTTCTGCTTGCCGCCGGCAAAGGCCGGCATGCAGGCGATAGATAGCGCGCACAGGCACGATACGCCGGCAATTGCACAGATCGACAGCTTCCTTCCCCAGTCCACATTCGACTCCTTCGTTGCGTGTTTGGCGACGGTCGGCACTTCCTATTCAGAAAGTGAGAATCCTGAATACTTCCGTCACCACGAACACAATCGTGTGCCGATACTGTGAAAAAACCATCACGACACAGGCGCAGCAAAGGTATGGATTGGGGAAAGCTCAGCTCCGGCCGTGCTCCATGAAGAAGGTGAACAGCACCTCGGTAGCGTTGAGGGCCTTGGACGGCGTATCCCCCCGGCGCGAGCCCTTCTGCCCGCCCGGCCAGGCGTGCCCGCCTTTCTGCACGAGGTACTGGACAACGTCGCGGCCCTGCGGGCAGGCATAGGTGCGGACCAGTACCGCGCCGCCCGCCGTGGCGCTGTCCGTGGCCTGGCCGCAGCCGTTGGCCCGGGCCCAGAACTCGCCCTGGTAGGCTGCCGGCTTGAGCGGCGTCCCGTCCCAGGCGTCGGGGAAGCGGCCGCCGGTCTGACCGCCATGGAGCGGGATGGATTTGTCCCGAGCGCCGTTGACGATCATGGCACTCACCGGGTGCGGCGGTATGGGTTCATCCCCGAACAGCCCGCCCACCACCGGCCCGATGGCCGCAATCTTGCCTGAAAGCTCGATACCCAGGCGGTGGGTCATCATCGCGCCGTTGGACATGCCGGTGACGTAGATGCGCCTGGGATCGGCATGGTTCTCGGCCACGAGCCTGTCGATGAGCGCGCTGATGAAGCCCACGTCGTCCACATCCTGCTTCATGGCGTAACCGCAGCAGTGGCGGGCGTTCCACGTCTTCAGCCCCCGCATCCGGGAAAAACGGCTGGTGCCCTCCGGGTAGACCACGATGCAGCCGTGCGGCACGGCCAGCTCCGTAAAGCCGGTCATGCGCTCGGCGCTCTCGGCATTGCCGCCCCCACCGTGCAGCACGATGATGGCCGGGACCTTCAGATCCAGGGCGGCAATCTGCGGCTCCCGGATGATGTACCGGCGCTCGACTCCGTTGTGGATGAGGGTCCCTTCACCGGCCATGGCGCTGGTAGCGGACAGCACCGTCAGCATCAGGAAAACCAGAAGAACGCGAGGCATTGTCATGGTGCATCTCCGTGTCTCGTGTGGTGGGCGCGCAGACCCCTTTGGTCTTCCCTTGGGCCTGCGATTCTTCACATATACGCGTCTCCGTGGTTCGTGTCCGCCGATTCAAAAACTTTGCACATTCTCCAACATATCCGTGCAGACGCAAAAAGCCGGCCGCGTCTGGGACACGGCCGACTCTATGTCTAACAATTTAGACGCCAGAATCGGGATAGCTACACGGTCCGATCCGGATGGATGATCACCAACTTGGTGTCGTCCTCCAGGATGTCGAGCTGGTGCACCGTGCCGGGGGGCAGCTCGATGAGCGCCGGGGCAACGTGCTTCTGCGGCGTTTCCTCGTCGCTGCGCTCCAGGATGATGGCGCCGGTCACGACCACGATGTACTCCAGGTAGTCGTGCGGTTCCTTGGGCGACATATCCTCGCTGCCGGCAAGGACCACTTCCACCTCGAACTCGTTGCCTGCGCCGATGAACAGGCGCGTGATGTCGGGCACATGGGGACTCTCAGACATGGCTACCTCCTTGCGACGCCGCTCCGGCGTCACTCCGGGTTGGACTGTGCAGGTGTGCGAAACGATATGACAAAGGCCGCGACCATTGCCGCGGTAATTCCCAGAGCGCACAGGTGGAAGGACTGTCGGGGCGACGCCGTCCCCATGATCGCGCCCAGGCCATCCAGCACCAGGGGCGAGATGAACTGCCCAAGGAACAGGCAGCTGCTCGCCACGGCCATGGCCAGCACGGTGCGATGGCGCGGCACAGCGCCGGTGATGGACACCAGGATGAGCGGGAAGAGCGAGCCGTAGCTGAAGCCGATCAAGACCACGCCGGCCACCACGGGCGCCAGGCTCGCCGCTGCGCTGAGCAGCCAGAAGCCGCCGGCCATGCACGCGAGCATGGCCGTGACCATCCACCTGCCGACAAGGCCATGGACCCGAGAGAGCACGAGGCCCGCCACGAAGCCGGACGCCGTGATCAGGGCGATGACCATGCCGGAAAGCCTGGCCTCGCCGATGTGGTTGGCCTGGAGGAAAAGCGCCATGTTGGTGGGGATGCTGTAGAACACGAGCATCAGCAGCAACACGGCCGCGCCGTTCAGGTACACGGCCAGGGGCAGGTTCTTGAAGCCGCCGCCGGGCCGGCCGTCGCTCTTGGGCTCCGGCAGGAGGAAGAAGACGAGCAGCCCCGTGCCCAGGGCGAAGCCGTAGACACCAAAGGAGTAGCGCCAGGAGAGCGAAGCCAGCCAGCCGGACAGGACCATGGCGACGATGCCGCCCAGGTTGGACGAGGCCGAGAGCTGGCCCATGGTGCGGATGCGCTCCTCGCCCTCATAGAAGTCGCCCACCAGGGCCGTGGAGATGGGCATGATCAGGCCCACGCCCATGCCGAGTACCACCCGCGTGCCGAGCAGCGTCCATATGGAGGAGGCCAGACCACCGCCCATGCCACCCACCAGGTAGACCGCCAGCCCCAGGAGCAGGGTCCGCCGCTTGCCCCAGCGGTCGCAGATGCGGCCGGAGATGAAGTTGAACGGAATGATCATGACCGAGGCCAGGGTGAGCACGAGCTTGATCAGCGTCTCGTCCGCCTGGGGAAAGGCCCGGCCGATCTCCCCCAGGGCCGGGGCCACGGCCGCGCCGGACATCACCGTGATCAGCGAGATGGACAGAATGGTTGGTTTGAGCCCCCGCGACATTACGACTCCTCCCTTGCTCCACGCACGTTGGCGTCGGCATTGCGCGCCAGCCGTTGCAACCCGTCAAGCATCGCGACCCTCTCGTCATCGGAAAAACCTGCTGTCAGAATCTCGGTCCAGCGGTTCAGCACGGCCGAAAACTCGTCCTGCACAGTCATGGCCTTGGGCGTAAGGAAGACGCGGTTCACCCGCCTGTCGGCCTGGTCGCGTTCCCGGCGCACGTAGCCCTCGCGCTCCAGCCGTCCCAGGCCGCGGGCCGTGTTGGCCTTGTCGATGCGCGCGCGCTCGGTCAGCTCCTCCTGGCTCAGGCCATCCTCGATGTAGAGCTCGGCCAGCAGCAGGAACTGGCCCGGGCCGATGCCCAGGTGCTCGTACTCCCTGGTCACGTAGGTAATGAAGTCGCGGTGCAGCAAGGATATCCACCGGCCGAAAGATTGCTCGCGTGGTCGATGCGTGGTCATGGTTCTCACCCTATTGGTTGCTGTCGCAACTATAAGACACGATCGTTGCGCACGCAACCATCTGGCTCAATTTTTTGTGTACTGCGATTTTGTCAGCATTGTTGCGGGCCTACCCTGCCACCCAGTCTTCCAGCAGCGGGGGCTTCATAAGCTGCCCGGCCAAGGGACGCCACTCGCACACGGCGGTGAGCTCCACCCCGTGCTGCATGATGGAGGTCGGCCGGTCCGAGGAGACCACCACGGCCACCATGTCCGGGTTCTCGGCCGTGAAGCGCAGGGAGGAGTTGAACCGCGCTCCCCGTGCACGGTTCTCGCCAGGCACGGTGTGACCATCCAGCAGGCAGCCGAAGCCGTGCAGCTTGAGGTCCGCGCCGATGTGCAACGCGCCGTCCACCCGCGCCAGGGACTTGGCAAGGTCCAGGTTGTAGTCCTTCACCAGGTCCAGGGGCACATCCATGTGCTGCCCGGCCAGGGTCAGGGGCTCCACCCCCAGATCGATGACGATGGTGCAGCCGTGCTTGGTGTCCTGCGCGTCGTGCACGATGCTCTGCACGATCTGGAACAGCATGTAGCGCGAGCTCTGGTCCAGGCGGGACTCCAGCAGAATTTCCTCCAGATGCACCAGCTTGGCCCGCCGCGTGGAGGAGGAGAACCGGCCGTCGGCAAAGCTGCAGACCAGCGTGCCGTCCATGTGCAGATAGCCGTACCCGCCGTGGTAGTCCGCCACCAGGGCAGCGCGTGGGATGCGTCCGTTGGAGACGCCCACCACGTTGACCCCGTCCGAGACCAGGTGGCAGGAGAGGTCTTCCGTCACCTGCAGCAGCTTGCGCACGTGCTTGAAGTTGGACATCCGCGGCTGCTCCATGCTGGGAAAGCGCGCCATGAAGTGCGTGGTGCGCACCAGGGAGGGCTCCACGAACACCAGCCGGCCGCGTGGCCATTGCCCTTCCTCCATTGTTTTGGAGATGCCAAGGACCGCATCGAGCGCGGGGTAGATGCGCAGCCGCGTGTCCCAGCCCATGATACGGTTGCGTTCGTCCACGATGAAATCGCGCACGGCGTGGGCCGAGTACTCGCGCACCAGGTAGCCGGAGGTGTCCGGACACATGATGCCGCGCGTGGCAAAGTGCTGCGAGACCAGCCCTACCGCGTGCTCCAGCCAGCGGCGGGTGGGGCCGGCGCAACACAGATCCGGGTGGTGCTCCGTAAACCACATCTGAAAGGCGCAGGACTCAGACCGGCCCGCGTAGGTGATGAGTCCCACGGGATCGAAGTCCGGATCGTTGATCTCTTCCACAAAGCCGGGCTGCAGCGGCCTGCCCACGCCGCGCCATTTTTCGGAGCCCAGGAAGTACTGGCCCAGCTTGGGCTCATGCCCGTCGAGCAGAAACTGGGGATCGCACACCCGCAGCGGATCGTCCTCGCGCACACGGAAGACCACGGCGGCGCGGCTGGGGCCGGAGTAGTGGGAAAGTCCATCCGCCAGCCCGTCCAGGATGTGGTAGAGGATGAGGTTCTCGAAGGAAGAGTGGGGCACGCCCTTACCCCCAGGTCTGGATGTTATCGCCAAAGACACCGGCACGGTATGCAGCTTTGGCGGCCCTGTCCACTTCCGCGCCGTGCCATGGCGAACGTGATCCGCAGCGCCGGGGGATGACAGCGGCCCCGCCGCCGCGTATGAATAGGACCATAGACCAACCGCGCCCGCTGCCCGGAGCGTGGCGGCAATCACTGTTCGAGGAAACCATGCACCTGGACGCCCTCATCCTGCTTCCCGGTCCGGCCGAAGACGAGACCTCGCCTCCCTGGCTGACGCCCATACAGGGCCGCACCCTTCTGGAGGACACGGTCTGGAACCTTTCGAGGCACGGCATCCGCCGGCTCTTTCTGGCGGCCGGCAGCGGGGGAGCGGACCTTACCGCCCATCTTGGCAACCTCTTTCCGGATGTGAATTTCGTGGATCTGGCCGTGGACGGCCTTTCCGCCGCCCTGGACGCGACAAAGGGGCGCATCACCAAGTCCTTTGTGCTTGCGGACGGCCGCGCGCTCTTCGACTGCAACTACCTCGGCCTCGAGCTCCTGCGCAAAGAGCACTGCGCGGCCGCCGTCGTTGCCCTGCCCACGAGCACACCGTCCCACCCGGTCCTGCTGGGCGATGGCGGCATTCCTTCCATATTCGGCGAAGGCGCGCCAGGCCCGGTCGCCATGGACTCCGGCCTCTGCGTGCTGGAGCGCGACGCCGTTGTGGACGATGCACCGGAGACCGTGACGGCGCTGCTCAGAAAGCTTTCTTCCACCGGCAGGCTGCAGGGCGTCGTCCTGCAGGGCTTCCACCTGGACATGCGCCTGCCCGGCGACCTGGCCACGGCCGAAAAACAGCTGGCGCAATGGCGCGTCAAACCAGCCGTTTTCCTGGATCGCGATGGCGTGCTCAACGAGGACCACGGCTACGTGCACACTCCCGAAGATTTTGCCTGGATCACCAACGCGCCCCTGGCCGTGAAGGCGCTCAACGACAGCGGCGTCCTGGTCATCGTGCTCACCAACCAGTCCGGCGTCGCCCGCGGCTACTTCACCGAGGACGAGTTCCGCGAGTTCACCGGCTGGATCGACGCACAGCTCGCCGAGCACGGGGCCCACGTGGACGCCACCTATCACTGCCCGCACCACCCGGAGCACGGCGAACCGCCCTATCGCGCCACGTGCGATTGCCGCAAGCCGTTGCCCGGTCTCATCGACCAGGCCGTGGCCCAGTGGTCCATCGCCTTGAATAAAAGTACGTTGATCGGGGACTCCGACCGTGACCTGGAGGCCGCGGCGGCGCGGGATATCCCAGCGCTGCGCTTCGAAGGTGGCGACCTGCTCAACTTCGTCAGAAAGCACGACCTGGCGTAGCGGCCCCTGTCCAGCTTCTTAGACTGGCGGCGACGCCTGCTCCGCGACCGGCAGCGCCGTCTTTGCCGTTTTTCCGAGCCCCAGCAAACTGACGGCCAGAATCAGCGCGAACGCCAGCACGCCCGCCAGCATCAGCACGAACGTCTCCCAGCCGAAGTGCTCGTACACAAGGCCCGGCGCCGAGGTGCCCAGCGCGCCGCCCACGTAGTAGAAGGAGAGGTACAGCCCGTTCACCACCCCGCGGTGGCTGCCGGCCATGCGCTGCAGCAGGCCCGGCGCCGTGGAGTGCACCTGGAACATGCCGCCGCAGAACACGAACATGGCCGCAAAGGAGAGCCCGGCCCCGGCCACGGCGAACACGGGCGTGACGCACAGGAAGACCGCGAGGCCCAGCAACACCGCGCGCATCTCGTTGCCCAGGGCTCGCACCGTGCGCGGAGCCATCAGCGAGACCACGATGCCCACCAGGTAGCCCGCGTACATGGCGCCGATGCGCAGCTCGGACACGCCGCCGCCAAGCTGACTGAGCCGGAACGGCAGGAAGTTGAGCAGCGAGGCAAAGACGAAGAACACGCAGAACACGATGGCGTAGATCCGCAGGAAACCGGGCAAACGCAACACCTGGAGCAGCGTTCCCGGCTTGATGCGCGTGTAGGCCGCGCTTGTATCGGCGCGCAGGCCCGTTACCAGCAGCGCGCCGCACAGCAGGGTAGCCCCGAGCCCCAGGAAGGCCACCCTCCAGTCCAACAATGTAGACACCGCTCCGGCCATGAACCGGCCGAAGAAGCCGCCGAAAATGGTCGCCGCAATGTAGATGGACATGGATCGCCGGAGCGTCTCGGCCGACGTGTCGCCGGCGCTGGCCACCAGAGTCATGCAGCAGGTGAGCACGGCCGGAGCGCAAAGCCCCTGCACCAGCCGGAAGACCATGAACACTCTGTAGGACTCCGCGGCCGCAAGGCCCAGCGACGAAAACCCGAGCAGCCCCACGGCCACCACCAGCACGCGCTCCGCCGGCACGGACTCCAGCAGCAGGCCGTAGAAGAGCGGCGCCACACCCAGGGGGAGCAGCGTGGCTGTGGTAATGAGCGAGGCGTGCGCCGCGTCTACCTGGAACGCCTTGGCCAAGTGCGCCAGTAGCGGTTGCGGAGCGTAGATGGCGGAGAAGGTGGAAATCGTGACGAAAATGATGATGAGCAGTCTGCTGCGCCGCATAGCATTCCCTCGACACCCGAGCCGGGCGGGCCGGGGCCTGTCGCGCATCCGGTTTAGATCTGGGTTTGGTAACGGGGCGGCATTTTCCGGAGTGCCGATTGACCCTACTCCCAGTCGGCAACACCTGCAATCTCCCCTGTGCAAAAAGCCTTTTCATACCGACATCGTCACAACCGGGACGACGCCGGGCACAAAGCTTCCGGGGGAAGGTGGTCGAAGGAATGAAGCAGGGATCGAGTGCTGTGCAGCTCCCGGCATGTGCGTTGCTGCGGCAGGTTCGTGGAGGCTCAGGACGTTCCGCCGCTTTTCGCGGCCGACTCCTCGTCCTCCTCCCCATCGCCGGACGCCTCGCACACCGCTGCTGCCGCGGCCTCGGCCCGGTCATCGCCGAGCAGCCCGCCGGCCTGCTCCCGCACCTGGAACGTCACGGTCAGCTCCGGCCCGCGCAGGGCTATCTTGGCTTGGCATACGTCCAGCCCGGCGTCGCGCAGGGCGCAGGCCATATCGTAGACCACGCCGTACCGCGCCGGCGCCGTGGCCTCGATGACCGTGTACACTGCGGACAGATCGCGCCGCGGCCTGGCCGAGCACGCAATGTGCGACGGCTCGGCCGGAGCCAGGGGCGAGGCCCGGCGCTCCGCTATGCGGTAGGCCAGGTCAAGCCGGCCGGCCGAGGCTTCACGGATGTGCATGGACAAACGCTTGAAGACCTCTTCGGGGTACAGCGCGTCCGGCAGGCCCCCCACGGTGAAGATGTCCACGGCCGTGCCGTCTCCCAGGGTGAAGACGTCTGCGGCGTGCAGGCTGAGCTGCTGCAGGGCCATGGCTCCGGTGAACGTGGCGAAGAGGCCGGGCGCGTCCCGCGCAAACAATGTCACCTCGTAGAGCCCGGCGCCCATGGCTCGCGTCAGGATGCGGTTCACGCCCAGGCCGCCGCGTCCGGAGGGCTTGCGCCGGATGTCTTCCTCCTGGTCGGCTATGAGCCTGCCGATCTCCTCCATGTGCGTAACGATCTCGGACGCATCCCGCGTGAGCAGATATCGCGGCGGCAGTTTGTCCAGCCAGCGCTCCACCTCCGCCGCTTCGAAGCGGCCCCGCGCCTGCCGGCGGACCCTGTCGCGCGCGTTCATCAGTGCCTGGGCGGCATGCGGCGCTGCCAGCGGCCCTACGGCCAGCATGTGGTCCACCTTTTCCACCAGCTCGCACAAAAGGCGCGCCAGCCAGGCGTTCCAGGCGGTGGGGCCCGTGGCCCGGGCGTCGGCAATGGTCAGCAGGGTCAGAGCGGCGAGCCGTTCGCGGCTCTCCACGATGCCGGCGACCTTGGCGATGACCGACTCTTCGGAGAGGTCCTCCTTGAGCGCCGTGAGCGAGAGCAGCAGATGGTTGGCCACCAGAAAGCCCACGCGTTCGATCT
Organism: Oceanidesulfovibrio marinus; assembly: GCF_013085545.1. Lineage (NCBI taxonomy): Bacteria > Pseudomonadati > Thermodesulfobacteriota > Desulfovibrionia > Desulfovibrionales > Desulfovibrionaceae > Oceanidesulfovibrio > Oceanidesulfovibrio marinus. Next base: position 3,047,038 of record NZ_CP039543.1, read on the forward strand.
CGCCGTAGGGCGCACCCTGGCGCGTCAGCACCCTGGCCACGATGTGTTCCCCGGCAGCCTCGTGGTCGGCCTGCGGCTTGCCCACGTCGTGGAACAACGAGGCGGAGACCAGCTCCTCGGCGCTGCACATCTCCAGCGCCCTGGCCGACAGCTCCGCCAGCCACCGGCCGGAAGCGCCCTCAACCGGAGGCTCATCATCAGCCTCGACCCGCAGCAGATCGCGCATGGTCCGCACCGTCTCCAGGGCGTGGCGTCCCTGTGTGTGCACATGAAAACCGTCGTACTGCACGAGGTTCTGCATGCACCCGAACTCCGGATAAACCGCCGTAAGGAAGCCGGTTTCCAGACACTCCTGGGCAAAGAGCAGGCCGTGCTTTTCCAGCAGCATGCGCGGAATCCGCTCGGCCGCATCCCAGAGCTGGGCGTTTTTAGGCTGCATGGCGGCCAGCGCGCGCCGGACTGCCCGGCGGCCCGCCAGCCCCAGGGGTACGCCGCTGCGCACCACCTCGGACAGCATGTCCCAGGCCGAATCGCACGACGGCAGCGCAGGCAGTGGATCACCATCCCAGGCGCGCCAGAACTGCGCCCAGCCGGCCCGAACCACGTACGCCGCCGCATGGACCATGTGGATGAATTCTTCCCCGGCCACGGCCTGGTCTTCGGTTTCGATGCCGCAGCTTCGTGCATAGTCGGGCGCTTCCTCCAGAATGATCCGGTTGCGCTTGCCGCGGGTGCGGCGCTGCACGGCGCAGCGCGCCCGGAGCAATGCCTTTCGCGCCTCGTCCAGCTCGGCCAGGTCGGCGTCGCTGAACAGCGAGACCGCGACAGTGCCCGCGACGGCGGCTCCGACCGAGTCGCCATTGGCCCAGGCATGCAGCGAATCGAGCCAAACCATGGTCTGGAGGTCGCGCAGTCCGCCCCGGCCGTGCTTGAGCTCCGGCTCCAGCAGCGCCGCCACATCGCCGTACTCGTCCGCACGAATGGCCGCGGCTTCCCGCAAGGCGGCGGCCAGACCGCCGCGGCGGCGCGCCATGTCCGCGCCGAGCTCCTTCTTCAATCTGTCGAAAAGCGCCCTGCCGCCGGCGATAAACCGCGCATCCATGTGGGCCATGGCCGCGGGCAGGTCCTCCTGTGCGAGATCCACGCACTGCCGCACGGTGCGCACGCCGTGGCCGACATCGAACCCGGCGTCCCACAGCGGCAGCAGAATGTAGCCGGCGATGCGCTCCACCTCTTCGGCCTCGCGGTAGAGCTCGTCATCCACAAGCAGCAGGATGTCCACGTCCGAGTGCGGGCAGAGCTCTTTGCGACCGTAGCCGCCCAGGGCGACCACCGCCACGTGCGCCGGAGGCCCTTCAACGTCCAGAAAATTGGACTTCTCTGTGGAATCGTCCCCGCCGGAAACAGAACGCTGCGCCTTGGCGGACGGTTCTGAGACCGCCTCGCCAAGACGCAGCGCAAGATAGAGATCCATGGCGCGAGCCGCCGCCAGCCAGGGGGTTCCCGCTTGCCCCGGTTCGTCTGCGGCTTCCCGGCGCACCGCCTCCAGGGCGTGGCTCGCATCCATGGTCATGGATGGTTGCTAGATGGCGGACTCGCCCGTCTCGCCGGTGCGGATGCGCACCACCTCTTCGATGGGCGAGACAAAGATCTTGCCGTCGCCGACCTTGCCCGTGCGCGCCACCTTCTGTACTTCTTCCAGCACGCCGCGCACCAGATCGTCCTCAACAACGACCTCGATGCGCACCTTGGGAACGAAGTCCACCTGGTACTCGGCACCGCGGTAGACCTCCTTGTGGCCGCGCTGGCGGCCGAATCCCTTGATCTCGCTGACCGAAAGGCCCTTGATGCCCAGCTTGGTCAGCGCGTCCTTCACCTCGTCGAGCTTGTGCGGCCTCGTGATGATCTCAATCTTTTTCATGGCGTAATCGCTCCTTGGCTTACAGCTGGTATCCTGTCTCGCTGTGCTCGCTCACGTCAAGGCCGGATTCCTCGGACTCGGGGTCGACGCGCAGGCCGATGATCGCATCCACGATCTTGAAGAGCGCGTAGCTCATGATGAAGCAGAAGAGCCAGGTGGCCACAATGGACACGACCTGAATCCAGAGCTGGGCAGGGTTGCCGAAGAACAGGCCCTCGGCCCCCACGGAGGCGAACAGACCGGTGGCGAAGGCGCCCCAGGTTCCGCCGATGCCGTGGATGCCGACCACGTCCAGGGAATCGTCATACCCCAATTTGGACTTGAGCAGAACGCCCAGGTAGCAGATGACGCCCGCGGCCAGGCCGATGATGATAGCGCTCATGGGGCCTACGAAGCCGGCGGCCGGGGTGATGGCCACCAGGCCGGCCAGCACGCCGGATGCGGCGCCCAGGGTGGTGGGCTTGCCATGGTGCATCCACTCCACCACGATCCAGCTCAGGGCCGCGGCTGCCGCAGCCATGTGCGTGGCCACGAAGGCGCTGGCGGCCAGACCGTCGGCGGCCAGAGCGCTACCCGCGTTGAAGCCGAACCAGCCGAACCAGAGGATAGCCGCGCCGGTGACGGTCATGGGCAGGTTGTGGGGAATGATGGGCTCCTTGCCGTAGCCTTTCCGCGGTCCAAGGCACAGAGCCGCGGCAAGGGCCGCCGCACCGGAGCTCATGTGCACCACGGCGCCGCCGGCAAAGTCGAGCGCGCCCATCTCGCCCATCCAGCCGCCGCCCCAGACCCAGTGCGCCATGGGGCAGTATACCAGAATGACCCAGAGGATGGCGAAGACCATGAACGCGCCGAACTTCATACGCTCGGCAAAGGCGCCGGTGATGAGCGCGGGCGTGATAACCGCGAACATGCACTGGAAGATCATGAAGGTCATGTGGGGCAGATTGCTTGCCGGTGAGTTGACCACGTCCATGCCGACGCCGTTGAGGAAGGAGAAGTTCAACCCTCCGATGACGCCGCCGATGTCCGTGCCAAAGGCGAGCGAGTAGCCCACCACGGCCCAGATCACGGAGACCAGGCCGAGCATGATGAAAGACTGCATGATGGTTCCGAGGACGTTCTTGCTGCGAACGAGTCCGGCGTAGAACAAGGCAAGGCCTGGCGTCATGAACATGACGAGGGCCGCGCTCACCAGGATGAAGGCATTGTCGGCTGCATTCATCGCGTGCTCCCTCCCTTGGGTTTAAGTTTCCGGTGGTGGTACAATTTTGTATGTCAGTTGTCTACATTTTTGAAATGTTATTCATAATATGGTTAAATAGTTAATGTATCACCGTGCTGATTGTTACATTTTCTTATGGGAGCGTAACGGTTTCACCCATGTTCCTTTTTCCCGGACACGCCCAGCCTTGAACATTGCATTTTTGACATGTTTGTCTAACGCCCTCTCCTCATGGCCTTTACCGGCGGCCTGGGATAGTTATTAGATACCATGAACAAAGACATTGCAGGAATCACACGCGCTACCATCGAGGCCCTTGTCCCCATCCGCGGCGTCCGCGTGCTGGAGATCGGTTGCGGCGACGGCCGCATTACCGGACAGCTTGCGCCGGAGCCATCCCTGCTGGCTGGCGTGGAGCCCTGCGCGGACCAGGCGGCCATCGCCGGGCGCATCGAGGGCGCATGCGTCGCGGCGGCCGCGGCCGAGCACCTGCCTTTTGCCGACAATGCCTTCGATACCGTGCTCTTCACCCTGTCGCTGCACCACGCGGAATCTGCGAAAGCTTTAGCAGAGGCGGCGCGGGTGACCCGGCATGGCGGCGCGATCATCGCCGTGGAGCCCCATCCGCACGGCACGGTGCAGCTGCTCTCCCATATTTTCGAAGACGAAGGCTGGCGACTGGAGCGAGGCCGCCGCGCCCTGGACGACAGCGAGGCTCTGGCCGCCGCCGGGATGCGAGTCGTTCTGGAGCGGGCCTTTACCGCGCATTGGGAGTTCGCGGACTTCCAGGAGCTCTGCGACTACCAGTTTGAGTACTTCGACATGCCGCAATCCGAAGAGCTGGTGCAAGCGATGCTGGACTTTCTCGGCCCGGACTGCGCCGGGCAACGGCCCCTCATTCTGGAGGATCTGCTCGTGGCCGCCGTGCTTGAGGTGTAACAATATTGTCGCGATTCTGTTGCCCAATCCTGCGCGCTTTTGTACAAGTGATGGGAAACTTGGAACCTATTCCCCAAGGAGACAGCGATGTCTGCTGACGAGAAGAACACTGTCGATCCCGCGACCGACGAGTTGAGAAAGATTCGGCACCAGCTCAAGGAGCTGACCGAGGCCGTCTACGCCATGGCCGGCGTGATGCTGATGAGCGGCATGCCCCAGTCCGGGCCGGAAAACGCCGTGAGCCAGCTGCGCACCGTGCGCACGGCCATGTCGACCGAGTTCAGGAAGCAGGAGGACGCCGAGTAGCGGCTCTGCTTCAGGACACGAACCGGTCCATGAACCAAAGAAAAAGGCCGCCTGCGCAATACAGACGGCCTTTTGTTGTTGTGGAATGAGGCTGGGTTAGCTCAGGTTTTCCTCGCCGGTGCGGACGCGGTAGGACTGCTCCACATCCTGGACCAGGATAACGCCGTCGCCTTCACGGCCGGTCTTGGCGGCGCCCATGATGGCCTGAACCGCATCGTCGACCTTGGCCTCGGAGACAGCGAGCTCCAGGCGTACCTTCTTGAGCAGGTTCACTTCCATGACAACGCCGCGATAGGTCTCGGTGAAGCCTTTCTGGCGGCCGGAACCGAGGATATTGGTAACGGACATGCCGTAGAACTGCTTGGCGTACAGCGCCTGCTTGACGTCTGTCAGGCTCTCGGGCCTGATATATGCGATGACGAGCTTCATATATTCCTCCTGTGCATGACGTTCGGGTTACTCGACGGTGAAGATCTGGAAGCCGTTGTAGCCCTCCGTGCCGTGCTCGGAGAGGTCCAGACCCTTGATCTCATCTTCCTTGCTGGCGCGCAGGCCCATGACCGCCTTGACGACGGAGAAGGCGATGAAGCCCACACCGAAGGCCCAGACAAAGACCACCGCAACGCCCAGCGCCTGGACGAAGAACACGTCGATGGAACCGCCATAGAACAGGCCGACAGCGTCGCCGTAGCCAGGGGCGGCCAGCAGGCCGGCGCCCAGCGTACCCAGAGCGCCGCACACGCCGTGCACGGAAACCGCACCGACCGGGTCGTCGATCTTGAGGACCTTGTCGATGAACTCGACGGAGAACACGCAGACCATACCGGCGACAGCGCCGATGACGATGGAGCCGACAGGCGAGAGCTCGTAACAGCCGGCTGTGATGGCGACCAGGCCAGCGAGCACGCCGTTCATCGTCATGGACGGATCAGGCTTGCCGTGCTTCAGCCAGACCGTGATCATGGCGCCGAGCATACCGGCGGCGGCGGCCAGGGAGGTGTTCACGGCGATGTAGCCGATGGTGCCGTCAGCAGTGGTGGTGGAGCCGGGGTTGAACCCGAACCAGCCGAACCAGAGGATGAAGACGCCGAGGGAAGCCAGCGGAATGTTGTGCCCCGGAATGGCGCGGGCCGTGCCGTCAGAGGCATACTTGCCGATACGCGGTCCAAGGACCAGCGCGCCGGCCAGACCGACCCAGCCGCCAACGGAGTGAACGACGGTGGAGCCGGCAAAGTCGATGAAGCCGAAGCCTTCCAGCCAGCCGGCGCCGGCATCGCCCAGCCACAGGCTGCCCCAGCACCAGTGTCCCGAGACGGGGTAGATGAGAGCCGTGGTGATGATGGATATGACGATGTACGAACCGAACTTGGTGCGCTCGGCCACGGCGCCGGAAACGATGGTTGCGGAAGTCGCGGCGAACACGGACTGGAAGAACCAGAAGGTCAGCGTCCACTGGCCGTCCGGAGTTGCGCCGTTGGCGCCGCCCAGGGCGAAGCCGGAGCTGCCGAAGACGCCGCTGACGTCGGTGCCGAACATGATGCCGAAGCCCAGCAGGAAGAAGGCGATGGCGCCGGCGCCGAAGTCCAGATAGTTCTTCATCAGAATGTTGCCGGCGTTTTTCGCGCGGGTGAAGCCGCACTCGACACAGGCGAAACCGGCCTGCATGAACATGACCAGCACGCCAGCGATGAGCGTCCAAAGGATGTTCGCGTTGCTCTGGAGCAACATTTCCGGAGCATCCTGCGCCAAAGCGAGCCCGGGCGCCATAAGGACACCCAAGACAGCCATCCCCAGTACGAGACGGCTTTTGTGAACCGTAATCCGAGAAACCATACAAGACCTCCTTGATTTTGATTGGCCGGCAGCAGCATTAAAATAGTAAGTTGAACCCCGGCGCTTGGGACACCGGGTTGACTACCGGAATCCCCATCTCGTGACCGGACCACTACAGCAAATACCAGTCCAAAACATACAACCATCTGAAACTACAAACTATTACTGACAGCCATCGAGGCGCTCCACAAAAAGCGGTCCGCTTCCTGCCTTATTTTGTACAAATTTGAAACATCGTTTCCGGGGTATTTTACACAAAGTTGTAAAAAATGGCTACTGACACTTTCAGTATCTTCTGGCGCAACCCCCGCACATCTTTTCTGCCTTTTTTGTTGACTTCCAGTCTTGCCGCGGGTAGTACGTCGCCTATGAATACCCACAAACCGCTGGCTTCCTACTTTTTCTTTTTTTATTTTTGGCGCTGGACTGTCCGCGGTCGGAAGGGTACGAGCTAAGAGTCTTCTCAAGGTGAATCGAACCAGGGCCGCGGGCAGTAAAGCCGGCGGCCCTTTTTTTTCACCGCCGGCCCTCCCCGGGGCACGCAAAGGCAAGGAGTAAGACCATGCTTCTCGGAAAAGGGGTGCGCCAGGAACGCATCTTCAACCGGAACACCGGCAGGACCATCATCGTCCCCATGGATCACGGCGTATCTGTCGGACCTGTCCACGGCCTCGTCGACTTCAAAGGCACCGTCAACAAGGTCGCCGACGGCGGCGCAAACGCCGTACTCATGCACAAGGGGTTGCCGCGATGCACCCACCGCGGCTACGGCCGCGACATCGGGCTCATCGTCCACCTCTCCGCTTCCACCAACATTTCTCCTTTCCCCAACGCCAAGACCCTGGTCGGCACTGTTGAAGACGCCATCCGGCTGGGCGCCGACGCCGTTTCCCTGCATGTGAACCTGGGTGATGAGACCGAGCCCAAAATGCTCGAAGACCTGGGCCGCATCTGCTCCACCGCCGCAGGATGGGGCATGCCTGTGCTCGCCATGATGTACGCCCGCGGCAAGAAGGTGGAGAACGAGTACGATCCCAAGCTTGTGCGCCACTGCGCCCGCGTGGCCGTGGAGCTCGGCGCGGACATCGTCAAGGTCGCCTACACCGGCGACATCGAGTCCTTCCATACTGTGGTGGAGGCATGCTGCGTGCCCGTGGTCATCGCCGGCGGCGAAAAGCTGGAGTCCACCCGCGACCTCATCCAGATGGTCCACGACTCCATCCAGGCTGGCGGTGCCGGTCTCTCCGTGGGCCGCAACGTGTTCCAGCACGAGAACCCGACCCTCCTGTGCCAGGCCCTCAACGGCGTGGTCCACGAGGATTGGGATGTGGAGCAGGCCATGGAACTTCTCGAACCGGAAGGAAGCTAGGGAGCCCGCCATGCGTATCGGTAAAGCAATCCGCCGCGAGCGCATCTTCAATCGCGACACCAAGCGGACCATCATCGTTCCTCTGGACCACGGCATTTCCATCGGACCAGTCCACGGTCTCGTGGACCTTCGGGAAACCGTGAACAGCGTAGCCGAGGGCGGCGCCAACGCCGTGCTCATGCACAAGGGCCTGGTCCGTTGCGGCCACCGCACCAGCGGCAAGGACATCGGCCTGATCCTGCACCTCTCCGCCTCCACGGACGTCTCCCCCTACCCCAACGCCAAGACCCTGGTCTCCAGCGTGCGCGAAGCCCTGAAGCAGGGCGCCGACGCCATCAGCGTGCACATCAACCTGGGCGACGAGACCGAGCGGCACATGCTCAAGGAAGTGGGCGAGGCGGCCGAGGAAGCCGCGGACTGGGGCATGCCCCTCCTGGCCATGGTCTACGGCCGCGGCCCCAAGATCAAAGACGGCTTCGCCCCGGACGTGGTGGCGCACTGCGCCCGCGTGGGCCAGGAGCTCGGCGCGGACATCATCAAGGTCGTCTACACCGGCGACCCCGACTCCTTCGCCAAGGTGGTGGAATCCTGCTGCGTGCCCGTGGTCATCGCCGGCGGCCCCAAGCTCGACTCCGACCGCGACCTCTTGACCATCGTGCACGACTCCATAGCCGCCGGCGGCTCCGGCCTTTCCGTGGGCCGCAACATCTTCCAACACGAGAACCCCGCCGCCCTGTGCCGCGCCCTGGCCGGCATTGTGCACGACGGACGCACCGTGGACGAGGGGATGGAAATCCTCAGAGGAGCCGACCGATGAAAGAGATATGGTTCAAGGCCGTGCCCTTTGACAAAGAGCTGGTGACCCTGGCGCTGGAGTCCGGCGTGGACGGCATCATCGTCGACAAGACCAAGAAAAAGGACGTGGCAGCATTGGGACGCACCAATGTGATCTCGCCCGAGGAGCTGACCGACGTGTGCCTGAACGCCAAGGACGACGAGGAACGCGCCGTTGGGTGCCTGCGCGACGGCCAGAAGGTCGTTCTTTCCACCGGCTGGGAGATCATCCCGGTGGAGAACATTCTGGCGCAGTCCAAAGGCCTGGGCGTGGAGGTTGCCTCCCTGGACCAGGCCCTGCTCGCGGCCGGCATTCTGGAGCACGGGGTGGACTTCCTCGTGGTGCTGCCGGAAGCCGCGGCCGAGCTCAAGGACATCGTCTCGCAGGTCAAGCTGGCTCAGGGCATGGCCCAACTGCAATCCGCCACTATTACCGCCGTGGAGTCCGCCGGACTGGGCCATCGCGTCTGCGTGGACACCCTCTCCGTGCTCAAGCGCGGCCAGGGCATGCTCGTGGGCAACTCCTCGGCTTTCACCTTCCTGGTGCACGCGGAAACCGAGTCCAACCCCTATGTGGCGGCGCGGCCTTTCCGCATCAACGCCGGCGCCGTGCACGCCTACGCGCTCATGCCCGGCGACAAGACTGCCTATCTGGAGGAGGTCACGGCCGGTCGCGAGGTGCTTATCGTCTCGGCCGACGGCTCGACCTCCCTTGCCACCGTTGGCAGGGCCAAGGTGGAAGTGCGCCCCATGCTGCTCATTCGCGCGCGTCTGGAGGACGGCACCGAGGGAGCCATTTTTCTGCAGAACGCGGAGACCATCCGCCTCGTCACTGCGGCGGGAGAACCCGTGAGCGTGGTCACCCTGAAGGAGGGGGATCAGGTGCTCGTCAAGGCGGACGCGGCCGGCCGGCATTTCGGCATGCGCATCCGCGAGGATATCAAGGAAGCGTGACCATGGCCGCCCAGTACAATTTCGAACCCGAAACCCCCTCGGCGGACGATGCGTCCACGGAACGGATGACCGGTCTGCGCGAGTCCATAGACGCGCTGGACAAGGATCTCCTGGATATTCTCAACAGGCGTGCCGCCCTTTCCCTGGAGGTGGGACGCATCAAGGCCGGATCGCACGACCTCGTGTTCAAGCCGTTCCGCGAAAAAGAGGTTCTGGCCAATCTGGCAGCTGCCAACCCCGGCCCTCTGCCGGAGACGCACCTGCGCTCCATCTACCGCGAGATCTTCTCCAGCTCGCGGGCGTTGCAGCGGCCCCAGCGTGTCTCGTATCTTGGACCGGAAGGCACCTTCTCCTACTTTGCCGGCGTCCAGTTTCTTGGACGCGCCGTGGACTTCCTGCCCGAGTCGGACATCCCCAATGTGTTCAGGGCCGTGGCCTCCGGCCGCGCCGAGCTGGGCATCATCCCGCTGGAGAACTCCCTGCAGGGCACCGTGGGCCAGAGCCTGGACCACTTCCTCCAGCAGAAGGTCTACATCCAGTCCGAGATCTTCTGCCGCATCAGCCACAGCCTGCTGGGCCATTCCGGCCCGCTCTCCTCGGTGCGCACGGTCTACTCGCATCCCCAGCCCCTGGCCCAGTGCTCCGGCTGGCTGCGCTCCATGCTGCCGCAAGCCCACGTGGTGCCCATGGAGTCCACGGCCGCCGCGGCCACCCGCGTAGCCGAGACCAACGAGGAAGGCGCCGCGGCCATCGGCCATGGCGGACTGGCCTCCATGCTGGGTCTGGACGTCCTGGCCTCCGGCATCGAGGACCTGGGCGACAACTGGACGCGCTTCGTGCTCATCGCCGGAACGCCGTCCGACGCCTCCCTGTCCAAGGCCGCGCGGGACAAAACCTCCATGCTCTTTACCGTGCCGGACAAGCCAGGCTCCCTGGTCAGTGTCCTCGGGACCATCGCCCGCAACGGCATCAATATGAAAAAGCTCGAATCGCGGCCCATGCGCGGCGAAACGTGGAAGTACGTCTTCTTCGTGGATGTGGAGTGCGACCTGGAGCAGGACGAGTACGCCGAAACCCTGCGCGACCTGGAGAACGCCTGTCACTCCCTGCGCATTCTCGGCAGCTACCCCAGCGGCCCGTACCTCGACGTTTCCGGCCAGACCGCCGATAAGGAGAGCGCAGCATGAGCCAGCATACCCACCCGGCCACGGTCACCGCGCCGGCCTCCAAGTCCATGTCCCACCGCGCCATGATGGCCGCGGCACTGGCGGACGGCGAGTCGCACCTCTTCAACGTGCTCGACTCCGATGACCTCATCCGCACCGCCGACGCTTTGCGCGAGTCCGGCTCCTCCATTGCGCCGCTCACGGCCCTGGAGCCCGGCGCCTTTGCCGTGCTGGGCCAGCCCGAGGGCCCGGACGGCTCGCCGGACGAGGACACCCCCACCGAGATCGACGTGGCCGAGTCCGGCACCACCTGCCGGCTGATCACCGCCATCCTCGCCGCCGGACAGGGCTCCTTCCGCGTGCACGGCAAGGGCCGCATGCACGAGCGCCCCATCGGCGCGCTGGCGCAGTCCCTGGAGACCCTCGGCGTGCGCTTCAAGTATGAGGGCACGCACGGCTGCCCGCCCTTTGTGCTCACCACCGAGGGCCTCCGCGGCCGCGAGGTGTCCGTGGATATCTCGGAGTCCAGCCAGTACCTCTCCGGCCTGCTCCTGGCCGCGCCCCTGGCCGACGGTCCGCTGACCATCTCCCTGGCCGGCGAGAAGACCGTATCCTGGCCCTATGTCTCCCTCACCCTGCAGATGCTCGAAGAGTTCGGCATCCCCTTTGTGGTGGAGGTCAACCCCGGCAGCGGCTGGCAGGCTGTGGACGACTGGAGGCTGGTGCGCGCCGCCGTGCCCGGCAAGGTCCGCTTCCGCATGGAGCCGGCCACCTACCGCGCGCGCAAGTACGTGGTGGAGGGCGACTGGTCCAACGCCTCGTACTTCCTGGCCGCCGGCGCCGTGGGCCCGGCCCTGGTGCGCGTCCGCGGCCTGGTCATGGAGTCCCTGCAGGGCGACTCCGCAATCATCGACATCCTGCAGGATATGGGCGCGGAGATCACCTGGGAGCGCGACGCCGTAACCGTGGAACCCAGGCACCTGAACGGCATCGAGCGGAATATGTCCGAGTCGCCGGACATCGTGCCCACCGTGGCCGTGCTCGCCGCCATGGCCGACGGCCCCACCAGGATCACCGGCGTGCCCCACCTGCGCATCAAGGAAAGCGACCGTCTGGCAGCCTGCGCCAAGGAGATCAGCAAGGTCGGCGCATCGGTCATGCTGCTGGACGACGGCATCATGATCACGCCCAAGCCCATCTCCCAGCAGCTCAAGCAGGAAGGAGTGGACTTCTCCTCCCACGGCGACCACCGCATCGCCATGAGCCTGTCGCTGTTCGAGCGCGTGGGCCTGCCCGTGCGCTTCGACGACCCCACCGTGGTGAACAAGTCCTTCCCCGGTTTCTGGGACGAGTGGGACAAGCTCCGAAACGGGGGTGGCGTCTAGTGGAACCCTCATTTACCAGCGCGGACCCCGCCTTTCGCAGCATTGTGGTGGTGGGAGCCGCAGGACAGATGGGTGCGCTTTTCGCCAAGCGCGCCCGCGCCCTGGGCGCAACTGTGCACGAGCTCGACAAGCCCCTGGCCGGCCCCGCTCTGGAGGCCGTGCCCGGGGCCGACCTCGTGCTGCTCTGCGTGCCCCTAGGCGCCATAGAGACCGTGCTCGAAGAGATCGCGCCGCTGCTCGATCCCGGAACCGTGCTCGCGGACATCGTGTCCGTGAAGGTCAAACCGCTCAAGGCCATGCTCCGCGCCCACGCCGGACCGGTGGTGGCCACGCACCCCCTGTTCGGCTCCAAGCCGCCCAAGGACGCCCGCGTGGCCATGATCCCGTCTGGCCGTGTGGATGACGAGGCGGCCTGCGCCCGCGTGGAAGCGTGGATGCGCGCCCTGGGCTTCGACACCTTCCGCACCACGGCGGAGAAGCACGACCAGGCCATGGCCATGGTCCAGGGTCTCAACTTCGTCACAACCATTGCGTACCTTGCAGCCATGGCCGATCCGGAGCTCACCCCCTACATCACGCCCTCCCTGGGCCGCCGGCTCGACGCCGCGCACAAGATGGTGACCCACGACGCATCGCTGTTCGAGACTATTTTTGAGGCGAACCCGTTCAGCCAGGACGCGGTGCGTCGTTACCGCAACTTCCTCCACGTGGCCGCCGGCGGCGATCTGGACCTGCTCGTCGAACGCGCCCAGTGGTGGTGGCGGGAAAACGTGATCTGATCTGTTTTTCCGTCCCACCGGTTCCGGCCGCCCGTGGCGGCGGACCGATACTGTAACCTGTGGCCGGCACCAACCATGCATGCATGAGGACTCTTGTATGAGCACCATCACGCTGAAGCAGACTGGCAAATGGCTCCCAGCCGATGTGGAAACGCCTATCAGCCTCTTTCTCGGCTATGTCGGCTCCAAGCAGGGCATCCTGCTGGAAAGCGCCGAGGTGGACGGCCGTCTTGGCCGTTACTCCATTATCGCCTGGAACTACCGGCTGCGTCTGTCGGCCAAAAATGGAAAACTGGAGGTCGCGGTGCGCGACCATCGCCTGGAAGCCCTCAAGGAGCTTTCGGGGATGGATTACCTGGACGGCGTGCGCGAGGTGATGAATCGCCTCGACATCCAGCCGGAAGGCGACTTCGCCGATCTGCCGCCCATCTGCCGCGGCCTGGTGGGCTACTTCGGCTACGGCGTGGCCGGCATGTTCGAGCCCAAGCTCGAACCCATGCTGCCGCCGGAGCAGGCCGAGACAACTCTGGTTCTGCCGGGCAACGTCATCCTTTTCGATCACCTCTTCGGCAAGCTCTGCCTGCTCTCCCTGGTGGAGGGCGTGAAGGCGGAGATGGACACATCCCTGGTGTACCGTAGCGCCGATCCGCCGCAGATAGGCCCGGTGCAGAACATGCCGGAGGAGATCGCCTACAAGAGGGGCGTGATGCGCGCCAAGGAGCTCATCACCCAGGGCGAGGCCATCCAGATCGTCCTGTCCACGCGCTTCCAGGCCTCCTTCACCGGCGAGCCCTTCTCCATCTACAGGCAGCTCCGGCGGGTGAACCCCTCGCCCTACCTCTTCTTCATGCGCCTGCCCGGCGTCACGCTCATGGGCTCGTCCCCGGAGATGCTGGTGCGCTGCGAAGACGGCGATCTGACCACCTGCCCCATTGCGGGCACGCGGCCGCGCGGCAAGGACCACGCCGAGGACGACGCCCTGGCCGAAGAGCTGCTGGCCGATCCCAAGGAGCGCGCCGAGCACGTGATGCTGGTGGACCTGGGCCGCAACGACCTGGGCCGCATCGCCAAGCCCGGCTCCGTGCGCGTGGACAAGTACATGCAGATCGAGCGCTTCTCCCACGTCATGCACATCACCTCCTACGTCAAGGCGCTGCTCTCCGAGGGTAAGGACGCCCTGGACGTGCTCGCCTCGGCCTTCCCGGCCGGCACGCTCTCCGGCGCGCCCAAGGTGCGGGCCATGGAGATCATCGCAGAGCTGGAAGGCCTCTCCCGCGGCCCCTACGCCGGCGTCATCGGTTGGCTCGGCCTGGACAAGGGCCGTGTGGATCTGGATACCGGCATCCTCATCCGCTCCCTGTGGGTGCGCGACGGCATGGTCCATTGGCAGGCCGGCGCCGGCATCGTTTTCGATTCCGACCCGGACAAGGAATGGCAGGAATGCCAGAACAAGGCGCGTGTCCTGCTCGAAATTCTCACCGCCAAGGGAGGCCGTGATGTTTTTGCTCATCGATAATTTTGACTCCTTCACCTACAACCTGGTGCAGGCGTTCCAGAAGATAGGGCTGAACCCCGAGGTGATCCGCAACGACCGCCCCGAGATCCTGGAGCTCGCGAACTCCGGGAAGCTGGAGATGGTCTGCATCTCCCCCGGCCCTTCCCACCCGCGCAATGCCGGGCTGTGCCTGCAGTTTCTGGAAAAGCTGCCCCACGAGATTCCGGTGCTCGGCGTCTGCCTGGGCCACCAGGTGCTCGGCCACTTTGCCGGCGCCACCGTGGACGTGGGACCGCGCATCATGCACGGCAAGACCTCGGACATCCGCCACAATGGCGAGGGCCTGTTCTACGGCATGCCCAACCCCATGACCGTGGGCCGCTACCACTCCCTGCTTGTAGCGGCGGAAGAAGCGCCGGACCTCCTGGAGGTTACGGCCGAGACGTCCGAGGGCGAGGTCATGGGCATCCGTTACAAGGACCGGCCCTGGGCCGGCGTCCAGTTCCACCCGGAATCGGTGCTCACCCCGGACGGTCCCGAGCTCTTGAGCAACTTCCCGAGCAAGCTCTTGTAGAGCGCTGCTCATATCCATTTTGCGAGGAATCTCATGGCAATACTCTATCCATTCAGCGAAATTCTGGAGCAGCTCGCCCAGGGGCAGGACCTGGACGACGACCAGGCCGCCTCGGCCTTCACCATGCTGCTGTCCGGCGAGCTGACCCCGGCCCAGGCCGGAGCCATGCTCATGGGCCTGCGCGCCAAAGGCGAGACCGCCCGGGAGGTGGCCGCCGCGGTGCACGCCGCCCTGGCCGAGGCGCGCATGGTGCAGGGTCTCGAAGGCAAGCGCATCGACACCTGCGGCACTGGCGGCGACCACTCCAACTCCTTCAACTGCTCCACAACGGTGGCCTTCTACCTGGCCGCCATGGGCTACGCCGTGGTCAAGCACGGCAACCGCTCGCTCACCAGCTACTCCGGCAGCGCGGACATCGTGGAGGCCCTGGGTCTGCCCATGCACGACAGCCCGGAGGCCGTGGCCGAGTCCCTGGCCAAGGAGAAGTTCGCCTTCCTCTTCGCGCCGCACTTCCACCCGGCGTTCAAGTACATCATGCCCGTGCGCAAGGATCTCGCCATCCGCACCCTGTTCAACCTGCTGGGGCCGCTGCTCAACCCCGGCCGGCCCACGCACCAATTGCTCGGTGTGCCCCGGCCGCAGGTGCTGGACCTCATGGCCGAGGTGCTGCTGCTCACCGGCGTCACCCGCGCCGCCGTGGTCTGCGGCTCTGGCGGATCGTCCGAGGGCCGCTTCGACGAGTTCACTACTTTCGGCCCGGCCGAGGTAGTCTGGGTGGGCGGAGGCAACCTCGTGCACACGGTGCTCGACCCGGCCGAGTTCGGCTTCCCCAAGCACGCGCCGGAGGACGTGGCCGTGCACAGCAAGGAGGAGGCCGTGGATACCGTGAAGGGCCTGCTCGCGGGTAAAGGTCCCCAGGCCATGCAGGACATGGTCGCGCTCAACCTGGGCGTGGCCCTGCACATCCTGGACGACGACCTCGGCCTGGCCGAGAGCTTTGACAAGGCCCGCGCCGCCGTCAGCCAGGGCGTTGCAAGCCGGTACGCGGACTAGGGGGCTCCAGTGCTCGACAAGTTCCGCATCGCCAAGCAGCCCGAGGTCGATCTGCTGACCCGCATGGCCGACGCTGGCACGCTGCCGCCGCCGCTGGAAGGCCCCCGGCCGTCCTTTCTGGACGCGCTCACCGCGCCCGGACTCACGGTCATCGCCGAGTACAAGCGCGCCTCGCCTTCCAAAGGCGACATCGCGCTGAACCTGGAGCCCGAGGATGTGGCCCGCGCCTATGCCGAAGCCGGCGCCGGGGCCATCTCCGTGCTCACGGAGACCGAGTACTTCAAGGGCGACATCGCCTTTCTGGAGCGCATGACCGCGGCCGGCCTGCCGCTCTTGCGCAAGGACTTCCTCGTTCACCCGCTCCAGGTGCGCCAGACCGCGGCCACCCCGGCCTCCGCGCTGTTGCTCATCGCGCGGATGTTTCCGGACGCCGCAGCCCTGGCCGCCATGAAAGAGCAGGCCGACGCATACGGCCTGGACAGCGTGGTGGAAGTTTTTGACGAAAACGACCTGGACATGGCCAAGGAAATTAATTCTACCATCATTCAGGTCAACAACCGCGATCTCGACCGCCTGACCACGGACCTCGCCATTTCCGAGCGGCTTGCATCCCGCAAGGATTCGGGCGAAACGTGGATCAGCGCAAGCGGCATGGAGGCTCCTGAACACCTCGCCCGGATGCGCTCCCTGGGCTTCGACGCCGTGCTCGTGGGCACCTCGCTCATGCGCGGCGGCGACCCCGGACGCGCCCTGGCCACGCTCACCTCGGAGGTCTGAATATGAGTACGTGCGGCGATGTCATGCTCAAGGTCTGCGGAGTAACGAGACAGGAAGATGCGGACGCGGTCCGCGCCATCGGCGCGTCGCTCATCGGCTTCATCTTCCACCCGGCAAGCCGGCGCAATGTGACGCCGGAGCAGGTGCGCGCCATCGAGACCCACCGTCTCATGCGCGTCGGGGTCTTCGTGGACCAGTCGCCGGACGAGATATTACGGATCATGGACAAGGCCGGCCTGCACCTGGCGCAGCTGCACGGCGACCAGGACGCCGCCTTTTGCAAAAAGGTGGGCAGAAACCGCGTCATGCGTGCTTTCTGGCCGGAACGATATCCCACGCGCGAGGCGTTGGAGACCGATCTCCATCGGTACGAGGACTGCAGCCGGTTCTTTCTGTTCGATGCCGGCGCATCCGGCGGCGGCCACGGCCGCTCCTTCGACGCCAGCCTGCTCAAGGGCCTGTGCTCGCTGAAGACGTGGTTCCTTGCCGGCGGCCTGGGGCCGCACAACATCTGCGAGGCTGTGTGTAACTGCGACCCCTGCGGAGTGGACCTCTCCTCCGGGGTGGAGGCCTCGCCCGGCATCAAGGACCACGCCAAGCTCACGGCGCTGCGCAGCGCCCTGGATGGCCTGATGCGCAACCCAAATCAATCCTGTTGTGGAGAATTATAATGGATATTCAGAAGACGGCCTTTGAAAAGGCCAGCTACTTCGGGCGCTTCGGGGGCACGTTTGTTCCCGAGCTGCTCATACCACCGCTCACCGAGCTGGAAGAGGCCATGCGCACCATCATGGTCAGCAAGGAGTTCCAAAGCGAGCTGGCTCTGCTGCTGCGCGACTACGTGGGCCGGCCCTCGCCCCTGTACCGCTGCCCCAACCTCTCCCAGGAGCTCGGCTTCGACCTCTTCCTGAAGCGCGAGGACCTGAACCACACCGGCGCGCACAAGGTGAACAACACCATGGGCCAGGCCCTGCTGACCAAGTACATGGGCAAGCCCGTGCTGCTGGCCGAGACCGGCGCCGGGCAGCACGGCGTGGCCACGGCCACGGCCGCGGCCATGATGGGCCTGCAGTGCCTCGTGTTCATGGGTGCAACGGACGTAAAGCGCCAGGCCCACAACGTGATGCGCATGGAGCTCTTGGGCGCCAAGGTGATTCCCGTACAAAGCGGCACCCAGACCCTGAAGGACGCCACCAACGCGGCCCTGCGCTACTGGATTGCCGAGCAGGAGACCACGCACTACTGCCTGGGCTCCGTGGTCGGGCCGCACCCCTTCCCCACCCTGGTGCGCGACCTGCAGGCCGTCATCGGCAAGGAGATCAAAGCGCAGTCTCTGGAGCAGACCGGCGTGCTGCCGGACTACGTGGTCGCCTGCGTGGGCGGCGGCTCCAACGCCATCGGCGCGTTCTACGATTTCATCGAGGATGAGTCCGTGAAGCTCGTGGGCGTAGAGGCGGCCGGCACCGGCGAGCCCGACTGCTACAACTCGGCCAGCATCAACAAGGGCACGCCCGGCGTGCTGCACGGCGCGCTGACCCTGCTGCTGCAGACCAAAGACGGACAGATCCTGCCCTCCCACTCCGTGGCCCCCGGCCTGGACTACCCCGGCGTGGGACCGGAGCACGCCCATCTGCACGACTCCGGCCGGGCCACCTACACCTCGGTCAACGACGAGCAGGCCATCGAGGCCTTCAACACCCTGTGCCTCAAGGAAGGCATCATCCCGGCGCTGGAATCCTCCCACGCCCTGGCCTGGGTGCTTGAAAACAGGGACTCCATCCCGGCGGGCAGCCGCGTGGTGGTCAACCTGTCCGGCCGTGGCGACAAGGATCTCGGAATCGTCGAGGAAATCATCGCAGCACGCGGGGAGGTCGCCTAGCCATGGCTCAGTCACGACTGCAACAACGCATCAAGGCGGCCAACGACGCGGGCCGCAAGGCCCTCATTCCCTTCCTGCCCGGCGGCTACCCCGACCAGGAGCGGTTCTGGGAAGAGATCACCGAGCTGGACAAAGGCGGCGCAGACGTCATCGAGATTGGCGTGCCCTTCTCCGACCCTGTGGCCGACGGCCCGGTGGTGGAGCAGGCGTCCCTTGCCTGCATCGAGTCCGGCGTCTGCCTCGAATGGATCATCCAGGAGCTCACCAGGCACCGCGACGCCATCGGCGCAGAGATTGTGCTCATGGGCTACATGAACCCCTTCTACCAGTATGGGCTGAAGCGCTTTGCCCAGGACGCGGCCAGGGCCGGCGTGGCCGGCATCATCATCCCGGACGTGCCCCTGGAGGAAGCGGCGGCGTTCCGCGCCGAGCTGGACGCGGTAGGCATCGACCTCATCGCGCTCATCGGCTTGAACACCCCGCGCGAGCGCATGGAGCAGTACGCGGCCGTGTCCTCCGGCTTTGTCTACCTGGTCAGCGTGCTGGGCATCACCGGCGCACGCGACACCTTGCCGGACAAGGTTCGCGGCAAGCTGGCCGAGGCGCGGGAAGTTTTCGACCTGCCCCTGGCCCTCGGTTTCGGCATCAAGTCCCCGGAGCAGCTCGACGCCTTCGGCGACCACCTGGACGCCGTGGTCTTCGGCTCGGCGCTCATCCAGCACATCCGCGGCGGCGAAAGCGCCGCCTCCTTCATGGAGCGCTGGCGCTGACACCCGGCAGCAGCCGCACGGCCGGGCAGTGTGACTTGTGCGGCGCATGGAACAGAATGGCTGGCCTGGAGGTCATGGGCATGCCCATGGCCCGGGCCAGCTCTGTGTATGGATCGCTGCGCAGCTTTTCCGTGGCCGGCAGCCGCGCCTTGCAGAGCATCTGCCCCCAGGAGGTGGACCAGACCACGGCGATGCGTGAGACCTGCTTCACCTCCCGCGGTATGGTCAGGTTCACGGTGACAAAGATTCTCGTGGCCCGTTCTTCCTGCAGCGCCTCGCCCACGGGCGGGTCGAAGATATCCGGCACCGGGAAGAACTCGCGCATGGCCTTGAGCAGGGCCTGCATGTCCGGGATGGACAAGGGCGGCTCCAGGGCCTGGGCCGTGAGCGGCACCGAAGGGTCATAGATCTCGTTGGCCACCAGCCAGGCGGCCAGTTCCTCCGGGCTGCCCTCGCGGCGCAAGACCTCCGGCGCGGGCTTGGCGCCTTCCCGCATGGGGAACTCTGCGCGCACGCTCCACACGGACCCGCTCGCGCCCGATCGCTGCCACCCAAACTCCAGCCCGGTCAGCATGCCCGGCCGCATCTGCGTGAACGGCAGCGGCAGAATCTTGTTCCGGCCAGGGGTCAACCGCGCGGCAATGCGCCGGCCCATCTTGGTCAGATCCTCCGGGCTCACGCGCACACCGGAGCCAGCTTCGGCCAATCGCTCCTGCACCGCGGCGTAGGTGCTCAGCATGAAGCGCAGGATGCGGTCGCCCACGGCCACCAGCGCGGCAAAGCTCTCCTCATCCTCTGCCTCCGCCTCCTTGGCGCGGCGCTCCAGCTGCCCGACGATCTGCGCCTCGCTGTACGGGAAAAAGTACTCCATAAAGCTGTAACCGCGCATGGCAAAGGCTCCGTCCGACGCGGCCGAGGCCAGGGTCAGGCCGGTCTTCTTGTTGAAGGCGAGACGCAGCAGGTCGCACGCCTCCTCGTTGCCCAGGCCGTGGAAGTGCTCGAACACCTCGCGGAACATCACGGCGTAGGGGTCCACGTCCCAGAGGTCGCGGCGGCCTTCGAACAGCGCCTCCTTGATGGACTCGCAGAGCAGCGTCTGCCCGGCGTCACCCGTGGAGTACTTGTCCAGCAGCGCGATCTTGAGGATGGACTTGAACGGGCTTTTCAGCGCCTTGACGATCTGCCAGAGCGCCGCGCCAAAGTATTCGTCCCGCGGGATGGCCTCCATCACACCGAGGTCCAGGAAGTCCACCCCGCGCAGGGATACGGCCTCCCGCAACGTGGCGAGGAACCCGGCGTACTGCTGCCGGCTCAGCCTGGGCGGCGCAGCCCACCACGCCGGCGGCCGTCCGGCCAGGAGTATGGCCGTGCGGTAGAACTCTTCCTTGAGCAGCAACGCCTGGGTGGAGCCCGCGCTCTCCTCGTCCGAGAAGCCGAAGTCGTTGGCGTGGATGGCTTCCAGATCCATGAGGAAGAAGTGGACCTCCTTGCCGAATGTCTGCCGCGCCCACTTCTCGATGGCCGTCAGCTTGGCCTTGAGCGCCCGCGCGTGCAGCGGCGAGAATGCCTGCGTGTCGTAACAGACCCAGAGATCGAGGTCCGAGGAGCGGCCCTGGGCAATGGTGCCGGTGGAGCCGATGGCGTAAAGCGCCTCCAGCCGCAGGGTCGATTCCGCGCCGCGGTCCGGCCGGCTCAGGCCGTACCGCTCCACCAGCGTAAGATCGTTCCGGCACGGCGTATGACTGGTAATGGCGCACGCCAACGGCGGCAGCGCTGCGCCCGGCACCTGGGGCGACTCCACCGCCGCCGTGATCAGCGACAAAAGATCCGGCGCGTCGCCGTGCTGCATGGCCGTAGCCCACAACCGTCGCCTGCGGTTCATGGACCGGCAGGCAAGGAGGCGCCTGCGCGCGTCTTTCTCGTAAAACCAGCGCCACAGCAGCCCGGTCAGGAACTGCTGCCCTTCCGTGCTGGAAAGGGCCGGGGCCGGCTGCTCCATGGTGATGATCCCCAGCGTCCACTCCACGGCGGCGCGGCGAGTGCGTTCCTCTTCCTCACGGAAGGAGGGCTCCCCGCCCCGGATGTTGTGGAAGCGGTTGTCGGCAAAGGAGCAGCCCGCCACGCGCACGTCCCGCATCCCCAGGCCCAGCACCAGCGCGGCCTCGAACACGCACTCCGTCATCTCCACGCCGGAAAGCTCCGATGCCAGGAGCGACGCCGCGCCGAAGTGGCAGCCGGCAAGCTCCGTGCTCTCCGCCTCCAGACCATCCAGGATGGCGCCGCCGAAATCGCAGCCCGCCACGCTGCACTGCACGAGCCGTATCCGCTTGGCTCTGGCCTCGCAGAAACGGGTCCGCGCCAGCCGGCAGTTGCGGAACGAGACGGCCTCCAGCGCCGCAGCGTCGAACACGCAGCCCGTGAATGTGCAGTCCATGAAGCTCACGGTGGTCAGTCTGGCTCCGGTGAAGTCCACATCCTTGAAGGCGCAGCCGATGAAACGGGTGGTTTCCAGCCGCGCACGGGCAAAGACACTCGCCTCGATGGTCGCGTTCTTGTACGCAGCGGCCGCGATGTTGGCCCCGAACTGATCCACGCCGCTTATCCTGGCATCCTTGATCTTGCGGTCCGAGACCAGACCAGGAGACCCGGCCGCCGATGTGGCCGCGCCCTGCTGTCCGGGCTGGCCCGGGCTCTCCAAGACCACGGCAGGCTCGGCTCCGGCCAAAACCGCGGGCTTGCCCAGGTTGGCCGGCTGCGGCCGGAAAGGAGGCTGCGCCGCCGTGAAGTCGCGAAATGCCCGCAGCACCAGTTCCATGGCGGTGTCGTCCTCGCCCTTTGCATCGGCCAGCTGTTCCACCGTGGCATCCAGCCACGCCGAATCCAGCCGGCGGACCAGCGCCGTGAGCCGGAGCAGCGCCTCCTGCCTGTCGCCGGGGTCGAGCCGGGAGAGCGCGGCCATGAACTCGTCGGCGGAAAGATGGGTCAGCGCAAGGCACCGCGCCCCCTGGTCCTGCCCGCTCAGGGGGCCATCCTCCCCGGCCAGGACCTCGCCGGCGCGCAGATTCCGCAGCGCCTCCATAGCCGCGCTGCGCACAGGCGCCTTGATGTGGGTGAGGAAGGGACGGATGGCCTGCACAAGCTCTTCGGAGCGGGGCGCGCCAGCCCTGCCTATGCCGGTCAGCACGGCCTCCATGGTTGCGAACGCCTGCGCCGTATCGAGCTTCCGGGCCAGTTCCCGCGCCAGACTGGGAACGCCGAGCAGGCCCACAATGCGCGCCATGTACGCCAACTGCTCGTCGTCCAGCTCCATGCGCAACAGCTCGTGGACCCAGATGCCGAAGCGGCTGCGCATCAGCTCCCGCTGGGTGGGATCTGCAAGCACGCCGCCGCGGGCTTCCAGCCGATCAAGGAAAACAAGGGCCTCCTCCGGGTCATCGGCCTGGATGCGCCGCGCCGTGGACACGGCCCACTCCAGCCGCTTGCGATCCATATCCCTGGGATTGCAGAAGAAGCGGTTGGCCAGGGCAAGCTTCTGGTGCTCCTCGCACTCGGCCAGCACGGCGGCGAGCTTGTCCATGGTCATGGAGGACTCGCGCAGCACCCGCAGGCAGAGGATCTCGCCCAGAGGCCCCAAAGTCAGAAGCCGCGCCATGACCTGGCCCATGAAGCGCGTGGTCTGCGCGCGCAGAGCGATGTCCGCCAGGGCGTTGGCCAGCCCGCCGGAAAGGATGACGCGGTCCGGCCCGACCGGCGTCTCGTCGAGCAGGGAGAACGCCTGCTCCACCAGGGGCTGGACCTGCTCGGCCAGGCGCTTGCCCGTGGCGGCGCTTTCGCGCACTGCCAGACGCAGAGTGGCTATGATCGCGGCGAGAGATTCGGGCATGATGTACCGAAGATAGGATGAGGGCCGTGGATATGTCCACAGCCGGGCGCAAAACCTTGGCGTATGGACGCGCGGACCGGAGACGACCGACAGCTTATAGGGAGGAAGCGGCGGCAGCCGCCACCGCATGGATCATCGCATTGGAGCCCGTGGCTTACCGTGTGGAGCGCGCTGCCTTACGCAGCCTATCCACCAGCTCCGCATCGGGGATGATGCCCCGCGGCGCGGCCAGGGCCCAGGGTACGCCATTGTTCACCCCGCGCGCCCAGGTTCGCGTCGCCATAGGAAAGAACTGCGGATGGGCCAGCACGATGGCCGCCTTGGCCGCGTTGTCGTCCAGCACGGCCCGGTTCGAGTAGTTCTGCCCGTGCACGCGGTGGATAAGCAATGGTTCGGCCACGCGCACGGGCCGGAACCCGGCCTCGGCGCACTGCACCCACAGCTCCCAGTCCTCATACGCCGTGTCCGCGCGGTACCCGGACAGCCGCTCCCACAGGCTGCGCCGCATCAGCGCCGCCGGCGGCAGGATGTTCTGCATGCGCAGCAGGTTCTCGTCATACTCGGGAAAGCGCACCGTGCAACGCTCGTCCTGCTCCTCGTGGATGTAGTCGCAGTAGGCCAGGTCGGCCTCCGGATTGCCCTCCAGGGCATTTCGCAGCGCGGACAGAAATGTGGGCTCCAGCCGGTCGTCGGCGTCCACGCACAGGAGCAGATCACCCCGAGCGCGCGCCAGGCCGGCGTTGCGCACCAGGCCGGGCCTGCCTTTTCTGGGCAGACAGACGACCTCGGCCACGGCCGCGTCCATGGACTTCAGCAAGGTGGCGGCAAGCTGGGCCGAGCAATCGCTGCTCGCATCGTCGGCCACGATGATCTCCACTTCGCTCAGGCCGCCGTGCTGGCGCGAGAGATCGCCCAGGATATCGGGCAGAAAGGCGGCATAGTTGTGGTTGGGGATGACGACGCTGAGGGCGACGCGCTGCCGGGACATGGTCAGCTCGCGGCCACGGAGTCGGCGTAGTAGCCGATCTTCCGGCTCGGGCTCAGATACTTGAAGATCTCGCGCGGCAGCTCTTCCGGCCGGATGGTCTTGTCGATGAGCAGCTCTTCCTCGATGCGCAGATCCACGATGAGCGCTTCCTTCTTGGGAATCTCCGCGTGGTAGACCATGACCGCCGGCCGCGAGGACTTGAGCGGGTTGATGGACACGACCATGCCGACCAGGCCGTTGGAGAGCTGCACCACCGTGCCCGGCGGGTAGACGCCGATGCAGCGGACAAAGACCGAGAGCATCCGGCTGTCCACGGCGTTGCGGCGCTTGTTGTAGATGTGCTTGAGCGCCTCGTGCGGGGTCAGCGGCGACTCGTCTTCTTCCGAAATGCCGATGTTGCAGAGGTTGTCATAGATATCGGCGATGGTCACGACGCGCGCCAGGGAGGATATCTGGTCGCCGGCCAGCCCCTGCGGAAAACCGCTGCCGTCCATGGCCTCGTGGTGGTGCAGGATGACCGGCACGCCCTGCGGCGGGAAAAGCGGCAGATCCTGGGCGATCTTCGCACCAAGGGCCGGGTGCTGCTGGTAGTACTTCTCCACGGCGTGCTTCATCACCGTGGCGCGGCCGCGGGAGAGCTGAGACACGGGCATGCGGCCCTTGCCCACGTCGTGCAGCAGCGCGCCCATGCCCAGGGCGTGCATGTGCTCTCCGGAAAGCTGCAGCTCCTTGCCCATCATCAGGGAAAGCACGCAGACGTTGAGCGCGTGGTAGTGCCGCAGCTCCTCGGTGGGCTGGCTGTTGATGAGGTTCACGAGCACGTCGCGGTCGGCCAGGAAGGTGTCCACCATGGCGCTGACCACGCCGGATGCTTCCTTGGCCGCGTCCTCGCTCTTGGCCGAGACCTGGCGCAGGAGCTGGGCCACGCGGGAGACAGAGGCGTCGTACTGCGTCTCGCAACGCTTGAACCGCTCGCGCCGTTCCTTGTTGCGCCGCAAGGTCTCTTCCTTGAGGGAGAAAAGCTCCCTGGAGACCGGGGTCTTGAAGGCTTCTTTTTTTGCGGGTTGGGGCTCCGGCCGCGGTCCGGGATCAGCTGGCAGAGGGAAACGGTCGCTCTTGTTGAGTACGGCGATGACCTCGGTCAGGCCGATGTTCTTCAGCTTCTCTATCTGCTTTTCGCTCGTGATCTTGAAGCCTTGCCGCCAGAGGAGCGGCGCCGTGGCATCGGAATCCTCCAGGCGGATGAACACCCCCACGCACAGCTGGTCGACGCTGATGGGGTACTCCGTGCTATCGTGGGACATCGTCATGATCGGCTCGCGAATCTCCTACCGGCGCAGACGCAGAGGCCGCGTAGCCTTCCACAAAGGTAGGATTGCGACCAGCAACGTCACAGAGCAATGACGGTTTTCCGATTCTATGCGCCAATGCGCGTACGGGCAAGCACAGGATAACGAAAGCGTCTGCGATGGCGCGCTCCCATGTGGAATCACGGCCTGCCGCGTCGCCGGCTAACGCATCGGGACTCCACGGGACGGCGGCGCGAGGCCGGGCTCCGCCCGCGCGGCATCCGCAAATATGACGGCGTCTCCCCCCGGAAACCGCCCTAGCAGATGCGCGGCAGCTGCTCGCCTTCGAGCATGGAGAGCAGACGCGACCCGCCGAGATTGGTGGTGAGCACCACCTGGCCGGCGCGGCCGTAGGTCGCCTCCTTGGGATCGATCACGCTGCCTATGCGCACAGCGCCCTGGCCCACCTCGTGCCGGCGCATGATCTCCAGCGCCTTGTCGCAGTGCTCCTCGGGCAGGAAGCAGAGCAGCTTGCCCTCGTTGGCGAGGTACAAGGGATCGAGGCCCAGGAACGAGCAGCCGGCCACGACGGCCGGTGAGATGGGGATGTCCTTCTCCTCCACGCGGACAACGGTGGAGGACTGGCCGGCGATCTCGTTGAGCGTGGTGGCCAGGCCGCCGCGGGTGGGGTCGCGCAGCACGTGGACCTCTGGCAGCTCGGTGACCAAGTCCTTGACCACGCGGTTCAGCGCTGCGGAGTCGCTTTGCACGTCGGCCTCAAACGAGAGGCCCTCGCGCCGGCCGAGAACCGTCAGGCCGTGGTCGCCCACCGAGCCGGAGAGCAGCACGGCGTCGCCTGGGGCGGCGCGGTGGCCCATGGGCGCGGGGTCCACCAGTATCGGGCCAACGCCCGTGGTGTTGATGAAGATCTTGTCCACGGCGCCGCGGGGCACCACCTTGGTGTCGCCGGCCGCGATGATCACGCCGGCGTCCGCCGCGGCCTTGCCCATGGCCTGGACCACGCGCTCCAGAAAGGCCATGTCCAGGCCCTCCTCCAGAATGAAGGCGCAGGTGAGCCAGCGCGGTTCGGCCCCGAGCATGGCCACATCGTTGACCGTGCCGTGGATGGCCAGGGAGCCGATGTTACCGCCGGGAAACTCGGGCGGGTCGACGGTGTAGGAATCGGTGGACATGGCCATGGGCCTGCCCTGAGGGTCGCCCTCCAGGAAGGCGGCGTCGTTCATGGCCGCGAGCACGGGGTTGTCGAAATACTTGAGGAAGAGGTCGGCCACCAGCCTGTGCGAGGCCAGGCCGCCGCTGCCAGCGTCCAGCAGGAGCTTGTCCATGGATCAGCTCTCGATATGGTATTTGAAGTAGGCGGCGCAGCTCCCCTCGGTAGAGACCATGCAGGGGCCCACCGGCGTGGCCGGGGTGCAGCGCTTCTTGAACAGGGGGCATTCGTCGGGGCGGATCTTGCCTTTGAGCACGTCGCCGCATTTGCAGCCCGGCAGGGGCTTGGCCGGCTTTTGCTCCAGGCCCAGAACGGCCGCGGCGTCGAAGTCCTTCCAATCCTCGCGGAACACGAGGCCGGAGCCTGGGATGGAGCCAATGCCGCGCCACAGGGCGTCGGCCGGCTCGAAGACCTCTTCCATGATCGCCACGGCGGTGGGGTTGCCCTGGTCGGACACGGCGCGGCGGTACTCGTTGGTCACGGCCGGCTTGCCCTCGTTCTTCATGCGCACGATGGCCAGCAGCCCCTTGAGCACGTCCAGGGGATCGAAACCGGCCACGGCGCCGGGGATGCCGTAGTCATCGGCCAGGAAGCGGTACGGCTCCAGACCGATGATGGTGGAGACATGACCGGGCAGGAGGAAGCCGTCCACGCCGATCTCGGGATCATCGAGCAAAGCCCGGAGGGCCGGGGGCACGAGCTTGTGGAAGCTGAGGACGAGGAAGTTATCGATCTTCTGTTCGCGGGCCATCTTGATCGTGGCGGCGATGGTGGGCGCCGTGGTCTCGAAGCCGATGCCGAGGAACACGACCTTCTTGTCCGGATACTTGCGCGCCAGGGCCAGGGCGTCGAACGGGGAGTAGACGATCTCCACGTGGGCGCCTTCGGCCTGGGCCGTCTTGAGGCAGGAGCCGCCGGCTCCGGGGACCTTCATCAGGTCGCCAAAGGTGGCCGTGACGGTGTCGCGGCGGCAGGCCATTTCGAGGTAGAGCTCCACCTCGGACTCGTGGG